>DUQB01000050.1 GCA_012838035.1 Bacillota bacterium | reverse complement strand
TGATCAGCAACCCGACGCTGAAAAACATCCTTTTTAGCAATTTGGCAATAACGCAAGGTTATCATTTGAGTGATGTAGTCGATATCCTCGCCGCATCCGCTACGCCGGATGACATTGAACAGTTAAAACGCATCAGGAGGAGCATATTGCGGCGCGGCTCCGATGAAGCTCTGAATGACTATATGGAGATTAACTCCGTGATCAACCACATCCGGTGGCAACAATACCAAACCGCACGATAAGCGTCCGAAGCAAGATCAAGCTGCAGCAAGGTGTCGGCGATAACCCTACGCCTTGCTGTAACTTGCCACTGCTCCTATCCGCCTCCCGCAAATTCCATCACACAAAAACGCCTCAGTCGGCAAGGTTTCTCCCTTCTACGGAGAAGAAGGGAGCATACACGCATGCCGAACTGCGCACAGGTTTAAACCAAACGGAACTCTACGCTAAAATCACGAACAGAACAGGAAAGGGATGTAGACCAAAATGCCTTTAACAAAAAGGGCTTGGAGTGAACTGCAGGACCAAGCGTCTCTTGTCATTTCCAAGCCGCGTTTTGTGCAGCAAACCACTCCGGTTGTTCAGAATGGTCAGGCCCAAGCGGTTATCGTCTGTCCGCAAGGCGAAACCGCCCGTGATGCGGCGCATATGCTGCAAGCGCAGATTTATACCCTGAGTCGCATTAACGTACCGGTCGTTACTGTGCCGGCCATCCCCTACGCCATGCTGAGCGAGGATCCATTGGCTCGCTTCGGCATGTTGCCGGCCGCACAGAGTCCCGCAGTGGAGAAGCATCTGGTTGACCCTATCTCCGAAGAAATACGTCAACAACTTGCTGGTAAACACCTCATCTTGCTCGGCAACCTCTCAACCAATCCGTATATCGCTTCGTTGTACAGAGCCTATTTATGTCCGGTCGACACCACTTTCCCCGGGAAAGAAGGTTACTTCCTCCACACCCTTTGCGACCCCTGGGGCGAGGGTGGCAATCGCATCATCATCGGAGTCAGCGACCTCGCGGACCTGGAGCGAGCTTGCCGCGCCGGCATGCGGCAGCTGCGCAAAGTAGGCGATGACGTCTATTTACCGTACCTTCATGAAAGCGTACTCGGTCCGGAATTCAAGGCGGCCTACCCCGATACCCTGGTGGAACCGGACGCCGCATACTGCCGAAACGTTATGAAAGAGGCAAAACACAAATACGATACGCGGGCGCACCTCGGTATGATGCCGGCCCTAGCTCATGCGTCATGGCAGTATCTCATCACCGGTAATGAGAAATTCGCCCAGCTGTATATAGACCTGTTCCAGCAGCTGGTCGATGCGGTGAACCATTGGCAGCCCGATCAATGGGGCCCATGGGGATTCGACGCCGACTTCATCGCCGTATCGGTGATCCAAGGTTGGCAAGCCATTGCCGATTCACCCGTGTTCGACGACGAAGACCGCTGCAACATGGCCTCTCACATGGTAGCTTATGTAGGAAACAGTGAAGCCCATGCTCGTGCGCATCGGCCGCGCACAGTCCAGCGTACCCGGCAAAACCACTACACATTTGCTTCCCTGGGTTTGCTCTATGGCGCACTGACGTTCGGTTGCTGCTATGGGTTGGAGGCCGCGCCGGACTGGCTACGTATGGCGGATGAATGCTTCGCCCCGCAATTAGAAACAACCAAGGGAACCGAGGATTGCGAGAGCTACGCTTGGCTCACCTTTACTCATGCTCTGCGGTACGCTTTGATGCGCCCGGCACGTGCGTACTTCACCGCGGGTGTTTGTCGGAAAATGCTTACGCAAGGCATCACTTGTATGGACAACTTGGGTTATCAGGTACCTTACGGCGATACCGCCTCGTGGTCCGGCAGCTTTAGCGAAATGAGCTTCTGGCGACCGGCCGCTTGGATCCTCAATGACTCCGCATATCGGCCGCTACTGGAGAAAAAACTACACGCCCTGGAGCAATCGCGGCGCAGTAGCCAATTCAATGGGTATCAGTACGATCTGCCGCTGCCGGGTGAAGGGACCGCCGCCGTTACGGGGAACATGCAGGTCGTGCCCATCGAACCCGCTTATTACGACACCCACGGAGGCGGCAAGATACCGCTTGAAGCGGGCTTTGACAAAATCTCTTTCCGCTCCGACTTGGATGAAGACAGCCCATATTTGTTGTATGACGGGATGAACAACGGCAGCCACGGCCATCGCGATGCCAATGCCATTATCCGTTATACCAGCCGTAAACGCATTTGGCTGGCTGATGCGGACTACGGCAAAGTATCGGCCAACTTCCACAATACCCTGTTGGTCGAGTATAACGGTCAGGCTTTGATCTTCCCCGCATATGCGCAACTGGAGCAAGCCGCCGATGGGAAAGAGTCGGCGTATGCAAGAAGCACATTAACTAGTGAACCAGCCACATGGAGTAGAGCCATATTACGTTTGCCCTCCATCGGCTTTCTGGTTATAGACGAGGTCACGGCGCATCAATCCGGCGAGTTCGTCTTAAGCTGCATCTGGCGAACGGTCGGCGAGGCTTACCTCCACAAGGACGCCGTTTGGGAGTTAACCCAAGGTGACGAATCGCTGCGCATTGCGTGTTTAGCCCCGGAGGTGGTAGATTTCAACTGCGTCACCTTTGATGAAAAGTACGAGCGCACCAACTGGCACACCTATCCCTATGCGGGTCCTTGCGTCAAGGTATTGCGACAGCGCACGCGCCTGGTGTTAGAAGAAGGTCGGAGGACTCTACTCGTGAACATCCTGGTCGACCCCTTTGAGGCGACATCACATGCTGCACTCTCTGTTGCCGGTTTGCAACAGACAATCCGCCATCACCTGCAACAGCCGACCGATGAGAGCGCAACCATGCAGGCCATTTACCGCACGGTTGTTGAGGCGCTGAATAAGGTGGCGCCGAAGCATAGCCAGACTAGCCTGCCCATGTTAACGCGCCCAGAGACGCCGCAGGTACCTGTCTCTTTCTTGTTATCCAACGACGCCCTACAGCAGGACAAGAGAATGCACGCCACCGCCATGACCTGCAGCGATATCGATGGCGATGGCGTGGATGAGATCATCGTCGGGACTGAAGCCGGCCATGTTTATGCGCTGAAAGACCAGGAGTTGCTGTGGAGCCATAGGACGCAAGCCGCGGTAACCGCTTTAGGCAGCGCCGACTTGCAGCAAACAGGTCGACCTATGGTTATCGTAGGTGAAGCGCAAGGGCATGTCGAACTGCTTTCTGCAGAGGGAAACCTGTGTTGGCAACAAGAGTTCCCGCCGCACATGGGGCATCCGGCTAACGTAGTATGTGCGTTCAGTGGTCGCCTACACCCCACCGAACCCTTAAGCGTCATCATTGCTACGGAAAGCTGTCACATTCAAGCCTATACTCACACCGGCACTCCCTTGTGGCGTTATGAGGTCGTTCATGCCGCCACCACAGCATGCGCCGCGGATGTAGACGGCGACGGTCTCGATGAGGTATTAGCCGGCAGCGAATATTGGTCTTGGCACTGCATTAAAGCCGATGGTAAGGCGCTGTACCGGGCGCGCGGCATAGCAGGAACGGGATGTTATTGCGTCAACACCTGCCGCATGCTCATGGATGAGAATGAGCCCGGAAGACTGTTGGGTATATTCGGCGGCTGGGACGGTCACCTCACGGCCTACCTGCCTTCAGGTAAAATAGCTTGGGACGTGCCTTTAGGTGATGTAATACGCAGCATTGACCCCATGGAGGTACAGGCAGATGGTTCTGAAGACTTGTTTGTTACCTGCCGCAGCGGCAACGTCTATCGTTTCAACGCAGTGGGAGAAGTACGGTGGCGTCTCGCGCTTGACGGCGCCATAAAGGTGGGTGTGTGGCTACCTCAGTTGCACGTCGGCATAGTTGCCATAGAAAACACTCTGTTGTGGATAGATGGAGCCGGCGCCGTCTGTGGTCGAACCACCTGTGAACAACCCGTGGTGCAACTCGCCCCCTGGAATGGGAAAGAGGAGATGGGGTTGGTTGCAAGAATGACGGACGGTCGTGTAGCTTTAATTAAGTATCAGGCGTAGGATGCCGAAGCGATGCGTTTTATGCGCATCGCTTCGATTATTAACGTAATGAAAGCCGCGCGAGTTTGGTAACGCGTCGATCCCGGCGGTATCTATGTATAACTGAAAGGGGAAAAGGGGAACTCATTAGGTACTGACAAGAGAGGGATGGTAAATATGATTAATCGAGTCAATACAAAGGCTACTGCGCAGCGGCTTAGCCTGTTATTAACATTAAGCCTGTTGTTTATCAGCAGTATTGCAACCGTGCAAGCTGCAGACAGCTTCTTTGATATCATTTTTGGAGGCGGCGGTTCGTCACAAACACCGTCAACTTCAGCACCACAGCAAAATGAGTCGACCAGCCAAAGCGACATCGTCAAGGAAGTGCAAGCGCTCTTTGACGAACAAGCAAAAGCTGGGCAATCGACATCCGGCGCCTCACGGGGTATGACCGTGCAAGGCGTAACGGTTGAACCTACGCCGTTGTCAATTTGGACCGACCGTTCATCGTATTACAGCGGTGATCACGTGCGCATCAGTTTTACGGTACCGCGCACTGCCTATGTTTACATTCTCAATGTAGACGTACAAGGGGTCATCCGGCTCATATTCCCTAATACCTACGATACAAACGCTCGGTTTAACAGTGGCACGTACACGCTGCCGCGCAATAACAAGTATGTCTATCCGGTTTCCGGTCCGCCCGGTACCGAGTACCTGATGATGATTGCATCATCCGACAGGATCAGCTACTTCGATACCCTGGCTGACCGCGGCGGCGAATTCCCGGTGATCGGTTCACCCAGTCTGCTGTTAAGCGAATTGCAGAAGTGGATCAAGCAGAACACCTCATGGTCGGCATTTGGTTGGGCCCAGTTCCGTTTGGAGAACCGTTATGTGACTCCCATACCACCCAGGAACAGTCCGCCGGTAGCACGGATCGACGCCAGTGAAACACGAGTGGTCGTCGGCTCCTCCATCACCTTCTCCGGACGAAGCTCATACGACCCTGACGGCAGCATCCGTTACTACCGATGGGATATCAATAACGACGGTCGGACCGACGGCACCAGCGACACTATCCGTTGGACCTTCGCCTCGGCCGGGACCTATACGGTACGGCTGACGGTGGAAGATAACCAAGGCGCTACGGCAACCACTACCGTACAGGTCATTGTTGAGGCGCCGCGCACTCTCCTGGAGGTAAAAGTCAACCGCAACCTGGCTATTTACTTGGACGGTGTGTATGTAGGCAGAAGCTCGATCAAAGAGTACGTTACCCCAGGTACGCACACGGTTAAGATAACAGATACCTCAGGTGCAGTGTTTAACAATGTCATCACCATACCAGTAGGGATGAAGGAATTCCAGCTTGATGTGAAGTTCTAAGGAAGGCATATGTTTGCTGCTTGTGACGCTGCACGTTATTCGTGTAGCGTCACTTTTTTGGATTGACGTGCTCCTTTCAATCCCTGTCGGTTGCCAAGGAGGAAAGGTTGGACCAACGTACAATCTCCTGATATGTAGCATTGATATTTCCGCAGACGGTACCAAGCGAAAAGACTAGTAGGGAGTGAGCGGCCATACTATATCGCAAGCTGGGGAAAACAGGTTTAACCGTTTCCGTGATCGGTATCGGCACCTGGCAATTTGGTGGCGAGTGGGGCAAAAATTTCACGTCTGCCGAGGTAAGCGCTATCCTGGGCAGGGCGCAAGACTTGGGTATTAATCTCATCGATACGGCCGAATGTTATGGCGATCATCTATCGGAACAGTTGATCGGGCAACACATTAAAAATGAACGGACAAAATGGGTTGTGGCCACGAAGTTTGGGCACCGTTTTCGCGGGCATTTAAAACGTAGCGACCACTGGAGCATCAGTGAGGTCAGAGAGCAACTGGAAGCTTCGCTTAGGGCGCTACAAACCGATTACATCGACATCTATCAGTTCCATTCTCCCAGCGACAAGGTATTTGATCGTGATGACCTGTGGGAGATGCTGCATGAACAAGTGCGAGCCGGGAAGGTGCGGTACCTCGGCATTTCCATCAGAAACAACCAGAACATCCGCCAGACGGCTGCGGCAACCCGTGTGGGTGCCGATACCATACAAGTGGTGTATAACCGTCTTGATCGTCAGCCGGAAGAGAATGTCTTTCCCTCCTGCATTGAGCAACAACTCGGCGTGTTGGCGCGGGTACCGTTGGCGAGCGGTTTCCTCAGCGGCCAGTACAAGCCCGGTGATACATTCACTGGACAGGATGTCCGGGCTGCCCGTAATTCGGAAGAGATACAAACTCGATTACGAGCGGTTGATGAGATCAAGAAGAACGAAGTACCCGAAGGAGTCAACATGGCTGCATGGGCTTTAGCTTGGTGTTTGCGACATCCGGCAGTCACCTGTGTTATACCGGGGTGTAAAAGCGTTGCTCAAATTGAAGCCAATGCTAAAGCGGCGGATCTCGTAGATCCGGACCATCCTCAGGCTGTTATCTGAAATGTTTTTTGAAAACGTAAAGTCCTAGGCTTGGTGATTAGTTCATCGTGTGTGCACCATAGGTGCACCTGAATGAGCCCTTGCTTTTTCCGTTATAGACGGTATAGGTAGCTCTGGTGATCAGGACTCGAGCTACCTATGTCGCTTTTTGCGGCAAGCAAGTCTGTTTTGCCGCAGCGGTATACTGTCCGGGTAAAGCTGTCTATTCTCTCCTAGAAGCCGAGCTGACTAACTGGTGCTCAAATAGGCACTTCTCCCTCAACTGCAGGTAAGAAAGGAGTAGCCGGCCCTCTTCACAATCGGACCAAATGTGACCTCAACTGTATGGTGAAAAACGGGACCCGCAGTTACTACCGTGTGAAACTCACCTGCTTCGCCCGCCGGATCAACCTTTTTGCTCAGTAGATCCTGAACAAGTTGGTGGTCCAGCACTCTCCCCAGGTAACTTTCATCGAGCACGGAGTCCTTCACAGTCACGATATGGGCAATAAACCCCAGGTTAATGAACTCCTCGACCAATTGCAGGCGTGATTCCTGCCACAGCGGTAGATACGCATCCATATCTGCTGCCTTGCACACCTTTTCTTCCCAAAGCCGATGATCTGCGATATCGATGTCGCCAAATACGCCTACAGCGACGCCGTCTGCTTTCAGTCGGCGCAGTTCTGCGATGAATTCTGCTTCATACGTCTCCCAAGAAGCAAATCGTACACGCAGGGGAATCTGTAACGCCTCTGCCTGCCTTCTCAATACGGATATCGGTAGCGCATGCGAATGTGATCGTTCGCTGACCTGGTTCATCACAGTGAACAGCGTAAATGGAACCCCACCGTTATCTAGCGCCCGATACAATGCAAGACATGAGTCTTTCCCGCCACTCCAAGAACAGAAGAAACTGCAACCCTTGATATCTAATTCCAAAAACGACACCTCGATCACTAGATTACCTGTATAGATTGTACGGCAACCAACCTCCTTCCTGTGTCCGCATCTAGTTGTATTCAACAGGGTTTAATTAGACCTGGTTGGACATATCAAGATGTATGCTGCCGGTTTATCCGGCACGGTGGCCACAAGAAATTGGGCTCGCACATCAAGGCAATCAAAACCTGAACACTTGAGGTGACACCTACAAATCCGCAGCTGGTGTTGGTGGTAGGTATATTTGTACAAGTTAATCCCAGCTAGAGGCGGCGCTGGAAACACGCCCGGTGGTACAAATTTAGTGTCCAGTCTTTGATAGGTGGTATGTAATCTAATTCAGTTGGTCACATCAAGATATGCGCAGCCGGTTTATTCAGCACGGTGGCCACAAGAAGTCGGGCTCGTACATCAAGGCAATCAAAACCTGAACACTTGAGGCACCACCTACAAATCCGCAGCTAGTTAAGGTGATTGGTATATTTGTACAAGTTAATCCCAGCTAGAAGCATTACTGGATACACACCCTGTGGTACAGATTTAGTGTCCAAATCTTGATAGGTGGTATGTAATCTAATTCAATTGATCACGCCGTGATATGCGCAGCCGGTTTATCCGGCACGGTGGCCACAAGAAATTGGGCTCGCACATCAAGGCAATCAAAACCTGAACACTTGAGGCACTACCTAGAAATCCGCAGCTAGTGCTCCTACCAGGTTGCAAGGTTCGTTGTCAGTCTACTTAAATCTAAAAGAATTCCGGTGACGATGCTCCCTCAACCTGGCAGTGATATATTCCCTATCAATGCCCTTTACAAGTCCGTGTTCCTTGACAAATGAAATAAGCTCGTCAGCCAACCAACGCATATCCGGGAAACCAAAGGCCTCCGGCGTGAGTCTGATCAACTCATCGATGACGGCTCGATCCTCATCGGTCATGGTTTGGGTGAAAATGACGGGCCGCTTTCTGGAGAGCGCTCTCATCCGACGTATGTTGAAGTCCACTATGAGAGCACGGATTTCAATCGCATCCATCTCGTAATCGGCAGCCAATTGTTCAACGTCGCAGCCCAGGCCGGATCGCAGCAGCAACTCAGCTCGGACGGCAGTGTTCTCATTACCACCTTGTCGCACTAAACGCTGTAGTTTCGGGCCGACGTTTCGGTCAAGCTCAGCATGCACGTACGCTCACTCCCGTTCTCGAGTGAGCTTTACTTCGTCTTTCTGGCCTTAACAACCTGCCTGCATAGCGAGAGCGCAGTTTCTTGAGCTTCTCCTCCCGTTTATGACTGTTGCGCCATGCGAGGTAGTCAAGGATCTGTCGTTCCAACACTTCATGGGTTTCCGGGAACGTGCCCTCCAACGCAAACTTGCGCAATGGGGTAAACTCAGCCTCGATCCGATTCATCCATGATGCGTTGGTCGCCGTATATACCAAATGGATCCTGTTTCTTTCCACCCATGATTTAATATCCCGACGAAGATGCGGCGAGAAGTTGTCCAATATGACGTATAGATGCATCCAATGCGGATACATCGTACGCAGCTTTTTAAGGAAGTCCAGGAACTCTTCGCCGCGCTTGCGGTCGTAGAAAAAGCCATGCATTACATCGTTATGTACGTCGTAAAACGCCAATAAATGACGTACGCCGTGCGGCCGATGATAAGTCGCCGGCAACCGTGGCACCTTTGTCTGCTCAGCCCAGGTGCGTCCAAGGTAGGGCCGACACTCCAACGGACCAAACTCATCGAAACAGATGACGGCGCTCCGTTTCGGAGCTTTAGCGTACAACTCCCGAATCCTTGTCCACTTCTCGTCAAACTGCGGATCGTCCGAGTGCTTCCAGGTTCGATTCCGCTGATAACTAATTCCGTTCTGCCGGAGCGCTTGACGCACCGTCTCTCTGCAAACCGGTGGAATGACTTGATGTTGAACGGCTGCTTCACGGATCTTGTCGACGGACCACGTGGTCCATGGTAAACCAAGCTCTTTAGGACTTTTGCGAACGAACACCGCGAGCGCTTCATGCTCTTCCCTGGACAGAATCGCCGGAGCTCCTCCGCCGTGTCGGGGAGGAAGAGACGCCAATCCCCGGGCATTAAACTCACGTACTATTTCACGAGCATATTGAACTGAGACCTTGGCATAATCGGCCGCTTGCTGCAATTGTTGTCCGCGGGCTACTTGCGATAGTACCTGAGCGCGAGTTCGAGCAACGCCGTCCCGCCCACGTTTGGCTATCTTGCGAAGGATGTCATGTGTGTTGTGATCCATGTTGTAGAGCCTATTCACCGCGTCCACCTCGTTGTGCATTTGATGCACAATTCGCGCGGAAATTTCAAACTCCTGCTACTCCGACAAAGAAACTAGCAAGCTGGCAGGAGCACTAGTTACGTTACTATTGTGTTCCACAGCGGCGTTTGCGGGTACGTCCCTTCGTGTCGGCGGCTTGTATGGCAAGTATAACGACAACTTTGGTCCGTTGCGGATGGATACCAACGG
>DUQB01000007.1 GCA_012838035.1 Bacillota bacterium | reverse complement strand
TGGTTCCCAGTTCGACTACGTGGCGGGAGACGCCGCCCAGGCCTACATGGGCAGACTGAACGAGTTCATTCGCCATATGTGGTTCATAAAGCCCAATATTATCGCCATCTTTGATGAGGTGGCCACCCGCGGAACCGCTACCTACGATTGGCTGCTCCATACGGAGAAAGAGATGGAAATCGATGCCAAACGTAATAGAGTACGGGTGCCGGCGGATTCCGCAGAGATGTGGGCATACTTCGTAACACCTAAGCAACTAGAGTTCAGCAAGACCGATCAGTTTACGGTACCGCCGGAAGATCGCGAGGCGGGAAAGCCGAATCAGTGGCACCTGACGGTGAAGGCGCAGTCTCCCGATGGTGTCGGACGCTTCTTTACCATATTGGTCCCCCGCCCGGCCAAGGCCGTCGGTACGCCGGCTCCGGAGGTCAAGGCGATTGCCGCAACCAATGGCTACGCCGCCGAACTGACCATGGACGGCGTCCAATACTTGCTTGGGTTTAGAGATGGGGAAGCAGCGCCGGCTTTCTATGGATATCAAACCGACGGCGTTGGCCTGACCATATGGCAAGGTGCCGGCGAATCGGGTTTGATGTTTATTAACGCCAAGCAGATAACCCAAGACGGCAAGGTTCTGGTCAGCGCGAACCAGGCGGTCACAGGTGGTGTAATTTGGCGGCAGGACGGCAGCGTACTGGATATCCAGCTACCTGAAGACGGTACGGTTACGCTGCAAATCGCCGCTCATGCGGCTCCGGCTCAGGTGTTCATTAATGGTATGGTGCAGAATGCCGCCGTATGGTCCTTCGCCGACGGCGTAGTGAGCATCAGGAAGTAGCGCGGTTGCAGATACGATGCCGGCGCCCACTTGTTATTTGCACAGTGGGCGCTGGTTTTTGTTGTTCCTGAGGTAGCAGGGAGATGCAATTCCGCGGTGAATTGACAGTTAGACGGCTGTCCGGTTAGGTTGTGTATGCTGCGGAATAGAGAGATAAGGAGGAACGGCGATTGCGTATGCACAAACACATGTTTTTGCTGTTTGCAGCTTTGTTCATGTTGATGATTTCACTACCTGCGCAGGCGGGGGAAGTACATCTGCCGAATCCCAGCTTCGAGGAAGGCTTTGCCGGTAGCGGTTTTCCCGTTGGTTGGCCGACGCCTTTTAGCGTCTCGGAGTTCGGCGGAGAGGTATCGCTTTCGGATAAATACGCTTATGACGGTAAGTATGCCATTCGTATCGAAGACACATCGGATACGCGCAGCGCCGGTCTGCGCAGCGCAATGATTCCGGCCAAAGAGGGTAACGTCTATACCGCTTCCATATATACTTACATTGAGAGCGGCTCCGCCCAGCTCTATCTCGAGTTCTGGGACGCTGACGGTACACGCATATACCATGTCATTCAGAGCGTTGCCGCGCTGGGTGCTTGGACTGAGATTCAAGCCCAGGCCGTTGCTCCGAAAGGCACCGTCGGCTTGACGCTGTTATGCTACTCTCATCTGGCTAATACTGGTGTCAGCTACTACGACCAGGCCAGGCTTATGGAAGCTGAGGCGGGGACTGCTCAAACAGGAGGGGCCTCACCGATCGCTCATATTCGACCTGCCGCGTTCGATCTGTCTGCAGCGCCGTTGGGAGTCACTTCCCTTGAGGCTGTAAGGGCCAAGGTGCCGGATGCGCATCCGCGTTTATTCGTCACCCCTGATACCCTGGAAGACTTGAGGGAT
>DUQB01000049.1 GCA_012838035.1 Bacillota bacterium | reverse complement strand
CTATACTCGGCGTGGCGCTCCCTAATACCAGTACGCCGTTCTTACTCAAGCGACGCGCCGCTACGTCACGCGTATGGTAGCGCGGCGTCTCTTCTTGTTTATAGGCGTTTTCCTGTTCTTCGTCAATGATAATCAGGCCCAAATTCCTTAAGGGAGCAAACACTGCCGAACGCGCTCCCAACACTACTTGCACCCCTCCGTCGGCAGCCGCATGCCACTGATCGGCACGCTCACTTATTGAAAGCCTACTGTGCAGCACGGCTACTCGATCACCGAACCAGCCTTTGAACTCAGCGACGGCCTGGGGGGTCAAACTGATCTCCGGGACCAGAACAATGGCTGAGTACCCCCGCTCTATAGCCGCCCTAATGACGTGGAGATACACCAGCGTCTTACCGCTGCCCGTAACACCGTGCAATAGAAAACGCCCGCGGGAATCCAGCGCGGCCGTAATACGGGCCACAGCTACGGCTTGATCAGGAGTGAGGGAATGATCTGTGCGTGTAAAGCTCTGATGGCGCCAAGGATCGCGCTTAATACGCACCTTTTCTTTGACGGCCAGCCCTTTTTGCATGAGCCCTTCTAAAACGGCGGTGGAAAATCCGGCGGCTCTGAGTTCACCGGCAGTCGCCTTACCATCTTGCGCAAGCATCATTTGTACAGCTTCTCTTTGTCGCGGTGCGCGCTTAAGCGCATCTAACTCGGCTCGCGCGCCCGGCAGCAGCCGGTACTCCTCCTGCCACATCTTTACGGCTTGGCTACTTGAACGTAAAGCGGTTCCCGGCGGCAACCAACACTGTACCGCATGGGCGAACAGACATAGGTATTCATCGCGCATCCACTCAGCCACTTGCAGTTCCCGTTCAGTAACAAATGGCTCCGGGTCCAGGATAGAGATGATGGGCTTTAAGCCGGAAGTGGCACTGACCACCGGATAGCGGACCACGTATCCCTCAAGCGTACGCGTGCCGAAAGGAACGAGCACGCGCAAGCCGACTCGCATTTGTGCTCTCAACTCCGGCGGTACGATATAGTCAAAAACCTTATCGGTATCGCGTACTTTAAGATCCACAATGATCTGCGCCGCATGAATTTCGTTTTGCTCCAACTAGAAGCGCTCCCTTGGAATTGTTCATCGCATCGGTGACATCGCTATCGTACCATACTGGTTACGGTACCTGCACCATTTCGGCGCGAGTGTCGAGCTTCCCAAGGGATGGTACTGCCGGACGCAGGAAAAGAGAGCCAATGCCGGCTCTCTCAGAGTGGGGTAAGCAGTATGATGCGTTCTTTTACTTGGTTGCACGTTCCCACTTAATCTGCCCTGCGGCAACTTCTTGTAGGGCTACGGTGACCGGTTTTTCCGAATCGACCTCCACCTGTGGCGGTGCGCCCTCCAGCAGCTGCCGTGCTCTTTTAGCGGCTAAAACCACTAAAGTGTAGCGGCTGTCTACAACTTCCCGCAGGACATCCATAGGTGGTTGGTTCATCATACTAACTATCTCCCCTATTTCTATGTGAGTAGTGCCATCAATACGATCGGCACGTTCCGATTACGGGAACTCCGTTCTTTCTACACGCTGCCTTTCGGCGGTGATGATGGCTAGGAGGTCCGTAACCGCCTGATCCAGGTCCGTGTTAAGGATCCAATAATCATAGTCTACCACATATTTCATCTCGTCAACGGCTCTTTTCATTCTTTCTTTTATAGCCGCTTCAGAATCAGTTCCTCTTGCGACGATGCGTTTCTGCAACTCCTCTAGTGACGGAGGCATGAGAAACACAGCCACAGCTTCCGGCATTGCCGTACGAATTTGTCGGGCGCCCTGAATATCGATGTCGGTGATGACAATATGCCCTGCTGCCAGCGAATCTTCTACGAACTCACGTGGAGTGCCGTAATAATGGCCGCAGTACTCCGCCCATTCCAGCAGTCCGCCCGAATCTCTGAGCCGGGTGAACTCTGCGTCGTCAAGGAAGAAATAATCGACGCCGTGTCGTTCTCCCGGCCGCGGTTTACGTGTTGTCACGGAAATCGAGTACAACATCCCCGGCACTCTACCTTTTATGGCGCTGAGAAGCGTATTCTTTCCGGCAGATGATGGTCCACTGAGTATCACCAGGAACCCGCGTCGCTTCATCCGTACCCCTCCTGATCCGTCGTATGCGCTACGATGTTGACTCTGCGATGTTGTCGCGTGACGATAAACGATGCGCTACAGTTTCCGGCTGTACCGCCGATAGGATCACGTGATCTGAGTCGCAGATGATCACGGCACGGGTACGACGTCCGTACGTAGCATCGATCAGCATCCCATTCTCTCTGGCATCTTGCACGATCCGCTTGATTGGAGCCGATTCCGGGCTGACTATAGCTACAATACGATTGGCGGCTACGATGTTCCCAAATCCGATGTTAATCAGTTTGATCTCCATACCGATGAATGGAACTCCTTCCCAGTAAGTAGCGAACCAGGGCGTTTACCATGTTTTCCTAGAATCTCTCCAGGAGAGCATTGATCTGGCGTTTTCCCAGCCCTTGTACTCTTCGACTCTCATGAATGCCGATTTCATTCATGATTTTCTGGCTGGTGACTTTGCCCACCTGCGGCAAGGACTGTAGTAAGTACGCTACTCGCATCTTTTGTACGACTTCATCGTCGGTTTTAGAGAGTACGTCCTTTAGTGTGAGTTTACCCGACTTGAGTTGCTCGCGAATAGCAGCCCTCTGGCTTCTCATCTGCTGTGCCTTCTGTAACGCCTTCTGTTTCTCTTCGGCAGATAACACCGGCAGTGCCATATGGTTCACCTCCCTTTCATTCGATATTTTGGACTTGCTCGCGGACCTTTTCCAACTCGGCCTTCAGGCTCACCACCAGGTGAGCAATCTGACCGTCGGCTGCCTTGGAACCTATGGTATTGACCTCTCTATTCAATTCTTGCAGCAGGAAATCAAGTTTGCGGCCAATACCGCCGGAGTCGTACGCGGCGCACATAGAGCGAAACTGTGCAATATGGCTATTGAATCGGACTATTTCCTCTGTAATGCATGCTCTATCCGCAAATAGTGCGACTTCAGTCGCTATACGCTCCTCAGAAACCGGGGGAGTTGCAACCAATTCGTTTATACGTGTGGTGAGGCGTCGGCGGTACTCTTCTACTACAACAGGCGCCCTTTCTTCTATTGTCGCTATTTGCTTCTCGAGAGTAACCAACCTGGCGAACATATCGGCCTCTAAGCGCTTCCCTTCGGCTTCCCGCATTTCAATTAGAGCCTGAAACGCCTGATTGAGCGCCTCTTTCAACAATGGCCAGATCTTCTCAGTATCGATTGGCTCCTCTTCCAGCACGAATAACCCAGGTATGGCAAGTAGCGCTTCACGGTTCATACACTGCAGGTCCATGACCTCTTCGGCTTCCCGGAATGCTTGAGCATAGCCTATAAGCAGCTTCTTATCCAATTTGACCGTTCTATCTCCACTTCCAAATTCCTCCAGGTTTATGAAGATTTCCACTCGGCCGCGGGATATTTTTTGTCCGGCAAGCATTCTAACTTTATCTTCCAAAGCTGTTAACTTGGCTGGTAAACGAATAAGTAAATCCAGATAGCGATGATTTACAGAACGTATCTCTATGTGTGCCTTATACTGATCACTATCGATTGTTGCCGTGCCGTAACCGGTCATGGATCTAAGCACGTGCGTCACCTCATACGAATGTCTGAATTATGATGCGCCTACGATCCCCATTGCGGGTTTCTGCCGGCCTATTGCAAATTAGAGCGTGAGACTCTATTAATGGTATTGAAACCGTACAAGTGGATGCGAACAACAACATTTCACACCGAAAACGACGGTCGGGCGATCCTGCTGTTATATTATAGCGTGGTGTTATTCTGGTACCGGATTAGCGCTAAACCATTGGACGAGATATGCTGCGAAATGTGAATCGGAAATCATATACGATCACAAGGTTGAACGATAGG
>DUQB01000048.1 GCA_012838035.1 Bacillota bacterium | reverse complement strand
TTATTTAAACTCGACTTAGCTGGGCTTATGCGTTGCCCGCAGAAGTGTTCAGTTGATGACAGTGCACAAATAGGCGGCCGATATTTCGGCATGGATGCGGCTGGGTGTCCACGAACCCTGCTCGGCAGTATTCACACCTGGCACGGGTGGCACAAATTGGACACCAGAATCGGATCGGCCTGACCAGGCCGTTAATTATTTAAACTCGACTTAGCTGGGCTTATGCGTTGCCCGCAGAAGTGTTCAGTTGATGACAGTGCACAAATAGGCGGCCGATATTTCGGCATGGATGCGGCTGGGTGTCCACGAACCCTGCTCGGTAGTATTCTCGCCTGGCATCGGTGTCAAATCCACCAAATATCTACATGTAGTCCGGCATGAAAGGGTAATGCAGCATGGGGAACGAATAGGATTCGTGAAACGATCGTTGTATTCAAGTAATTAGTAGTATGCTAATTGGCGTACTAGTCAATCGAGACGTGTCCTACACTGCACGAAGCCACACTTTATTAGCCGGTTCACTGCAAAAGGTTAGTGAGCTACGTACAATAGATCTGGGAGTTGATCGGATGAGTGAGAAGTGGCAGCAATTGTTGTCCCGTCTAGGTGAGATTCACGATCTGGAAGGCAGTTGCGCCGTGCTGGGTTGGGATCAGCAGACGTACATGCCGCCAGGCGGAAATCAGGTCAAAGCGTCACAGTTGGCCACCCTGCTGAAGTTGGCACACAACATGTTTGTTAGTGATGAAATGGGCGAATTGCTTGAAGACCTGGAAGCAGAGATGAAAGACATGCCTTACGACAGCTTCGAGGCAGGCATATTGCGTGTCACGCGCCGTGCCTACGATCAAGCGAAATGCTTGTCTGAGGATTTGGTAACCGAATTGGCCAAGGCAAGAACGCTGGCCTTTGCAGCCTGGGCGAAAGCAAAGCAGGAAAGCGATTTCAGCATCTTCCGGCCTCAGCTTGAACATACACTGGAGCTAAAGAGACAGCAAGCGGAAGCGCTAACATACACGGACACGCCGTACGACGCACTGCTGCGCTTGTATGAGCCCGATCTCAACACGGCTCAAGTGGCATTGTTGTTTACCCAGCTGCGTGAGCGCCAGGTGCCGCTAATTACCGCTATCGCCGCAAGTGGGAAGAAAGTGGATACAAGTCCCATTCGGCAACACTTCCCCGACGCCGGACAATGGAAGCTACAATTACGCCTACTTGAGCTCATGGGGTTCAACATGGAGCACGGTCGGCTCGATCGCGCCGAGCACCCCTTTACGACATCGTTCGGCATACAAGATGTGCGCCTGACGACGCATTTGTATCCTACGGATCTATGCTCCGGTCTATTCTCGACCATACACGAAGCGGGTCATGGCTTGTATGAGCAGGGCATCGATCCCAAGTATGAACGTACGCCGCTGGCGAACGGCGCCACGCTCAGCGTGCATGAATCGCAATCACGCCTATGGGAGAATCTGATTGGCCGCTCACGCCTCTTTTGGCAGCACTTAATGCCGATACTGCGTGAAATATTCCCACAGCAGATGGCCGGCGTCAATATCGATCGGATGTACCAGGCAGTGAACGAAGTCAAACCTTCATTTATTCGTGTCGACGCTGATGAAGCCACCTATAACCTGCACATTTTTATTCGCTTCGAGCTGGAACAAGATCTAATCACTGGTAAGTTGGCTGTGGCGGATCTACCAGAGGCATGGAATGATAAATATGAGAGTTATCTTGGCATTAGGCCCTCCAACGACGCGGAGGGAGTGCTGCAAGACGTCCATTGGTCCACCGGAATGTTTGGTTACTTCCCAACATATGCGCTCGGCAATATCCTTTCGGTGCAAATTTGGGATACAATGAAGCAGGAGCCGGATATCAGCGCAGCCCTACTTAAAGGGGATTTCAAGGTAGTGAGATACTGGCTGCGCAAGAATATCCACGCTTATGGTCGCATGTTTACTACACAGGAAATTGCGCAGCGGGTAACAGGCCGACCGCTGACGGTAGGACCATATCTAGATTATATTGAGACAAAGTATAAAGAGCTCTATGGACTGTAGAAGCGTATGGGCTTAAGCGCATATCGGATTGTGTATGCCGGTTGGGCTATAGCGCTTTCTTGCGCCTGAGGTCTGCCGATTTCTACTCATAATTGAGCATGAAACTGCGTACCAAACATGTGATTTTGGAGGCGGCTGGATGGAGCGATTTACATCAATTTTTGACATTATCGGGCCGGTGATGGTTGGTCCTTCTAGTTCGCATACGGCCGGCGCGGCACGCATCGGCGGCTTGGCCAGGCGCATCTTAGGGGAAGAACCGGCGCATGTCGTATGCACCTTGTATGACTCCTTTGCGCATACCGGCCGAGGACACGGTACGGATATTGCTCTAGTCGGCGGTCTGCTCGGCCTTTCCAGTCACGACCCGCAGCTGGTAAACGCATTTACGCTGGCTAAAGAAGCAGCTCTCCAGGTAGAGTGGCACCTAGCCCAACGCAGTCCTACCGGACACCCGAACAGTGTGCACCTAGAGCTGACGGGAAGGGAGACGGGAGCAAAAACCAACGTGCTCGCCGTTTCCCAAGGCGGAGGTAAAGTAGCGGTCGTCCAAATCGATGGTTTCTTCGTCACGGTTACCGGCCAACGCCACACTCTCCTCATATTCCACCAAGATCGGTTTGGCGCGATAGCGCGGGTTACGTCGACATTGGCCATGGGACACTGCAACATCGCCTATATGGAAGTGGCTCGGACGGCGCGGGGCCGCGAGGCTTTGATGGTGATCGAACTGGATCAGGCGCCGAGCGAGGACGTACTTACGGACATTGCCAGCATGCCCGTGGTAAACCGAGTAAGCACCTGCATACCCGAGGTCAATGGCTATGAATAGGCGTTGAAAAACGCCGCGGTGGACGGCTGGACGCACCGGTTT
This sequence comes from Bacillota bacterium, assembly GCA_012838035.1. Lineage (GTDB taxonomy): Bacteria > Bacillota > Limnochordia > DTU080 > DTU080 > DUQB01. Next base: position 837 of record DUQB01000048.1, on the reverse strand, counting down.
CAGAGAAACCGGCAGATGCTTGGCAAAAGCGGTCCATAAAGATACGTTAGATGTTTATTGATGTCAAGGGGGAATCCCTATGCCCGGATCAACCATAAAAGGGCTGGTGGAGTCGGCGAATGGGGCAGGTACCTGTATAGGCGCCTGGGCACTGCGGTTTGAAGCGCAGGAGCAAGGTGTTGAGCCTCAGGTGCTGATGGAGCGCATGGCCGGTCACTTCACCGTAATGCAAGAGGCGGTGGAGCGAGGCTTAACAGAACCGATCGACTCACGCAGCGGTCTTGTGGGCGGGCAAGCGAAGATCCTGTTGAATTATAGTAAGCAGGGAAATAGCTTATCTGATCCAAACGTAGTGAAAACCGCAGCTCTGGCTATTGCGGCTATGGAGGTCAATGCATGCATGGGACGTATTGTGGCGTCTCCTACGGCCGGCTCCAGCGGCATACTACCTGCAGTGTTAATCGATGTTTCTGAACGACTGCAAAGCTCTACCGAGCAGATTTGTTTAGCGCTTTTTTGTGCCGGAGCAATCGGACGCGTCATAGCCAATAACGCCAGTATTTCTGGCGCAGAAGGCGGGTGCCAGGCGGAGGTAGGCAGTGCGGCGGCTATGGCGGCGGGTGCGGCAGTAGAATTGGCCGGCGGCACGCCGGAGCAAGTGGCCCAGGCGGTAGCCCTCATGCTGAAGAATGTATTAGGCTTGGCTTGCGACCCGGTTGCGGGATTAGTCGAGATTCCCTGCGTAAAGCGGAACGGTATGTATGCTCCTATGGCTCTGCTCGCCGCCGATATGGCCTTAGCCGGAATTAAAAGCGCCATACCGGTGGACGAAGTGAT
>DUQB01000047.1 GCA_012838035.1 Bacillota bacterium | reverse complement strand
CTGGCGTGCCGTTTTTGATAAAGCAACCGTTGATTACGACCGTTCTAATACGCCCATGTTGATGGTCTATCCTTGGGAAGGTAAGCCTTATGAACCCGAATTGGTGATTCCCTATTCTGCCGAGGCTTCCTCTGAATCCACAGGTCTCAACATCACATCATTAGGCGCCTATTACAATGAGATTCGTTACTTCATCGACTGTCTCAAGGCCGGGCGTACGCCAAGCGTAGTCACTCCGGAACAAGCCAGAGAGACGATAAAAGTAGTTCTGGGCGAAGTAAAGAGCGGCGTCTCGGGCGAAAAAGTCAGTTTCTAGGTGCAGTTAATGGTTATAGGATGGGTGAGTTCTATATCATCCGCATCTGCGGCAGTATACAAAAACGAGAGAGGTGGTTGATCGTATTCGGATCAAAGGTCATGGCGTAACAAGGTCATGGCGTAACAGGGACTTGTTCGGAATAAACATTTCTGACAGGGAGGATTGCACTGATGGAAGCGAAGAGACGGATAGGCGTGTTGTTCCTAGCGTTGTTATGCGTGGTATGCATGGCGCTACCCGGGTTAGCGAAGACGAGGGTTGTCATGTGGATTGGCTCACAACCCGCCGGCGTTTTACCTTGGCTGGAGGAGTTTGAACAGGATTTTAACGCCACTCATGATGAAATTGAACTAGTAGTCGAAGTTTATCCTACGGTATCAGAGATGCGGACCAAATTGGTGGTGGCTCTCGCCGGAGGCGTAGCGCCGGACATCATGTATGAATCCAGCAATGTGATGAGTGAATGGATCGCCAATGGAATAGCCTTGCCTTTGGATGAGTACATTGCTCAAAGCCCGGATATTGCCGACATTCTGCCTGACGCCATTGCGCCCTTACAGTATAAAGGAAAAACTTGGGCGCTGCCGTTTACGCTATGGCCGGTCTTTGACCTGTACAATCTGGATATATACGCCCAGTCAGGGATATCATTGCCTGACACATGGGATGAGTTGATCACAGCTACTCGTAAAATCACCAAGTATGAAGCGGACAATAGGGTCACCTTGTCCGGTTTTCGTGGCGTAGCGCATCCCATATGGACGTTTGTCGATGTGCATATGGCCATGGAGCAGTTGGGGCAACCGTCTATCGTAGCGGAAGATACGCAAGGCAGACTCAATACTACCGCTGCTCAACAGGCGCTTACCTATATCAAGGAGCTGTGGCAAGCCGGTGGTGAGTACATTTCCGGTACACGTTTACAGGATGTGCTCAACGGTAGGGCAGCCGTACAACACCTGGGTAGTGGCATTAATATGGTGTCTTTGCATGGCGCCGTAGAGGAACTCGGCATCAACTTGGCCTTGCGTAGGTTTGTTGGGCCGACCAAGAATACGGATGTGGTGCAACATAATGCGGGAACCTTCTTTGTTATTGCTTCGACGAAGAATCCCGATGAAGCGTGGGAAGCGTTGCATTACTTCCTCCAACCCAAAAACCTTAAAGGTTATATTCTGGCGCATACCGGAGTACAAAGCGTAAGACGTTCGCAAATGAATGATCGGGACCTGCTCGCTCTGCCTTTTGCCAGAGAGTCCATTGCCCTGCTGACGCCACCTATCACCACGAGTGGCCCGACACATGCGATTTACTCGCAGTTCCGTCAACCGGTAGGACAAATCCTGTTGGATGCCGCAAAGGGACTTACACCTATCAACTCCAGCTTGGCAGAAGCGGAACGTCTGATGAACCAGATTATTGCAGAAAAAATGAAGTAGCCAACTACACTGAACCTGCCGGGTGGAACTGCTGCCAAAAAGAGAAGTGACGAGCGGTTCCACCTGGTGACCCAATTTAAGGTGGTACAAACTGGGAGGTCTCTCCGAGATGAGCGTCACACTGACTAATTTACGTTGTGAGTATCTGCGCAACCCACTGGGTATAGATCATCCGGCGCCGCGCCTCAGCTGGCAATTGCAATCAAATGCGAGAGCTCAGAAACAGACCGCGTATCAAATACTGGTGGCGAGCACCATGGATTTGCTCGCGGCGGATCAGGCGGATCTGTGGGACTCCGGTAAGGTGCGCTCTGATCAATGCGTGCATGTGGAGTATGCCGGCAGAGCGTTACAGAGTCGTGAAAGATGTTACTGGAAGGTCCGAGTATGGGATAGTCAGGATCAAGTTAGCCCGTATAGTGCTGCGGCCTGGTGGGAGATGGGCCTGCTGCAGCCGACGGACTGGATTGGCCGCTGGATTAGCGGTCAGCAATTCGGCCCTCGCTCTGCGGAAGGTGTTTGTCGGGCCCCCTTGTTCCGTAAGGCCTTCGCTCTTGATCGTAAGGTCAAGTCGGCTCGAGTTTACATCTGTGGCTTGGGTTACTACGAGCTGCATATCAATGGTGCACGCATCGGCGATCATCGGTTAGATCCGGTTTTCACCCGATACGACAAGCGTGCTCTGTACACGACGTATGATGTAACCGATGCCGTGCAAGAAGGCGACAATGCCGTCGGCGTCATACTAGGCAACGGTTTTTATAACCAGACTGTTCCGGACAACTGGGGTTTTCATCTAGCCCCATGGCGTGACTATTGTAAGCTGATTATGCAGTTGCACGTGGAATATATCGATGGTAGCGAGACCGTCATCGGCACGGACACCTCATGGAAAACGCACCCCAGTCCCATCATGTTCGATCAGCTCCGCAGCGGTGAGGTTTACGATGCACGCCAAGAGATACCGGACTGGAGCACTCCGGAGTATGACGACAGTGAGTGGAAAGAGACGGAGATCGTAGCTAATCCCGGTGGTCTTCTGGTGTCTCAGGTGATGCCGCCGATTCGTGTGGTCAAAGACATTCGTCCGGTAGCGATGAAGGAAGTATCACCAGGTACCTATGTCTACGACATGGGCGAGAACTTCTCGGGATGGGTGCAACTGCGTGTATCGGGCCCAGCCGGGGCAGAAGTGAGGCTGCGCTACTCCGAGCATATCACTGAAGACGGTAACATCGATCAAAGTAACATTAAGATCTACGTTGTGGCGGAGCGTTTTCAAACCGATATTTACACACTAAAGGGCGAAGGCCTTGAGGTGTGGGAACCCCGTTTTACTTACCACGGCTTCAGGTATGTCGAAGTCACCGGATTTCCCGGTCAGCCTACCCTCGATTCGATTTGCGGTCGTTTTGTTCACACTGATTTCGAAACGGTAGGTCATTTCGCATGTTCCAATGATCTGCTCAACCAAATCCATGATGCCACCTTACGCTCTTACCTGAGCAATTTTGTTGGTATCCCTACCGATTGCCCCCATCGGGAGAAGAATGCCTGGACCGGTGATGCTCACGTTGCCGCAGAAACAGGTCTGTACAATTACATGGGCGCAACGGCCTACTCCAAGTGGATGAACGATTTTGCTGATGAACAACGCTACAGCGGACAGATACCCAGCGTTATTCCTACTGCCGGACGCGGTTACACGCGTACCAATGGTCCGGCTTGGGATAGCGCCTTTTTAATCATCCCCTGGTATTTATATGTGTACTGTGGCGATAAACGCATACTGGAGCGGCATTATACAGGCATGAAACGGTATGTGGATTTCCTGCAGACTATGGCCGTTGATCACATCCAAAACTGGGGTTTAGGTGATTGGCGTCCACCGGGTCGACCCAAGCGTGCACATAAAACGCCGCTGACCGTAACTTCGACAGCGTATTACTATGTCGACGCGTTGATTTTATCGCGTACGGCGTCGCTGTTGGGCAACCAAGCCGATGCTGAAGCCTATGGTGAGCTGGCTGAACAGATAAAGGTTGCGTTTAACAAGCGCTTCTATAATCCCCAGACCGGTCGTTACCTGGGGAATGCGCAAACATCCATGTCGTGCGCTCTCTATCAAGGGTTGGTCGAACCCAGTGAGCAAGAGAAAGTTACTGAGCAGTTGGTCGCTTCCGTAGATGAGCAACAGGGGCATATCGATTGCGGTATGTTGGGTACCAAGTATGTGCTCCACGCTTTATCCGACAACGGTAGGACGGATGTGGCTTATCAGATTGTGACAAAGACGACCTTCCCCAGTTGGGGACATATGCTGGCGCAAGGCTCCACGACCCTTTGGGAAGCGTGGGATGGTTCTGATTCACAGAATCACATCATGTTCGGCGATATCAGCGCCTGGTTCTATAAAACATTGGCCGGCATCAGGCCCGATCCTGAGCGGCCCGGGTTCAAACATGTGATTATCCGGCCTCAGCCGGTGGCCGATCTGCGATGGGCTTCTGGTGAACACCACTGTATGTATGGTGTAATTCGCTCTGCTTGGAAGATCGTTGACAACCGCTTCGTTCTCAGTGTTGTCATACCGCCCAATACCGAAGCCACCGTGTATATTCCCTGTACCGACCCGGAAGCGGTAATAGAGGGAGACAAACCGGCAGCGCAAGCAGAAGGGGTACGTTTCCTAAATGTAGAGTCCGGATGCTGCGTCTATGCGGTAGGTTCAGGAGAGTACCAATTTACAGCAACCCTATCCATCATCTAGGCAGCAGTAAAGCACAGGCCTGTCGCACCGTATGTAAAGTATCTTTACGCAGGGAAGACGGACTTGCGCTTTACAGATAATCACTTATTTCCGAAGGAGGCAGCAGAAGGTGATGAGGAGATTAGGGTATGTGATCATGGTTATTAGCGTAATGGCGATCACGGCATGTCTGTTGGGCAGTGTAGCAATGGCTTCAGATGCCGTACTGGT
>DUQB01000046.1 GCA_012838035.1 Bacillota bacterium | reverse complement strand
GATTCACCCTTTATCGCCCTACGGCGCCTCTAAGCACACGGTGGAGCATTACCTGGAAATCTATCGCGAGCTCTACGGCCTAGCCTATGTGGTCTTGCGTTATTCCAACGTGTATGGTCCCAGGCAGAACCCCAACGGCGACGGCGGCGTTATTGCCATTTTTACAGCTAAAATTTTACATGGCGACGAGATTACCATCTTCGGCGACGGCGAGCAGACGCGCGACTTCGTTTATGTGGGCGATGTGGCTCGTGCCAACCTGTTGGCCCTGAATGCTCCGGCATCCGGCATTGTGAACATCAGCGGACAACACGAAATCAGCGTTAATGCGCTGTATAAGCTGATGAGCGAGGTGGCCGGCATGCAGGTGAACTGCAAGCGCTCGCCCGAACGCCCCGGGGAAATTAGGCGCAGCATTTTGGCCAATGCCAAGGCGAACGAGCTGCTCGGTTGGACTCCGGCTGTGTCGTTGCGGGAAGGCATTGAGCGCACTTTTGCTGCTGAAAAGGGCCGCTAAGGGTCACCACACTACCGGACGGGCGTAAATGCCAACCGCCCCAACAATTGATGGCAGGGAGCAGCGCCTCTGATCCAGAAATGCACTAAGTGCGGTTGTCACAAGCCACACGCCATACACAAACGGGAGTCGGCGAGCAATATGTCCATAGTTGCTGAGAATCTGGTAAAAGCATATCACGGACGTCGGGTGGTCGATGCGGTCAGTCTCAGGGTAGAGCGCGGCGAAATCGTCGGGCTCTTGGGGCCCAACGGCGCGGGAAAAACCACCACGTTTTACATGATTGTCGGCCTGGAGAAATCCGCCGGCGGCCGCATCACCTTAGATGGTGAGGATATCACCCGCATGCCGATGTATATGCGAGCGCGCCGGGGCATCGGCTATTTGGCTCAGGAGTCGTCCATCTTCCGCAAGCTTACTGTGGAAGAAAACATCCGGGCGATACTGGAAGTGCGCAAGCTGTCGCGTAAAGAACAGAGCGAACAATGCGAAGCCCTGTTGCACGAGTTCCATATTGAGCATGTTCGTCATCACAAAGGCTTTATGTTATCGGGGGGAGAACGCCGCCGCTGTGAAATAGCCCGGGCATTAGCGGCCAACCCATCGTTTATACTCTTGGACGAACCTTTCGCCGGCATAGACCCCATTGCGGTGGCGGAGATCCAACATTTCGTATCTCATCTCAAAGAACGCGGTTTGGGCGTACTAATTACGGACCACAACGTGCGCGAGACCTTGGCCATCGTCGATCGCGGCTATATCCTCCACGAAGGCAAGATTCTCGTTGAGGGCACCAGCGCGGAGATAGCCGGGAATCCCACCGCCCGCCGGTTTTACTTAGGTGAGAGGTTCTCGCTATGAGAATACTGGCGCGTTACTTGGTAAAAGAGATGGTTATGCCCATGCTCTTCGGGGTGTGCGCTTTCACCAGCCTTTTTGTGAGCGGTGATCTGATCGATTTGGCGAACATGGTGATGCAAAAGGGCGCGCCTATTGCCGCGGCATTGCAGGTGTTCCTGCTGGGACTACCGCAAATTGTGGTGTGGACGTTCCCGATGGCGGTGCTCTTGGCTACGCTGTTATCGCTCTCAAGGTTGTCGGCGAATAGCGAAATTGTGGCGATGCGGGCCGGAGGTCTCAGTTTCACCAACTTGGTGGTTCCTCTAATGGGCGTGGCTCTGGTGGTCAGCTTGCTGACCTTTACCATTCAGGAGCTGTTCGTACCGGCGGCCAACACCAAATCGCATCGCATCATGGTGCAAGAGATCCAAGGTGGCAAGTTGCCTACGGTGACCAACCACGTCGTCATCCGGCATTATGAACGCGGTCAACTGAGCTGGTCGTTATATGCCAGGTCTTATGACGGTAAGACGCAAACGCTGCAACATGCGACCATCATGCGGATGAATAATAACAGACCGAATCAGACGACGTACGCCGAGCGGATTGTATGGGAGAACGACGCTTGGTATATGGAAAACGGCATTACCTATTTTCTTGCCGGCGATAGCGCATACAGCATGCAGTTCGGCAGCAGCCGACAGCCGATCAACTTGGGGCAGCGACCTGAAGAGATTGCTGCAGCGCAAAAAGATCCTGAGCAGATGAGTTTGGCGGAACTACGGGAGCATATCGGCGTGATGCGCTCGCAAGGGGCTGAAGTGAAGGAGCTTGAGGTGAAGATGCACCTCAAGTACGCCATACCTTTCGCCAGTCTGGTATTTGCGCTCATCGGCGTGCCGTTGGGCATTCAACCGCATCGTTCTTCCGGTTCCATTGGTTTTGGTTTAAGCATCATCATCATTTTTATCTATTATGTGCTGATGACCCTAGGGACCGCTCTGGGCCAAGGGGGGCATATGCCGTCTTGGCTGGGCGCTTGGATCCAAAACATCATCATCAGCGCGGTAGGGCTTTACCTGATGCGCCGTGCGGCAAGGTAGGCATAGTTCAGGCGTTTATCTCAAGGATGACCATTCTACGCACCGGAGGCGGGCCGCATGGCTACGAAAGGTGCGTTTTTCATGTCCGGTATACAACTGGTCATCGGTCTGATATCGGCAGGCGGCGCGATCGCCTACTTCGGCGATCGCATCGGCATGAAAGTGGGGCGGAAGCGTCTCACCTTGTTCGGCCTGCGCCCCAAACACACATCCATTATCATCACCATCGTGACGGGGGGCCTGATCGCCGGGGCGTCGATCGGTCTGCTCTTGACGGTGTCCCGTGATGTGCGCAACTCCCTCTTTCGGATGAAAGAGATTCAGACGGAACTCAGGCAGAACAGGCAAGCGCTGTTAGAGAGTCACACGCAGTTGAAGGAGTTGGAAGCGACGGTGGCCGAGCAGCGCGCCGACCTCATTGAGATTGAACAGACCCGGGACGCGGCAGTACAAGAACGCGACACGGCGAAAGCGCAACGCGATCAGGTCCAAGCCGAATATGACGGCGTAAAGGAAAACATCGGCGCACTACAACAAGAGCTGGAAGGTTGGAAAAAACGCGTCGCCGAATTGAAGGATTTGGGCAGCGCTTTGGAGGATACCGTGCAGAAACTGCGCGTCAGTGAGCAGCAACTGCGGGCCGAGATGGCGGTAATGAGCGAGCAGTACATGGTATTAGAGGACCAACTGCGTGACGGCAACTTCGCTTTCTTAAAAGAGGACATCATTGCGGCAAAGGCTATTGCCGGCGGGCGCGGCCAAAAACAGATCGAAGCCGACCTGCTTGCTCTTCTGGAAGAAGCCGATGCGATCGCCTTGCAACGGGGCGCCAAAATTGCCGGTAAAGAACGGGCTGTTGTGCTGGCTCACGATGATTACTTCTTTCAGGCTGTACAGGTTTTGGTCAGCGAGCAAGGCCGTTGGGTGGTGCGCGCCGTAGCTACGCAGAACACGGTGCGGGGCGAGCCTGTCCGCGTTTACTTCCACCTGTTTCCCAATGAGCGGATTTATAAAAAGGGAGACGTGATTGCCAAGCGCAGCATTAACGGCAGCGCTTCGGATAGCGAACAAGCGCTGCTCGCCTTGTTGCAGGATGTTAATCGAACCGCCATCGGTAAAGGAATGATCACTACCGCTACAGGCGATGTGGGTAGGGTGACGGGAGAGCAGTTTATTGAAGCGCTGCTTCAACTGCGCCGCCTGGGGAACAAGGCGACGGTGGCGGCAATAGCGGCGGAGGATGTTTACTTAGCTGATGGTCCGCTCCGCTTGGAACTGCAGGTGAGCGGGGAAAGCAGTTAAGTAAGCTGCGACTTGCACATGTAAAAATGAAGCCCGACAAAGGTTCACGCTACTGAGCCTACTCCGAGAGTAGAAGCATGAACAGGTTTGTCGGGCATTTTCATTGTGCCCCGCGCCGGGAGCGTTTATGCATAAG
>DUQB01000006.1 GCA_012838035.1 Bacillota bacterium | reverse complement strand
GCGGTAGGCCGGGGCTGCCTGCCGATGGTTACATGCGGTGGCTTAGCTGTGGGAATAGCTCATAAGAGTACGCAGTGGATGGGGTAGGAGCTAAACCTGCCAGGCAGGCGCTTCTTCGCAACCGCCTTACATAACCTACCCCGTAAACCCTCAGCTACAGGTGGGCTTCCCGCCTGGTCCCTCTTTGATCAATTCTCGAACCAGGCTGGCCGACCGATAATTACATCCAGCCGGCCTCGGCAGCGCTATGATCGCTCAAGAAAGAACACAGCGGATGGGGACGTAGCTAAACCCGCTAGGCATCAGCTTTTCCGCAACCACCTCACCTAGCCTGCCTTATAACCCCCCAGCTACCGGTGGGTCTCCCGCCCGGTTCCCTATGTGAGCGATTCACGAACCGGACCGGCCGACCGATAATTACATCCAGCCGGACCCAGCAGCTGATGGTTACATGCGGTAGCGTAGCTTAGCGGTAGGAATCTCTCAAAAAGGCCACCGCGGATGGAGGAGCAGGCAACCTCGCTAAGCAGCGGCTTTTTCGCAACCGCCTTACCTAACCTGCCTCGTAAACCTCCAGCTACCGGTGGGTCTCTCGCCCGGTTCCCTATTTGATCAATTCTCGAACCAGTCCGGCCTACCGATAACTATATCCAGTTTGTCCCGACCAGCTGATGGTTACATGCGGTAGCGTAGCTTAACGGTAGGAATCTCTCAAAAAGGCCACCGCGGATGAGAACCAGCCAACCCCGCTAAGCAGCGGCTTTTTCGCAACCGCCTTACCTAACCTGTCCCGTAAACCTCCAGCTACCGGTGGGTCTCCCGCCCGGTTCCCTATTTGATCAATTCTCGAACCAGACCGGCTTACCGATAACATATCCAGTTTGTCCCGGCCAGCTGATGGTCACATGCGGTAGCGTAGCTTAGCGGTAGGAATCTCTCAAAAAGGCCACCGCGGATGGGGGAGCAGCCAAACCCGCTAGGCAGGCACTTTTCCGCAACCGCCTTACCTAACCTGCTGGCAAATCTCCAGCTACAGGTGGGCCTCCCGCCCGGTTCCCTCTTTGATCAATTCCCGAACCAGCCCAGCTCACCGTAGATTACATCCTTCCGACAGCGCTGTCACCCCACACCTCCCACGCACCTCGCCACCACACCTCCCACGCACCTCGCCAGCATACACACCTCCACACAACCAGCCTAACCTCACCTGCCCTCGCCTACAGGATATTAGCCACCGTACACGTTTCTTTCTCCGTTATAGGGCTCCGACTAGCATGTTGCTCAAATAAAAAAACCGGTAGGTTATTACTCCTACCGGCTTGGTGTCGTAATCAGTGATGCCTGCGCTAGAGGCCTAAGGCTGCCTTGATGGTCTGGGCGGCGACTTCGTTGATCTTCAGCAGGCTTACCTGTAACGACTGCTCATTGCGCAGGTACTTGGGTATCTCCGTCCCGAAGATGTTGCCCATGGCGCTCACATTGGACACAATCGGGATGCAGGGGCCGATGATGGGATTCATCATGGCGTTGGCCACCGCATCGACATGTACAGGCTTGCCGTCTTCCACGATCACCTGTAGGTAGGTTTGCAGGCCCCGTAACACCGCCGGCGAACGGCCAGTCGCCCGAGTAAACAGAGCATAAGCTTCCGGATCGGTGACCAGGAACTTCATCCATTCCCAGGACTCTTCGGGGTGAGGCGCCGCCTGCAGCATCTGCAGTCCGTCTATCTGCATGATGGTACCGGCATTAGCCGGGCCCTTAGCCACAGGAGCCAAATCCCAATCGTAGAATCCGCCGTTGCGGTTGTTGCCGATCTGCCAAGTCCCTTCGAATACCATACCGGTTTTGCCGGCAATAAAGTTCCTGTTGCCAGTGGAGCCGAGGGCGCCTTCCAGAGGCATTGCGTTGGTCTCTATCATACTCTTGATAAAGGTTAGCGCCGTTACGACCTCAGGAGAATCGTAAGTGGCTTTGGTGGGGTTCACCCAACGGTCAAAGTACTTGCCGCCGGCTTGAACCACCCATAAGATAGTGCGCTGTTGCCAGTTGACGGGGATGCCCGTACCCCAGATGTCTAAAACCCCGTTATTATCTATGTCGCGTGAGATTTTGCGCGCCGAGGCGCTGACCGCTTCCCAGTCCCAGCCGCCCGCTTTGAACTGGGTGTATGGGTCGGCAATACCGGATTGAGCAAACAAAAACGGGTTGTAATAGGTGACAAAAGGCTGCGCCACCTGAGGCAGCATCAAGAGCTCACCGTCCCAGGTACACTGTTCTACGGCCGGTGGCAATAAATCGCCGATGACGTCGTCTCGTTCGGCAAACTCGGTGAGGGACCGCAATATGCCCTTAGGAGCCAAATCGGCCAACTTATTGGACGTTATGACATCCGGCGGCGCGCCGCCCAAAAGGCGCGTCATGACCAACTCTTCGTAGTTGCCTGTGCCCATGACGACGTGGACTTCGATGCGATCTTGTTTCTTATTGAAGATCTCAGCGATTTGCGTGTAGGTTTCGAAGGCCAGCTGCCCCCACGACGGTGCAACAAGATGCTCGATTTGAATGCGTTCGGCCGAAAGTGCAACCGTGCTGCTGAAGACCGCAATAACCAAGCTCGACAAGAGCATTGTAGTCATGCGCATGAATTTACGTTGCCTGATTTTGAACACCAAAAATACCTCCTCAAAAGATGGAGTCGATCCGCCCCACATACGCAACTGAACTCCTGAACTCAGATTAGGTACATCCACGACGTGTTCCAGCCAGACACAAGTGAACATCGCCGTCACCGGTCCTCCGGCACGGTCCGGCGTGCAGACAATCTTCAAATAGAGCGCTGGTGCTATGAAAGGAGTTTGCGTCTTTGAGTTCAGACGGAACAGCGGTTTATTACGCACATTAGCCAAAAAACCGGTAAACCCTGGCGACAAATTCCGCTGTCCGATGACAAAATCTGCGATGCCGGGATGCTCCGGCGGCTCATTGCGGCGAAGACATCTCGAGCCTGTGGGGGGAGCGTGCCTGAGCACGGTACTCCGACGGTGTGAGGTGATACTGCCGTTGAAAGGCACGTTGGAAGCCGCGGAGACTTTGGAAGCCTACCGCCGCTGAGATATCCCGAATGTGTTGATCGCCTTGGAGTAGTCGGCAGGCATGTTCCAGCTTCAGGGAGAGCCAATACTGGTACGGCGAGCAACCTAATCTGTTCACAAACAGGTGATGCAGGTGTCTACTGCTGATGTTGAAGCGCTCGGCCAGCCATTCTAGTTTCTCCTGACCGGCGATATTGGTGCGCATGTAGTCGACTACCATATGTAGCACCTCGGAGGTGTTGGAACAGGGCGTCCGGTTCAGCGCTACCTCGATTTCCGCCACGATCAGCCCGATAAGCGCTTGAATGGAAGGAAGTGAGCCGTCTTTATTGCATAGCGTTACCAATTGCCGGGCAGCCCAAATAAGGCGAGTGGCGGAGTCGGGCTGGAGGCTGGTGGTAAGGCAGCCGTCTGCATTGTCCAGTAAGCGCGCCACTTTATTGCATGTTTCGGTTGAGACCAGGTCCGGAACAAAGTGAACGACGGTTCTGTTAAAGCGACCATTAGAACCGTGATCGGGCTGGGCCAGGGCCATGGCCAACTCGCCTGGGTGTAGAGTGTGGCGCCAGGTTCGAGAATAGGTTTCAACATTTCCCGAATGGACGAAAATGATTTCGATGCCCCTATGTCGGTGCCAAAACGGAGAGTTGTGGTGCTTAAAGCCCGCTTCTATGGCGAAACCGTACTGATCCAACACTCGATCGATCGGGCTGATTGGACATGTGCCGGTCGACATGCGTACCCCCCTAATCTAGCGCGCATATCCGAGGTGTGCTTCCATGGCATAGAGGCGCTGGACATGAGCCCAGATGACGGAAGTTGGGCGGAACCCATCATCGGCTGCTGCTGCAAGAGTTCGAGTAACCCCGGCGGATGTCCTTCACGGATGTAGTAGAGACGGCGCGGAGAAATGTGGGTATAGTGCGGCTTACCCGGTGCAGGTGAGTATGCGAAACGGGTAGTAAGACGACGCCGCGCGGTACAGCGCAGCGTCATCCTACTCAGGCCGGTTTTCGCCTTATAGTCGTAATGGCGTTCCGGCGCTATTCACCTGATGAAGCTCACTCCGGCCGGCTATTCTTGCCGTCCGGCCGCTTGGTGAAATGCGCGGTTGAGGAACTGTGCCGCATCACGAACGGCTTCCCTACCGGTATCCAGTATGTGCGCATTGGTAAAGAACATATGGGTCACGCCGGGATAACACTTATACAGTGTCTCCACACCTGCTTCCTGCAGCTTATTAGCATAAGCTGCACCTTCGTCGCGCAGAGGGTCGTACTCGGCCGTTATGACAAAAGCTGGGGGCAGACCGCTTAACTGCGCGCGCAGTGGTGACGCATAGGGTTGCGCGCCGCTTTCTGGATTAGGCAGATAATGCTCCCAAAACCAAATCATCGCATCACGGGTCAAACCGTATCCTACAGCGTTTTCTCTGTATGAGGCGGTGTTGAAATCGTAGTTGGTAGCCGGATAAACCAACAATTGACAACTGAGCGCAGGTTTGCCTTGGTCCCTGGCCATTAGTGCAGTTGCCGCCGCCAGGTTGCCGCCGGCGCTGTCGCCGGCCACGCCTAGACGTTTTGGATCACCGCCATACCTACCTGCATGCTCCGCCGCCCAGCAAGTCGCCGCATAGGCGTCTTCTACCGCAGCGGGATACTTATGTTCCGGCGCCAGACGATACTCCACCGAGATAACCATGCAATTGGCCGCATTAGCCAAGGTGCGACAGGTTGGATCGTGGGTATCTACACTGTTTATGACCCAGCCTCCGCCATGAAAGTACATTAATACAGGGAACGGCGCCTCGCCTTTAGGTCGGTAGATGCGAATGGGAATCTCTCCACCGGGACCAGGTATGGTGCAATCGGTAATGAACTCGATAGGTACGGGTTGAACCGGCAGGCGCGTGCGCAATCTAGCCTCCTGCGGGGTTTGCTCATTTACCGGTGGTAGCCCCAAGGCAGCCAGTTGCCGAAGAAATTCGCGGACTTGAGGATGTAGCGGCATATCATAACCTCCGATTTGTTTGCAGCGAGCAAGAATAGTCGATGGTCATCTTGTTGCTGCTCGTTGTTCTAATGACCTGGTTTAGGTTGAGGCAAGGTGAATCATGATCGATCTACATTTCCATATAGATGGGAGGTATCCTCTTGCCGTTGCGGTTTGCCACACACGCTACTTATTTGTTTAACAGCTCTTGATGAATCTTCCGGATTACATCGATTGTGTTCGACGCAGGTTTCTCTCGGTTAACCGCTACTTTCCATTCGGCAGGGATGCCGCTGACGATGGGGAATTTCTTGTGTAGAGTCGTAGCGTACGGCTACTGGTGGGATCCTTGCGGAAGGAGACGGCGGGGCGTGTATCCTGAACATATCGTATACTCCGAAAACCTTTCCATAAGAGCCTTCGCGTGCAGTGTCAAGCATATTCCCTACCATTGGCACGATGCGGTTGAGATCATATATGTGCCGGTGGGATCGTTGGAGATAAGCCTAAGCGACGAAACGCATCACTTAGGTAAAAACATGATCGCCATCGCCAATGCGCATGAAATCCACCGTATGCGGCAGGTGGGTACGGAAGAGAACCGTGTCTTCATCGTGCAAATTGATAGAAGTTGGTGTGAACAAGTCTTACCCGACTTTCCCTTCATCTTCTTTTGGTGCTGTTCCACTTATCAAGACTTGGTCGAGTCAGGCGATAAGTACCAGCAACTCCAACAGTACCTGCATGCCTTGTTGCGCACTATGGCTCAACCTGCTCGGGATCGCTGCGAGGAGCGCATATTGGAGTTGGTGAAAAAGCTGCTGATTTATTTGTCGTCCGACTTTGATTTTATTAGATTGGGCTTGGGTCCTGACGAGCCGCGAGAGAAGCAGGCGGCAAGGATAAAGCAAATGTATGAGTATGTGGTTGCATGTGACTATCAGGTGAGCCTGAGCGAATTGGCACAAGAGTTTAACCTGAGCCTTTATCACATGTCGCATACATTCAGTGAGCGGTTCGGCTTGAACTTTCAGGCGCTGCTCAATTATTCAAAAGGTGAGGCAGCGGCCAAGCTGTTGTTGGGTACGGATATGCGGGTTACGGATATATCCCATGAGTGTGGATTTTCCGATCCCAAATACCTGGCCAAGTACTTCAATGAACACTACCAGTGTACACCGACACAGTTTAGGAAAATGTATCGGGTGGATCTGCAAAAGGACCCTGGCGCCGTCCTGTTTGAAATTTATTATTTGGCTGAATGTGAAGCGCTGCTAAACGAGGAAAACGGAGGTTGAGGCGTATGGCCAAGATCAAGGTGGCGGTGTTGTTAAACAAAACGTCGTTCGCCACTATATTCACTGATGAGGATTATGAGGAGTTGCGGAAGCTGGGCGATGTGGTTCATTTAGGCGATGGGGATCCGAAGAACCTTGCACATAGCAGGGAGTGCCTGGCCGGTTCGGCGGCGTGTATTACCTCATGGGGTTCACCTAGGATGACTGCCGAGTTGTTGGACGTAGCTCCGGACCTAAAGCTGATTGTGCATGCCGCAGGTTCCATCAAACCGGTGGTGAGCGATGAAGTCTTTCGGCGAGGGATCACAATAACCAGCGGTGCTCCGGTATTAGGCATCGGCGTGGCGGAGACGGCGCTCGGTTTGATCATTACGTCCGTCAAGAATGTGTTTGAGTGCGCCCAATCGATTAGAGAAACAGGTTGGAACGGAGATCCCGGCGTAAGAGCCCGTGTGAGGGACATGTACAAAGCGAAAATCGGGGTTGTATCGGCCGGTAATGCCGGACGTCATCTATTACGTCTCTTGTCTAACTTCTCAGTTGAAGTTCTGCTTTATGATCCTACGCTGAAGGAGAGCGACGCCAAGGCGCTGGGAGCTACTCTGGTAGATCTGGATACGCTCATGCGGGAGTGCGATGTGATTTCGTTACATGCTCCTTCGTTGCCCGAGACGCGTCATATGATCAACGCCTATCGATTAAGCCTGATGAAAGATAACGCCGTTATTATCAATACGGCGCGCGGGGCCGTCATCGACGAACAGGCATTAATAGAAGAAGCGAGCAGCGGCCGAATCAGGGCTTGTATCGATGTTACCGATCCTGAACCGCCTGCGGCTGATAATCCCCTATGCCGTTTACCCAACGTCATAATGACGCCGCATATAGCCGGTGCAGTCAGCAATGGCAGGTGGGCTTTGGGTAACTACGCTTTGCAGGAGATCCGGCGTTTCCTGGAGGGGAAAGAGGCCATCAATCCCATTAGTGAGGAGCAGTTGGCTAAGTTGGCTTAGGGTATATCCGCAGGGCTGCGATAATATGGATACGACCTAAATTTCGGCGTGGAGTAGAAAGCGGCCGACATGCGCTATGCGGTGCCGGCCGCCATTTAATCTGAAGGGTAACTACAGCAATATTCCGTCATCTGTACCCGTGCTAACAGCAAGGAAGGACATACTTGAGTCCCCTGGAATTAAGGTGATAGTACGCTTTAATGATTTCCTTTCAACTCAGTAAACACTTCGAGGGAGGATGAGTATGAGTCGCTGGAGCAGGTTAGTTATGTTTACGCTTTGTTTGGTGTTTGGTCTCACCTCGTTTGTATGCGCACGCACCAAGGTGACCATGATGATGTATGGTCCACCGGAGCACGAAAGGTTCTATGAGCAAATTAAAGCCGGATTTGAAAGAGATAATCCTGATTATGAACTCGAATACACCCTGATTGCACAGTCTGAGTACATCAACAAGATGATCGTAAACTTGGTTGCGGGAGCGGCTCCCGACGTCTTCCTTACGTGGGCTCAGTATAAGGGGCAATGGGTTGAGGACGGCCTGATTTATGACATAACCGATATGGTCCAGAATAGCTCCGTATACCGTCTGGATAAGTTTTTTCCTCCTATCCGAGAAAACGTATCCTATAACGACCGCATCTACGGCGCGCCTTGGGGCTTTAACACCTCGTTGTTCTGGGCGAACCTGGATTTGCTGGAAAGCAACGGTATCGCCCTTCCCAGCCAGGAGTGGACCTATGATGACTTGCGCCTGATCGCCAAGAAGGTTGCCAAGCCTGAACAGCGTGTGTTCGGCTCAACCGCCCAAACGGCCACCGGTGATGCTTCTTATGTACAGCAAATGATGAACTGGGCAGGGCACTCCTACTTGGATGAGACCCAGCGCCAAGTACTCGTGAATTCGCCGGGAGCACTGGGTCTGGCCGATTTCTGGCGCCAAATGGCGGTAGAAGATCGGGTAGTGCCGACAGCTCAGCTCCCCCGTCGGTCGGGCGCTGAAGCCTTCGTCGACGGCGACCTCGCCTTCTGGTATGGTTGGTCATCAGACACCAACCGTGTCGCTACTTTACAGCAAAGCGGCTTGCAGACCATCAGATTCGCCCCGATGCGCTGGCCGAAGGCGAATTACGGACAGTATATGTTCGCACAGGGTCATCTGTGGACAATACCGGCAGGACACCCGGATCCGGAAAGAGCCTTCAAGCTGATCGAGTGGTTAGGTAGCGAGGCTTGCGACATGATTTGGGCGTCCGCGCAGCGTACGCCGCCGACTATGCCGAATCGCGACCACTGGGATGCTTATAACCGGCTGTTGTCTCCGCAGGAGAGAAACATGACCGTCAATTTCCTGATGAGCGTTATGGGTGAAGGCTATGTCAGGAACTTCGAATACTGGCCTACGTGGCCCGAGCTCCAGAATATCTTGCGCTCCCAATTCACTCGGTTGTTGCAAGGTCAAATCGGTACGAAGGAAGCCATGGATACGGCGGCGCAGCTGATGCAGGTCTATCAGGACGAATACTGGGCGAGAAAGCAGTAAGCAACTTCGTCGATAGGAGCCGGCGAACCGGAGTACCAAAGGTGCTCTGTCGAGCCGGCGTTCGGCGTAAGAAGCGGTATATCGGCATCGTTGCATAGCCGGCGGTATGCGAATAAGAAAAGTCTGCATGGAGGGATCGTTATGAGTAAGCTCTACCGTCTTACCACCCAAGTCGTTTGTTTGGCATTGTTATTAGTGCTTGGCGCGGCAGTATTGCCTGTTAACGCCAAGATACCCATTGTGATGTGGCTTTCTTCTCAGCCTGTGGGCGTCAACGATTGGGCCAAGCAGTTCCAAGACGAGTTCAACGCTCAGAATCCGGATATTGATCTGACGGTCGAAGTATATCCGTCCGTAAGTACGCAACGGGAAAAATTGTTGATAGCGATAGCCGGCGGCGTAGCCCCGGATATCTTCTATGAGTCCAGCAATACCATGGGTCAGTGGATGTTGAACCAGGTTGCGACTCCGTTGGATAAATATCTGGACGCGATGCCTGACAAACGAGATCTTATGCCGGATGTCTTGCGCGGCGTCCAGTACCAGGGAAAGATCTGGGCTTTACCTTTCAGCGTATGGCCGGTTAACGATTTGTACAACCTGGACTTGTTCTCCCAGCAGGGGATTGCTCTGCCGCGCGATTGGAATGAGATGATCACGGCGGCGCGTCGTCTCACCAAAGTTGATCCCAACTCCGGTGCGGTTATCGTCAATGGTTATCGTCGGGCTACCAGTGACCTGGCCAATTTCATCGACCTGCAATTGGCGATGGAGCAACTAGGTGCGACGGTCATTGATGTTGATGCTACGAAGTCCAGTATCAACAGTATGGAAGGTAGACAAGCTCTCAATTACATGTACGAACTAGGGTTGGCCGGTATGCCTAATGGGCGCGGCGGTTCGGATACCACAGCGATTCTTAACGGTACGGTCGCCGTTCAACACATGTTCCTTACCTACACGATGGCGAATATGGTCAGCGAGATTCAGGCATCCGGTCGCAACTTCAGGGTTGCACGCTATGTCGGTCCGGAAGCCGGTAAAGATCTGGTTCATCATAATGCGGGTACCTTGTTCATGGTCTCGAACACCAAGTACCCGGATGCGGCTTGGCGTGTAATGCAGGCGTGGATCGAACGCGACAACTTGAAGAATTACTTAATGGCGCATGGTTCTACGTTGTCCGTACGCATCTCGCAGGCTACCGACAACGATCTGCGCTCTAGGCCTTATGCTGAAGAGATGATGTTTTCCTTAGTACCCCCGATTACGTCGTACGGGCCGACGAACCCGTTCTTCACCGCGTTCCGCCTGCCTGCCGGCGCATTCATAACTCAGGCCTTGAAGGGGCAGATCTCCATAGAGAGCGCTCTGGAGCAGGCGCAGAGCCTTATCGATACGATCATTGCCGAAGAGGTGGCCAATTTGCAGAGCAAATAGATATGGCTCGCAGATACATTGGTCAGCCGGCGCTACGGGTAGAGACTTATGATTGCTGCTCGTAGCGCCTTTTTCTGCGGAGGGATAGGTACGGCGCTATACGAGGTAGACGGCATGAACGTGAAAGAGTGCGAGCAGCATCTATTGATCCTACCTGCACTCTTCACGGCACAAGCTGCGCATGCATCAAGTTGCAGCTGCTCTAAAGGTCTCTTTTAGCGCCGGATACAGCCGCCTATACACCGCGTAGCTTCGTTCATACGCTGCACTTGCGGCTGCATTGGGTACATACTCTGCTTTAACCCGGACGGTTTTATGCACGGCCTCGAATACGGAGGAGAATATGCCGCTGCCGACTCCGGCCAATAACGCGGCGCCGTAGGCCGGTCCTTCGTCAACCGCGGGCACTTCCACGGTAGCTTGTAACACATCCGCCTGCATTTGGAGCCATAGTGCACTCTTTGCTCCTCCGCCTATGGCGCGCAGGGTTTGTATGGTGGGACCGGCAGCACGCATCAGCTCGATGATGTCGCGTAAACCATAGGTGATGCCCTCCATAACTGCACGAATGAGATGCGCGCGCCGGTGGACGGCGGATATGCCGAAAAACACGCCTCGGGCATGAGGATCAGCATGAGGGGTGCGCTCTCCGTTTAGATAAGGTAGAAACACCACGCCCTCCGCACCGGGAGCTACGGATGCGGCAGCGGTGTTTAACTCGTCATAGCTTTCTCCAGCTACGCCCAATTCGTCGCGGGCCCAGCGATAGCTCAACCCGGCGGCCAACATTACGCCCATGAAGTACCAGGTATCTACGGCATGGTTAAAGAGATGCAACTTGCCGTCGATCCGCGCCGGCGGCTGCTCTATCGGTGTGAGGATTACGCCGGAAGAACCGATGCTGGAGAGCGCCTGGCCGGTATGTAACACTCCGGCTCCCACGGCCCCGCAAGCATTATCCGCGCCTCCGGCTACCACTACGGTACCCGGCAAAAGGCCTGTGGCCAAGGCGGCTGCTTCGGTTAATCGACCAATGGCTTCCCACGATGGATATACCGGCGGCAATATTTGGGTGGGTAATTGTAAACGCTGCACTAAGTCGAGCGCCCACTGTTTTTCAATTACGTTATAGAGGAGACTGCCTGCGGCGTCTGAGCGATCGGTGGCAAGTTGATCGGTCAGTTTGTAGTTGATATAGTCCTTGGGCAAAAGGAGCGTCGCCGTCTTCTCTAAATGGGCAGGTTCGTGTTTGGCCAACCAAACCAGCTTAGGCGCAGTAAAACCTTCGAGCGCCACATTGCCGGTGATGGCCGGTAATTCGGCTTCGCCCACAACTTCGGTGATCCAACGACAAGCAGCGGTGGTCCGGGTGTCGCACCAAAGGATAGCCGGTCTGATCACCTGATGGTGCTTATCTAGACACACCATGCCATGCATCTGACCCGATACTCCTACCGCCTGTACGGCCCGGGGGCTAACGCCTGCATCCTGAAGCGCCTGCCGAATACTAGTACATGTGGCTTCCCACCAGTCTGCGGGGTTCTGCTCCGCCCATCCCGGCTGCTCTTGGTGCAGGGGATAGGTGGCATATCCCGTACCACAGACTTTCCCCGTTTCATTGACCAGTAGAGTTTTCGTACCGCTGGTACCGACATCTACGCCGGTGACGTATCGCATCACTCTCATCCTTTATTGGGTAACGTAACTCCAATTATGGAGCCCATGCTCAGCTTTTCCCTTATCCTGCATCAGTCCGGTTCATTCAGCGTGGACTATAGGCACAAATTCTAGGCAAGTATACGGAGTCCTTTTCATGTACCACTGTATGACTGAGGAGGAGAAGGCTATCAACATCAAGTGAAGCCGGTATGCAGCCTGGTGAGATACCTGGACGCTAGGCTGAATAAGCCGATCGAGGGGTTGAAAATAGTTGACTTATCAACTATTTCGCGTATAGAGTCTAGCATAGAGGAGTGAGGTGACCATGGTGCTCGTGCGCAATCTGTGGTTGGCTATGAAAAGCGTTTTGCGTTCCGCACGCAGGTTGATTAATATGGAGCTCAAACCTTTGGGGCTATCGGGCGCGGAAGGGGATATTCTCTTTCTTCTTTTGACCGGCAGTGATCAACTGCAACAAGAAAAGCTGGCGGAGCAGTTAGATATTGGTAAAGCAGCTGTGTCGAGGGTGATTGATTCACTGGTGGCCAACGGCTATGTGATACGGCGGCAACACAGTGAAGACAAGCGGGCGTACAGCATCTGCCTTACCGATAAGGCTGCATTAGTGAGCGATGAGATTATAGGTATCTACGATAGGCTGTATGCGCTGGCTAAAATGGGTATCTCTGATGCGGAGTTAGCTCGCGTTGAAGCTATGCTTAATCAGGTGTCGGTCAATTTGCAGACTGGTGGTAACGAATGATGCAAGAGTTCTTTATTGGTTTTGGTCTACTCCTCGCCTACATCATCATCTGCGCATTAGGCGCTTTATTACTGCGTCGGAGCGTTAGACCGCCGAAAGAGTTGTTCCGGAAAATCTTGCACCTCATCCTCGTAGGTGCGGTAATCGTCTGGTATTACGCGTTTCCTACCTGGCGGCAGGCTGTTGCTGCCGCAGGATTGTTCGTCTTCATGGCGTATCCTTTCCTTCTCATTGCCGAACGCATACCTGGGTATGGGGAGTTGCTGGTAGAGCGCAAACCTGGTGAAATTAAACGTAGCTTGCTCTCTGTGTTCGGCATGCTTATCGTGTTGGCCGTCATATGCTGGGGGCTGTTGGGCGAAAAATACCTGGTCATAGCATCCGTATTAGCCTGGGGTTTGGGCGACGCCGCCGCAGCTTTGGTCGGTAAACGCTTTGGCGCTCACTATATTGAAGGGAAACGGATTGAAGGGCGCAAGACCCTGGAGGGAACGTTGGCCATGTTTGTCGTGTCGTTTCTTTCGGTTTTGATCGTTTTGCTGATAAAAGGAGCGGTAGTATGGTATGGCTATGTGCCGACCGCCGCCATTACGGCAACGGTCAGCGCTGTTGTAGAGCTTTTTTCCAGAAACGGCAGAGATACTTGGACCTGTCCGTTCGCCGCAGCAGCGGTGTTGATTCCGTTAATTTACCTATTGGGGGCGTAAAGCTATGCAATATCGATCGGGTGAGCGTACGCTCCGTACTGCGGTGATACTGAGTTCGCCAGGTCCTCTTGTTTTAGGTATCGGTCTTATTGTAGGTCGTTCATCGACGCAGCTGGCGGATTTTATTCGCCGTAGCGCGGAACTGCTGGCCATTATTGTCTCCTGGATCGTGTTTCGCCTGGTACACAACGCCGAGCAACCGGATGCGGCACGCAGGAAGCATCTGGAAAGCATTGCTAATACGAGCGTGGGCGCGGCCATGTGCTTATCCGGCGGTGCGCTGGTGTTGGTTGCGCTGTTTTCTTCCAATACCGAAAAAGGCAATGTTGTACCCGGACTGATTATCGCCGTGCTAGGTGTTATCACCAACGCATGGTTTTGGCTCCGTTATCGGCAACTCGATCGGACCAAGCCGGATGCCATCCTTGCGGTGCAAAGCAGACTTTACAGAGCAAAAACGCTTGTGGATCTGTGCGTCGCGTCCGCGTTGTTGGTCGTAGCTCTTGCCCCCGGATCTCCCGGTGCTTGGTACGTTGACCTGGTTGGTTCATTAGTTGTGTCTGTCTACCTTCTGATCAACGGTGTTACGACAATCCGGACCAAAGCGCTCAAAATCTCTCGTAGCTCACCGTCGTGAGCCGGGAAACTGTGAGCTGCTGGCTCTAATTGAGCCGCCGATTACCCGCACCGGCTGATGTGCTCTTAGCGACATCCGACACCTGTTTATCTATCGGATATCGATGGACGACCGGCGGTCCGTCGTCATTGGCTCCATGAGTTCCTACAGCTCATGCATGGCGGAAATAAACGATTTACGTGTTTCCACCACGGGAGGAAACCCGGCGAAATCATCTGCAACCAAGGCCTGAGGTTCGTATGCCTGATAAAAAAGAGGTACTTGCAGCAGTTTGCTTAGCAGCTCTTGCTCTATGTTCTCGTTTGCTGCGTTTGGATAGGGCAAACGGCCTTCTTGGGCCAATAATACCTCCCATATATTGGGGAAGATGGTTAACACGACATTCATACCCGCCAGTTTCTGTACATGCCAAACTTGAGTTATGCCGTTGATCGTCGGTCCGGGACGCATAGACGCAGCCATAAGTTGCGTTACGTAATTGTTTTCATTGTACTGTGCATAAGCACGCTTTAGGATGGCTAAGCCGACCCAGCGTAACTCTTGCTCCGACAACCGTATATTGCGCTCCGCCGCCTGTTTGGTGAACTCCGTAGACTCCTCAAAACGGCCCAACATCATGATGGCGTTTGATCGCCACCGCGTGAGGTCCAGTCCTTTGGCGCGAGCTTCCTCCCATCCTTGCCGTACCACTTTAGCGACTGCGATCAATTGCGATACGGTAAAGCAAAGTGTAACGTTCGTGGATATGCCCATTGCCGTAAGTTCCCGCAAAGCATCTATGCCTTGTTTTGTTCCAGGTAGTTTAATTTGGACATTGGCAGCAATCCTACTTAGCTCAATGCCCTGTCGGACAATATCTTCCCAGGTTTCCAACCGTGGATCGACTTGTACGCTAATGTAACCGCGTTTGCCGGCAGTCGCCTCATATAAAGGAAGAAGAGCCCGTGCTCCGCGGGCGGCGATCTCTTTATAAAGAGCCCAAGCTAAGGCCTGTGCAGAGGGACAAGAGGGGCTCTTCTCTCGCATCCACCTTTCTAAAGACGGCATTAGCTCCTTCACGGTATTAAGCACGATTGCCGGATTTGTGGTGCTTCCCTGGATCAGGCTCGAGGCAATGTTATGATCATTCCATAGGCAGCCTTGTTTTTCTGGTGCAAGTTGAAGACTATCGCGCCACTGAAAAAATGAACAGGGACTCGAGTCAAACCATAACTCTAGGCGGTTGTTGGATTTGGGGAGGTCCTTAACTGACGGTAGCAATAAAACCATCTCCCAGGTTAATTTTCGGCTCAAAAATTGGACTAGGTGCTTGATGCTGATATAAATTATAATGTATAATGGCCAATAAGAAAAGCATTTGTTTCCGTTTGAGGAAGAATCACCCAGGTCATGGGAACCTAGAGGAGGTGTAGGACGCTCAACCGACTCTCTTGTAACCAATCAGGGGTATCCGTATTGTAGTCTGAAGTTAGTACGATCGCTATACTCCATCACGACTGAATGGCTGGAACAGCCGGCGCGATGGACAGTCCTCGGATTCTATATTCAGAACAGCCATGACAAGTTAGGTCAGGCATCAAGTAAACCAGGCGGTCTATCTAGCATTGGGTAGCCCAGAGGAGGTTCTTGCAAGTTGACACGCAGATATAACGGTTTGTACGCAGGGGAGCACCTGAATAAGGTTGCCTTTCCGCTCGGCGGCATAGGCGCCGGAATGATCTGCCTGGAAGGAACTGGGGCACTCTCTCATGTCTCTCTGCGGCATCATCCCGATATCCTCCACGAACCATACGTATATGCCGCGCTCTCAATTTCAGGAGATCGCCCTCTTGCTCGAGTACTTGAAGGTCCGGTTCCCTTGTGGAAAGCGTTTGGCAACCCAGGGACAGGGCTAGGCTTGAGAGAGAGGACTTGGGGTTTGCCCCGATTTGCTACCGCCTCCTTTGTCGCTCGCTTCCCTTTTGCTACCGTCACGTTAACAGATCCCCATATACCATTAACGGTTGAGTTAACAGGTTGGAGTCCGTTCATCCCAGGCGATGCCGATGCTTCCAGTCTACCGGTAGCTGCGTTGGAGTATACCTTCACCAACAACAGCCATCACCCCATTGATGCGACTTTCTCTTTTCATGCAGTCAACTTCATGGCAACCCGCGACGGCGGAGAGCGGGTAGAAGGTGATGAAGGCGGTTTTGTCCTCTATCAACCGGGAACAGAAGAAAAACCGTGGGCCGAAGGCGCATTAAAAGCTTGGACAAATGCACCCGGCGCTACCGTCAATTGCGCCTGGTTCCGTGGTCGATCGTCCGACAGTAAAGCCGTTGTTTGGAACGAAGTCGTTTCAGGAGTACCGATCAGTAGAGAGCCAATAAAAGAAGGAATACCGAGCCCAGGTGGCAGCTTGTATGTCCCGCTACGGGTGGAACCCGGCGAGACCAAGCAGGTAAGGCTGATGCTGGCTTGGTACGTGCCGTACTCTAACTTGCGGGCAGAACCAAGGAGTGATCAAACATCCAATCCACCTTCTCCGCTTGACTCCACAGCCTTCTACAAACCGTGGTACGCTGCCCATTACAACAACGTCAACGATGTAGCAGCATATTTCTCATCCGCCTACGACAACTTGCGAAAGCGAAGTCAGGTATTCATAGATGCATTTTACGACACGACCCTGCCTCCGGAGGTAGTAGAAGCTGTTGCGGCCAACTTGACCATTCTCAAGTCGCCTACGGTTTTACGTCAGACAGATGGGCGCATATGGGGTTGGGAGGGTTGCAACGACAAGAAAGGCTGTTGCGCCGGGTCATGTACCCATGTTTGGAACTACGCTCAGGCTCTAGCGCACCTTTTCCCGGAACTCGAACGTAGTCTGAGAGAAACGGAGTTCAACGAGGCCCAAACAAGAGAGGGACGTCAATCATTTCGCGTCTTGTTGCCTATTCGGGAAACCCCGGCCCAGTATCATCCGGCCGCCGATGGTCAATTGGGCGGGATCCTCAGGGTGTACCGCGATTGGCGCATATCGGGGGATACCACATGGCTGCGGTCATTATGGCCAAAAGTGAAAGCCAGTCTTGATTTCTGTATTGAAAAGTGGGATCCCAACCGTATAGGCGTGTTGGTTGAACCTCACCACAATACCTATGATATCGAGTTCTGGGGCCCGGATGGCATGTGCGGCAGTATCTACCTGGGTGCGTTAAAGGCATTTGTGCTCATGGGAGAAGCCTTAGACGAGGATGTAGATTCTTATCGCGAGCTGCTCGACAAGGGCAAGCGCTATGTCGAAGATGAACTATTTGACGGCGAATATTTTCTGCAAAAAGTGCAGTGGAAAGGCTTGCGAGACGAGGAGACTCTATATCAGGAGAGCAGGAACGCACCCATTACCCCCGAGGTGCTGGATTTGATGCAGCGGGAGGGGCCGCGGTATCAATATGGCGCGGGATGTCTCGCCGATGGCGTAATAGGCGCCTGGATGGCGGAAGTGTGCGGTGTTGGCGAAATTCTGGACAACCTCAAGGTGCGCAGTCACCTGCAAGCTTTATATAAGTACAATTTCCGTAAGGATCTCTCCGATCATGCAAACACCTACCGTCCTACCTTCGCACTGGGCAAGGAGGGGGGACTACTCCTGTGCACCTGGCCAAAAGGACAAAAACCGACGATTCCTTTCTATTTTGCCACTGAGGTATGGACCGGCATTGAATACCAGGTGGCTTCTCATATGATGCGACTCGGTTTAGTCCAAGAAGGCCTTGAAATAGTAAGGACTTGCCGGAATCGCTATGACGGACGGGTACGCAATCCGTTCAACGAATATGAATGTGGTCACTGGTACGCTCGTGCCATGGCCTCGTACGCGCTCATCTACGGATTGACAGGAGTGCGCTATGATCGAGTGACCAAGACGCTATATATAGAACCGACTATTGCGGGCGATTTCCGCAGCTTCCTTGCCACGGAGTCTGGTTTTGCGATCGTAGGCGTGCGCGAAGGTCAACCCTTTATCGAGGTACGCTCCGGATCCATTCCAGTGGATCGCACCGTATTCGTTTTCTGCAGGGAGTGATGTAAAACACCTACATTGATCCCCCATGAGCAGCTTCAGTTAGTTGGATGTATAGAGCATGCGCATATTGCAAAGCCACTCAACTTAAAGGGAGGTTAGGAACTTGAGTAAGAGCGAACGGTTCGTATTTAGGATGGTCGTAGCGTTGACAGTCGTTATGCTGGGTGCATTGACTACGTCTATAGCAGCGAAAGAAGTCGTTACCTTGGATTTCATATGGACTGGAAATGCCAACTGGGGCAGAGAGATGGTGGCGCGTTTTGAGGCGGAAAATCCCGATATTAAGATCAATTATGAGACGATGGGATGGAAAGGTCTCTCCAACGTTCTCCCCGTGCGGATAGCGGGCGGCGTCGCTCCGGACGTATTCCGAGTGGTTACCGAGCAAGCGACTAGTTTCGTCGCGCAAGGTTGGTTAATGCCCCTTGATGAAAAGCTTGGCAACGGCAGCTTTAAAGCTCAGGATTATCACGATGTGGCCATTTCGATGTGGCAAGTGGACGGCAAGTTGTACGGTCTGCCTATCGGTGTCAATGCTCTTACTCTGTACTATAACAGAGATCACTATGATGAGATGGGCCTGCAGTATCCCGATTTGAGCAACTGGACATGGGATGTCTTCCTCGACAATGCACGCAAGTTGACTCGCTATACTTCGGCAAGCAGTCAGCCCGAGCGTTGGGGATACGCGCAGCACGGCAACAGCCCTTGGGCCATTTCGCCTGTGTTGTTCCAGAATGGCGGCAGCATCCTTACGCCCGATTGGAAACAGAGTAATATTCAGAGCCCGGAATCGGTGGAAGCCCTGCAGTGGTATGCCGATCTGTTTCTAAAACACCAGGTAGGGCCGAAGAGTGGTAACTCCCGCACTATGTTTATCAATGGCCAACTTTCTATGCGGGCTGGAGGTCAGGGTGACGTGGCCTTTTATCCGGAGGGTATGAACCACGATGTAACCTACCTACCGGCAGGGAAAGCCGGTTTTGCGACGGCGATCGGCGGTGATTGCATAAGCATCTACCCCTATACGAAGCATCCGGAAGAGGCTCAACGCTTTGCTGAGTTCCTCGCGAGCAAATTCGGTCAGGAGCTTCTCATCAGCGTCGGCACGGTGCCGACGCTAAAAGGGGCGGTGACGTGGCCGGCGTTTGCGTAAAGATCGCCGCATCATCATTACTTTGCCACTTTCTTGGCCGAATTCGGTAAGGTGGTTGAGTCGCCTCCGAGTTACGAGCAAATTGATGTAGAGTTTCGTCGCGGCTTTGGCACGATTAT
>DUQB01000005.1 GCA_012838035.1 Bacillota bacterium | reverse complement strand
CTCTTTAGTCTCAATATGAGCGCGTGACACCTTTTCACCCGCACGGAAGGTCATCTCGCGCACGGCGCCGGACTGCACGTTCTTCAGTTTGGTCCGTACGAAAGCGGCTCCCTTGCCCGGCTTCACATGCAAGAACTCGACGACTGAATATATATCGCCGTCAATTTCTATAGTCAGACCTGTCCTTAAATCGTTGACGGAAATCATACCGCCACCCCCTATTTCTCAATCTAGATTGACCTGCTTAACAGGTTATCATACAGTGATGAACCATGACTAGGTCCACGATGTTGCAAATGCTATATTCAGACTATAAGCAATTCCTTAGGTGAGGTGGTTAAAACGCGACATCCCGATTCGGTTACCACAACCATATCTTCGATACGCACACCACCCCAGCCGGGTATATACACCCCGGGTTCCACGCTGCACACCATGCCTGGTTTTAGCTCGACTTCGCTGGTGGCGGCCAGGCGCGGATACTCTTCGTGGATCTCCAACCCAACGCCGTGCCCCAAACCATGACCGAATCGTTCGCCGTAGCCGGCCGCGGCGATCATCTCACGCGCAACGGCATCTACTTCTCGCCCGGTTTTACCTGGCGCAACGGCGGCTATGCCGGCTAGTTGGGCGGCTAGTACCAGTTCATAAATCTCGCGTTGCTTGTCCGAAACGTTCCCAACAGCCACAGTGCGGGTGATGTCCGAATGATACCCCTGCCAAACGGCGCCGAAGTCCAGCGTGACCAAATCGCCCCGCTCAATCACCTTGTCGGTCGGCGCTCCGTGCGGCAGTGCGCCGCGCACACCGGAAGCCGTAATGATATCGAACGCCATCCGTTCAGCGCCCAGACGGCGCAGAGTGAATTCCAATTCCAACGCAAGATCGGACTCGGTAATACCCGGTTTAATAGCGGGCAATATTGCTGCAAAGGCCTGATCGGCAATGACAACGGCTTTTTCTAACGCGGCTAATTCCTCAGGCCGTTTACAGCCTCGAGCCGCTTCGATCCAAGTATCTACGCCGACCCAGGTTATATCCGGCATCTCATTCTGCAAACGTTGCCACATTTTATGTACTACATGGCTGCTTTCGAACCCTGCTCGCTTGACTCCCAGTGATGTAAGCTGTTCACGCAAGGTCGGATACAGGTTCTTGTACATGACTGTGTGGGCTGCCGGCGCTTGTACTTTCGCTTGCTCAATATAGCGAAAATCAACAAGTAAGTAAAGTGCCGCAGGCGTAATCACCACCGTGCCGGCGCTTCCATGGAAGCCGGTCAACCAGGTGCGGTTCGGCTTTGAACTTACCACAAGCGCATCAAGATCCGCCGCCTGCATTTGAGCTCGAATATCGGTGAGTGCTGTCATCCATTCGACTCCTTCGCTGGTTAATGGGACGCCAAAGTACTGGCTTCGGCTATGACGACAGAGCAACCAGCGCTTCCAGCGCTAAAATATAGCCTATGGCTCCCAGACCTGCAATCTGTCCTTTACAAACGGGAGCTATAACCGATTGATGTCGGAACGGTTCTCGTGTATAGATATTAGACAAGTGCACCTCAACAGCCGGGATATCGACGGCGGCCAGAGCGTCGCGCAGGGCGATGCTGTAATGAGTAAAAGCCCCGGGGTTGATGATGATCCCAGCCGTCGTACCTGCGGCGGCGTGGATCGCGTCGATCAATACGCCTTCATGATTCGACTGCACGAACCGCACGTTCACTCGCAATTCACCGGCTTTATCCCTGATCAGCCGCTCGATTTCTGCCAGAGTGGTCGTGCCGTAGATGCCTGTTTCACGCCGGCCCAGCATATTGAGGTTCGGCCCGTTGATTACCAAATACGTGCGCATTTACCCGCCTCCCCCATGTTGCCGTTCCAAAGCGGCTCGTACCTGCGCCATATCCACCGCCATGCCGGTAGTCACCTGCCCGACGGCCGGCGATAGCACAAATCGCACCTGCCCGTCTCTGACCTTCTTATCGTGTCGCATAACAGCCAACAAATCCGAGATGCTCAAGTCAGGCGCGCTGACGGGCAATCCGGCTTTTGATAAAACCTGTATCAAATGATCAACTGCTGCCGGCGGTAATCCCAGCGGCTGCGAAAGATACGCTGCCGTAACCATACCGATCGCTACTGCTTCTCCATGGGTATAAGCGCCATAACCACTTACCACTTCGACGGCGTGCGCTACTGTATGCCCGAAATTGAGCGATTCTCGCAAACCCGACTCTTTCTCATCTTGTTCAACCACCCCGCGCTTGATGTCGCACGAACGGCTCACGCAAACGGTGAGCGCTTCCGCATCATAACTTAGGATGTCCTCTAAATGCTCGGCGACGAAGCTATACAACGCCGGATCGGCAATGAAGCCGTGTTTGATCACTTCCGCCAAGCCGGAACGCAGTTCGCGCAGGGGCAGACTGCTCAGCAGCCCTACGTCCGCATAGACCGCCCGGGGTTGATAGAACGCGCCTGCCAGGTTCTTTCCCATGGGCAGATTCACCGCCACCTTGCCGCCCACGCTGGAATCGACCTGCGCCAAAAGGGTTGTGGGTACCTGAATGAACGGTATGCCGCGTAAATAGGTAGCAGCGGCGAAACCGGCGACATCGCCTACTACACCACCGCCCAAAGCGAAAATGGGCGAAGAACGCTCCAGGCGCGCTTCGGCGCATGCGGCGTAGATCTGTTCCAGAGTCTGCAGGTTTTTGGCTGCTTCACCGGCGACGAATGTGTGTAAAGTCGGTTCCCAACCGGCTTTCTGTAGAGCTTGCAAGAGTCGCTCCCCGTATAACTGCGCCACATGGTTATCACTGACCACAAGCGTACGCCCGGGTTTCATATTGAGCATTTGCGGTAGTTGCTCCAAGAGTCCGGAACCGATCGTGATATCGTAACTATGTCGGCCTAAACCGACACGCACTCGTTCCATTTTCCGCTCCGTTTCTTTAGCCCTTTGCCAAGCTGATGCAATCACTCGACAAATCCGCTTTACATCCTGATCGGCACGCACGACCAGATGTGCCTGCGCATATAGAGGCGACCGTTGCATAAGCAAGCTTTCTGCCCGTTGCAAAGCTTGCCCACCCGCCAATAGAGGTCGCTTGCCTTCCGCAGTCGCTCTTTCTACAAGACACGCCAAAGGAGCGTGTAGCCATACCGCATAGTTGCCCGTCAACAGCGCCTGTAGCGATGCCGGGTTACCAACGGCTCCGCCACCGGTAGCGATAACCCAGCCGGAACCCTGCGCCAGTTCTTGCACCACTGCCGCTTCCAGAGAGCGAAAGAATGCTTCGCCTTTTAGAGCAAATATCTCCGGGATGCTCATACCGGCACGCTGTGCGATAATCGCATCGCTATCGGCAAAGGGAAGAGCAAGCGTTTCACTCAGAGTTTTGCCCACAGTGGTCTTGCCGCTGCCCATAAACCCTACCAGTACTAAGTTACGTGGTCCGGACATCATGCTATCTCTCTCTAATCTCAGTCAGATAACCTATGTAGTTGCGGCGGATTTCCGCAATGGAATCGCCGCCGTACTTCTCCAAAAAGGCTTGGGCAATGGTAAAAGCGACGATGTTTTCGCCAATCACGGATGCCGCTGGTACAGCGCAGGTGTCGGAACGTTCTATGCTGGCGGCAAAAGACTGTTTGGTCTCCAGATCCACGCTGGCCAAGGGCTTATACAAGGTGGAGATCGGCTTTTTGGCTACGCGTATGACGATCGTTTCGCCGTTGGACATGCCGCCCTCAATACCGCCGGCGTTGTTGCTTGTATGAATAAAACCGAAAGCCGACGCCGCATCGTAGGCAATGGGATCATGAACCTGCGAACCAGGCGTCTCCGCCACGGCGAAACCCATCCCGATCTCTACGCCTTTAATGGCCTGCATACTCATCAAGGCCTGCGCCAGACGTCCGTCCAGCTTGCGATCCCACTGTACATGACTCCCTAGTCCCGGCGGCACTCCCGTCACCAGCACTTCAAACACGCCGCCCAATGTGTCTCCATTCGCCTTGGCGGCGTCGATGGCCTGATGGATGGCATCCACGACGCCTGTGTCGGTGCAGCGGACGTCGTTGCTCTCGGCCAACTCGTGTAACTGCGCCGGCGGCAGATTGACGCGCCGGGCGTGCACGCCGCCTATGCTTAGCACATGGCTATAGACGTGTATGTCGAACTCCGCCAATAAGCGACGGGCTACAGCCCCGACGCACACGCGACTGGCTGTTTCCCGCGCACTGGCCCGCTCCAGCACATTACGTACATCCCGGTGGCCATATTTCAACGCGCCGGGCAAATCGGCGTGGCCCGGTCGCGGTTTAGTCACCGGGTTGGGCTTGTAATCCGGGTTAGGGGTCGGATCCATGCGCACTTCCCACTGCCGCCAATCCAGATTGGTGATCTCCAGCGCAATCGGACTACCTAGTGTTACGCCGTGTCTCACTCCCGAACGGAACATGACTCGATCGGATTCTATCTCCATGCGTCGTCCGCGACCATAACCAAGTTGCCTTCTGGCCAGTTGCACGTTTATGTCGTCTGCGCTTAATGCCAATCCTGCCGGCATACCTTCCAAAATAGACACTAGGGCCGGCCCGTGCGATTCTCCCGCAGTCAAATATCTCAGCATAACCTAACCTCCTGAGGTTCGCAACGACAACGGCTTGCAGCCGACGATCGTTACCGCTCTATTTGCCCTAGTGTATATCATCCGTGGGGCGGCGCTCAACCATAGATTGCTATCGCGGCGCATCAGGGACGGATTCGTGTCATTTAAACGTATCGATTACGCTTTTACGCCGAGCAAGCGAGGGCGCATGGAGGCCAACATCCCGACTGGAACCAACACGCGCATGGTGACCGTACTTTTGCGCACCGTCAGCCAGCCCATACCGTGCAGCGCCAGGTCGTGCAGCGCATCTACGCTCATCTCGGTCTCTTCCCAACCACCTTGCAGCAGGTGTTCCATGCAGCCGGCGCATACATCCATGCGCCAAGGTCGGTTTTCTCCTTGGAGGAATTCGTCTATGGCCGTACCGGGAACTCGCTGCACGGTAATGGCGGGCGGCATATAGATCAACAGTGAAGCCGCATCATCCTCATCGGCTATCTCCAATACCGCAATGGCGACCAGGCCGGCGAACACCGCGCCTTGTCCCGCCTTTAAACGGATCACTCTGCTCCGTAAAGGTTTTTGTATGCTGAAATCCATAGTACACTGCGCGCATAGTGAATCGCGCATGCGCCCTCGGGCTGGTACGCTCAAAGTGTCGATAACCTTAATCTCCAGCGTCTCCGGCTTTGGCTCGACGGCCGGCTTGGCCGGCGCTTTACCTATTGCGGCAGCCGGTTTTCCATCCGCCTTGGTCTGGACCTGTACGGCGGTTTGTGCTGAAGTTGCGGGCTCATGTTCCGCTTTCAGCTGTTTTACTTCACTGGCAACAGCTGTAGACACCACCGGGGATTTCGTCGGAACCGGTTTGACCGTACGGCGCCTTCGCGACCTGCGCCGACTGCTTTTGGCCTTGACCTCCGCCGACTCACTTTGCGTAGCGATAACCTCGGCAACGGGTTCCGTGCCGACTCGGGAGGTTTTCGCGCTCCGTTCGGCCTGCTTGGGCGTCTTCCCCTTTTTAGTCTTATTCGGATGCGGCGCCGCCTTTGCAGCGTCGCTCTTTATATGATCAATCCCCGGTGGCTGGGCGCCTGTTTTTTCACCTGGTTTCTTTGCTTTGCGGCGGCGGGAGCGTTTAGACTTAACTTTGGGTTTAGGCTCCGGCGTTGCATTCTCCGCTTGCTGTGACAACGCGTCCGGCTTGGAGAACGGAGGCGTGGGAACCGGAACAGGTTCCGCTCCTGCTGTTGATGCCGAAGCCGCTGTTTCCCCCTCAGTGGTAGCTGCGTCGGCAGCGGTTTTATCGGGCGCTTGAGCATGAACAGCAGGTTTTTTCGCCCGCCGCCGCGTAGCATAGGAGCGCCTGCGCTTTTTCGGTCTCGGACTGACTGCCTTAACACCGGAGCTGTCTGCAGCATCTGAGTCAGCAATATCATCAATCGGCATAGGGGCTGTTTTCCCCTCCTGAGGCTTCACCGTCGTTTGTGGTCGGTCCTCCTGCCGTTGCTCGGTCGGCGACAACGGCATCGATTCCGGCACTGCGTCATCGCTAACGACAACATCCGGTTTCCGGCTGGGTATAAGATCAAACAGGGCAGGCTGTTCAATAATGATGATAGGCTCCGACTCGCTCTTTGAGGGGATTTCTTTTGCCATACCCGGTTGATCTTCACGCAGGACTTCTCGCTCAATGCCGTGTTCCTGAGACGGCGAACGTTCCGGTTCCTTTGCGACACTTCCGTCTGCTTGCGCCAAGGTAACAGTAGTATCCGCCTTATCGTCGCTCGTGCCGCGCATACTCTTGCGACGCGTTTTTTTCTTCTTAGCCGCTTGCGCCTTGTTATACTCCAACCAACTGTTCACTAAGGCGGTTTTGCCCACGCCTTCCACGCCTACGACCGTGACCACGCCTTGTCCATTGAGTTCTTTTATTACCGCATCCCATAACGTCGTAACACCGCTGCCTTTCTGCATACTGACCGGGAACACGCCCTGAGTATCTACATGCGCATCTGCTAAACGCCGAGTCACCCACGCCAATATGTTGCTGCGCGATATACGCCCAGGTAGAAGATCGATTTTATTAACCACAAGCATCAGCTTACGGCCGCAATGTCGCAGAAGACGTTTACTGAAAGTCCCCTCAAAATCGGTAATATCTATCACGAGTAAAGACAGGTCGGCTTTTTCAAGCACTCGCCTGACACCTCCGGATGCAACTTCCTGATTCCTGCCGGCCGGCACGGAGGCTATGCGGGCGCGATGACACCTTTGGCAGACCGAGCTGCTGGTTCCCAACAGAACCCGATTAGGGACGTATCCTATTGCACCAGGATGCGCGCTTTGCAGTTTATTGCCACAGATATTACAAAAGCGCTCCCGCATTCCTCAGTTCCTCCTCATGTGAACACCTGCCCGAATCCCCATGACTCGCGTAGCTATGGGACAACCCAATGGATAAGGACTATGCAGGTACAGATTAATCACGTTTATAAATACCCAGCCTTTGCCTATAGCTTTTGTCTTGTACCAAACCTTTTTTATGTAAGCGACGCAGTATCCGGCGTTCAACCCGGCGCATAAACCGTGTGGAACGCAGTTCCTTGCGGCTGATGGGGTTGATAAGTATAGTATAGCAATTCATGCGATTCCCACCCAGGATATCCGTGAACACCTGATCCCCGATAACCGCCGTCTGATCGGAGCGAGTATTTAACAAACGCAGCGCCAGCCTAAAGGGGCGCTTGCGCGGCTTGATCGCTTTGGGAACGGCCGGAACGTCGAGTTCTGCCGCAATTCTTTTTACCCGATTGCTCAGACCGTTAGAGGCAATACATATCCTAAAGCCCTTGGCTTTAACCATCTGCACCCACTTTTTAATCTGGGAGGTTATCTGCTCGGCATCCCAGCCCATCAAGGTGTTGTCTAAATCAATGATCAATGCTTTGATGCCTTGTGCCGCAAGAGCATTCAGATCGATATCCAATAGAGAACCCGTCATTTCATTCGGGCAGAACACCTTCAGCAATGCGCTCCCTCCCAAAAATTCAGCCGGACACCCGAAGAAAAGCGGGCTGCTAAACCTCATATCCGCTCCGCAACATAAACAATGCTAATTATAGCACAGAAAGCCGACTGTTTTTACGGTCGGCTTTCATAGGCATGCGTCCGTATATAAAGGAACCTACCCTTGCGTGCCGTCGGGCAGCAGCGATTCCTGCAGCTTATTTATGGCGCGTTTTTCAATCCGGGATACGTATGAACGCGAGATACCTAAATAGCGAGACACCTCCCGTTGCGTTTTGCGTACGCCGTCCACCAACCCATAACGCAACTCTAAGACACGCTTTTCCCTTCTGGTCAAGCGTCGCAGGCGTTCATACATCTGTTCCTGATCAACCTTATGTTCCACACGTTCGGCTACATCATGATCGCTGGCTAATACGTCAATTAAGGTTATTTCGTTGCCTTCTTTGTCCGATCCGATGGGTTCGTGCAACATCACTTCGTTGCGTTGCTTCTTAGTGGATCGCAGATACATCAAGATTTCATTCTCTATGCAACGAGCGGCATAGGTCGCCAGGCGAGTCTGTTTATGCCGATCAAACGTATTGATCGACTTGATCAAGCCGATGGTACCAATGGAGATGAGGTCGTCGATATCCTCGCCGGTATTGTCAAATTTCTTCACTATGTGCGCAACTAAGCGCAAGTTGCGTTCGATCAGCGTAGCTCTGGCATTCTCATCTCCCTGCTCCATTGCTTCTAAACACATGGCTTCTTCTTCGGGTTTGAGCGGGTTGGGAAATACATTGTTCGTCACATAAGAGATAAGGAACATCAGCCCCTGCAGCAAGACCGCTCCGATGGCGGCAATCCAAGTCAAGCAACGCACCTCCTCGACTGGTCCCAAAGATGCCTCAACTGCGGCTATTCATCGGCGCTGTAGTCCTATGGAGCCGGTTGACCCCGGCTGGATTTCAACAATCTCCGTTACGAGAGGAAAACTACTCTCTACCAGCTTATGTAGACGCTGCTCAACGTGTGCACGTCCTGAAGCGAGGTTCGCCGAAGGGCGACTTTAAACGAACCGGCGACCATGAGCAAAGAACCCCTGTGCCGTTCGCCGCTCATAGGTCGCCTGACAAAATATGCCGTTTCACGTGACATCAGAACTTCACAGACAGAGTGTCGAACACAACCAGGTACGGAACTCCGTCGTTCTACACACTCAGCAGCGACCTGTCGGATAACAGATGCTTCGCCTTGGCGGCAAACAGATCCGCCAACCGGCGTGGAGTCATCCCGGCGCGCTCGTCCGCACCAATATCCAGCACCAGCCTGCCGGCATCGAGCATAATGGTGCGATTGCCGAAGCTAACAGCTTGATGGAGGTCGTGCGTGATCATCAGGGCCGTCAGGTTGTTCTGAGCGATTATCTGTGCGGTGATTTTCAGCACCTGTCGCGAGGTAACCGGATCAAGCGCCGCAGTATGCTCGTCCAACAACAGCAATTTAGGCTTGGCAATGGTGGCCATCAGCAGCGAAGCGGCCTGGCGCTGCCCGCCCGAAAGCATCCCCATGGGCGTCTTCATCCTGTTTTCCAAACCCAACCCCAACGTAGCCAGCAGTTCACGGAAGTAAGCGGAGTCGCGGCGATTTACCGCAAAGAACGACTTGGAGGCATGGCGGGTATAAGCCAGCGCCAGATTTTCCTCGATAGTCATGTTCGGCGCCGTACCCCATTGCGGGTTCTGGTACAGACAACCGATATGCGCCGCTCGTTTATAGTCCTTCCAGTAGGTGATATCATCGCCGTCTAGAATGATCCTTCCTTTATCCGGTAGGAACTTACCGAGGATGGCGTTAAACAGCGTCGATTTCCCTGCCCCGTTGGAGCCGAGTATGGTGATGAACTCTCCCCGCTCAACATCTAAGCTGAGATCATCCAAAGCTACCCGCCTGTTTGGCGTGTTCGGCTCAAAACATTTAGACAGATGCTGAATTGAGAGTTGCACGCTCATCTACTTTGGCTCCTTTCTCCGCCGTGTCTTAATCGCATTATCGCCAATTTATCTTTGGCTTGCGGCAGAATCAAAGCGATGGTCACAATCAGAGCGGACAACAATTTGACCATATGGCTGGGCATGTCTATCTGGTATGCTACCTGCAGAATCAAACGATATATGATGGATCCGGCTACGGCGGAGATGATTCCCAACGTGACGCTAGATTGCCTAAATAACGCCTGCCCGATGATCACCGACGCCAAGCCCACCACCAACATCCCGCTACCGCTGCCCAAATCCGCATAGCGCTGCTGTTGACAGAGTATAGCCCCGGATAAAGCCACTAAGGCGTTGGCTATCATAATACCCCCGATGCGAGCAGCATCGGCGTTAATGGAGGATGAGCGAACCATCTCTTCATTGTCGCCGGTAGCGCGCACGGCCATACCCGGCCGAGTTTTAAAGAACACGATCAAAATGGCCGCCGCCAGGAACGTAATGAGTAAAGATAAGAGCAGTGCAGCCGACTGACTTTTTCCCATAACCGTAGCCATCATCTTATAAATCGTCTGACTGCCCACCGGAACCAAGGCTCCCGCCGCATTCGGCTCCCAGCTTTGCAGGTAAAGGTTCGACTGGCCGCCCAGCACCATGTAGTTCACCGTATAGAGCCCGGTCAAAGTCAAAATACCTGATAAAATCGGGTTGACGCCAAACACAGTCTGCAAGGCGCCGGTCATCAGTCCAGCCGCACTTCCGGCCAATACTCCGGCAAAGATGGCCGGAATGGGATGGCCGGCCACGGTTACGGCTGCGCAGACCGTCATACCAAATACAAAACTGCCGTCAATGGTCAGATCCGGTGTGTTTAGGATACGAAAGGCCACGAATACGCCCAGGGCCATGGGCGCATAAATAACGCCCTGGCCCAAAGCGGATAACAGCAAGTCCAAATACATCTCTCTCACTTCCCAAAATGGCTGACGCCGTCCTTTTCGACCAGAACCATAAAGTCTTGCAACATCTCATCGGTCACCGATAGGCCGAGACGATCAGCCGCATGTAGATTTACATACTTGGCATAGTCACTGAGCGTCTCGTACGGAATGTCGGACGGTTCGGCGCCATCCAGCACCTTTAAGGTCATAGCCACCACCTGATTGCCTAACTGCACGTAATCGACCCCGACCGTCGCGAAACCTCCGTCGGCAACCATTGAGTCGGCGCCGACGTAAATAGGTATTTTCTTAGCATAAGCCACATCGGTGTAGGTAGGCATAGCGGAGGCGATGGTATTGTCATTACCGGTGTACAATACGTCGACGCCTTTGGCGATGAGACTGTTTACCGCCGTCGGCAGCTCATTCAGGGCTGCAATAGCCGCCTCTTCATAGGCGATGCCGTTTGCGTCGGCATATGCTTTTGCCGCGTTGATGGTCGAAACGGAATTGATTTCACTTGAGGTATACAGGAAACCGATCTTCTTATAACCAGGCTGGAAATGAGAGACCAGTTTGATGATCTCCGCCGCAGGAATTTGGTTGGAAACTCCGGTGATGTTCTTTGCGTCAGTGCCTGTGACACCTGCCGCGACGGGATCAGATACGGCTGCAAAGACAATGGGGACGTCCGTGCCGTCGAAGACATTCTTGGCGCTCTGCGCCGTAGGCGTCGCGATGGCGATCACCAGATCCGTACCTTTGGACTTCTCATTTTGCAGAATGGTCGGCAGTGACGAGGTGTCGCCATTGGCATTGAGCGTGACGATCTCCAGATTACGTTTGGATGCCTTTAATCCCGCTACAATGGTGTCTCGTATTTGGTCCAGCGAGGTATGACTCAGTGGTTGTACAATTGATATCCGCATTTGTTCCGACTTCTTACTACAAGCAGCCAGGATCAACATTAGTAAGGAAACAATAAATATCAGTACAATTATTCGTTGACGCTTCCTCATGATCTAACACTCTCTTTCGCATTTATATTTTGTCATATCGGAATACTGATCTTACGACTGCCATAACCCTGACACCATGCCGTTTTTATCACATGAATGCAATACGATGCGCTCTTGTCATATGGGTCCTGATGATATCGCAGGAGTGATTCAACTGCCTTTGCTCATCGGCCGTGAGAGGCAGTTCCATTACTTCCTCTATGCCGTTGCCGCCTACCACGCAGGGAACGCCGCAGTGTACGTCGCGCTGTCCGTATTCGCCTGCCAAAAAGACTGATAGCGGCAGCACCATATTTCGGTCTTGGAAAATGCACCGGCAAAGAAAGGCCAAACACTGACCAATGCCGAACTCGGTACAAAACTTGGCGGCTATGACATCCATACCGCTTCTCCGTGTCTGTTCAAGCAACTCGTCTTTGTTTACGTGCGGAAAGTGGTCTAACGCAAACTTGCCGATGCGCAATTGGGAAAAAGGAATCATGGAGGAATCGCCGTGCTCGCCCATGGAATAGGCTCTGATAGCAGCACGCGGGACCCCGGTTTCTTCAGACAGTATACGCACGAGACGTGCGGTATCCAACAAGGTCCCCGTACCAAAACAACGATAGCGACTTAAACGCAAGGCTCGGCGCACGCAGTCGGCGATGATGTCCACCGGATTGGTTATCGTCACGACGACACCTGCAATCTCCACTTGCCTGAGCTCGACAAGCAGTGCATTAAGCATCCGTACCGAACTATCGAGAATGCTTAAGCGGGTTTGCCCGGGAATAGGCGGTTCTCCTATGGCGATGACGATGATGTCGGCAGCGGCGCACTCGGCATAGGAACCAGCCCTGACGATAGTGTCGTTGGGCGGATAACTAAGCGCATCAGCCACATCAAGGGCTTGAGCCTGAGCCTTTTGCGGAATTATGTCCACCAGCACGATCTCCCGGCAGATGCGGTTGTGCGCCAAAGCCATAGCGCAGTGAGAACCTACATGACCCGCGCCGATTATCACGACTTTCCCATTGCTCTGCATGTTCTCCCCTCCCTTCACATCCGCTGAAATGCAGAAAGCCCTTGATCTGTGAAAGCAGATCAAGGGCGATTATACACTCGCGGTGCCACCTTGTTTTCGGCTCAATACAATAAAGAGCCCTCAGCAGGATACCATCATATCCCCGACCTTTAACGCTGTCTTGCGTCGGCGCATTTAACGCCGCCCTCCGCAGGCCATATTACTCAAGTGTTTCTGCGAGGCTCCCACCATCCCTCGCTCTCTGAGAGAAACGCGCTTGACTTTTCTCTGCATCAACGGTTTCCGTATGCACTTATTGATCGCATATTAGCGCATGACCAGGCGC
Source organism: Bacillota bacterium (assembly GCA_012838035.1). Classification (GTDB taxonomy): domain Bacteria; phylum Bacillota; class Limnochordia; order DTU080; family DTU080; genus DUQB01. Next base: position 82,398 of record DUQB01000005.1, on the reverse strand, counting down.
TTGTCAAGCCTTCAGACAAGCAATTCTACAGAAAAGATTTCCCACGGGCTTATCTTTGTCCGGAACTCGCTCCTCCGCCACCGCGCTCAATTACCGTTTTCCTGTGCGTCAGCCGCCCTTTTAGCCGCTAGGTGTTCTTGATAAGTGACGCTGAAGACATGCGTGCCGTCGCCTTTAGCCACAAAGTACATATATGGGGTATCGGCAGGTTCCAGTACGGCCTTTATGGCCGCCAGCCCCGCACTGCCGATGGGACCCGGCGGTAACCCTCCGTAACGATAGGTGTTGTAGGGAGAATCGACCTCAATATCCGAGAGAGAGAGCCGTACCGGTGCCGGAGACAACACATACTTTACCGTCGGATCGGCCTGCAGCGGCATACCTACCCTAAGACGGTTATAGAAGACGCCGGCTATTAAAGGTCGTTCTGCCGGAATCCTGGCTTCCTTCTCCACAATGGAAGCCAGCGTGAGAACTTCATGCAGGGTGAGACGGAGAGGTAGCTCGGCTTGTTCATAAAGCGGCGTCACCTGCTCTTCCATGCGTTTCAACATCATCCGCAGAATGTCGATGGCAGGCATGCCATGCGCAATGCGATAGGTATCAGGGAAAAGATACCCCTCTAAGCTCTTGGTGGGCGGGTCGAAAACCGAATTCTCCGGCAGTACGACAGAGCTATCGTGAGCTAGAGCGAGGAAATCCTCCCTATCGACCAAACCAGCGCCGGCCAGCGTATCGGCTATTTGCGTCAACCGATACCCTTCAGGAATGGTGATCCCCGACGTAGCCGTTTTGCCTTGCTTTATATCCAATACGATCCGGTGTGGAAAGAGCCCGGGATGCAACCGATACTCACCGGCCTTTAACCCCCCCTGAGCGCCGAAAAGACGCACCCATAGGTTAAAGACCGTCGCGGAACGGATGAGTCCTTGTTCCTGCAATTGCCGTCCGATAACGCGGGCTCCTGATCCGGTGGTCACGCGAAACAGGATTTCTTCACCTCGCCCAAACTGCATCGGTAAAAAAGCATATAGCACGCCGGAAAGCAGCAGCGTACACAACAGGATGATCAGGTGCCGACGTTTAATGCGGGAACGTCTCTCTGGAGTTGCCGGTATAGGTGGTTGTGGCGGAGATGCTGGTGATGTACGCACATCCTTCTCCGTTGCAGGATCCTCGGCTCCTGGAGCGAGGTCCTCTTCCGGCGCGGACGGAGTATCCGGAACAACGTCACTTCCCTGAGCGACCGACGATGTGGATGTTGATTGTTCGGCTTGCGACCCGGCGGCACCAAACCACTTGGCCTGCATGTTTTTCAGTAGTGAAAATCTCCAACCCAATGCCATATCTCTCCCGCAGACTATGCTTGGGTCGGCCGATATGGATGGCTCCCAACCCCTAGATTTCATTATAGATCATTACACCTTTTACCTGCCGGCCTTACTGTTATTGCTACTCGAACGGGCATAAAAAACGGCACTTCACCAGTCTTTCAGCTCTGATGAAGTGCCTGCCGTTTTTATCTGACTGATAACTCAAACGTCTAGTCGTCGTCACCGTCGGAATCGGCGTCTTCCCAGCTCGATTCCAATTCTTCCCATGCGGCGAATACTCGCTCGAGCTCTTCGTCATCGTCTACGCTTACCAACTGCTTTTCGCCGTTTTCATCGTCTTCCATACGGAATATGTAGACGGTCTCTTCATCGTCACCGTCTTCGTCGGAATCCGCCGCAGCCAGCAACGCATAGCTCTGATCGTCTATCTCAATCATGTCAAACAGCACAAAGCTGTGCTCATTACCTTCTTCATCCACCAGAATCACAAGGTCTTGTTCCTCTTCGTGGCCACAGCCACAACCACAGTTCTCGTCATGTATGTGGTTGTTATCATCCTTGGTCATGCCGATCACTCCTCAAAAAATAGGCTACATGCACACTCGTCGCTGCTCTTATCCGCCGCCTCGCAGGTGCCCTGCGAGGCTCTTGCTCCTGTTTAATATTGACACTTTAAGCCCAATCCATGTAGACCTGGCCGATACGATGATTGAGCGCTCCGCAGCATTACTCGCGGGGAGACTCGGACTTATTGTACATTCCCTTCCGCCTTTGAGCAAGAAAAGTCTGCAAAATAAATACTGCAGCCATCTTATCGACGACGTTACGGCGTCGCGCTCTACGCACACCTGCCGCTATCAGCGTATTCTGCGCCATCGCCGTGGTATACCTTTCATCAACAAAGTAGATGGGAATTCCCGACTCTGCGTTCAACGCCGAGGCAAATCGCCGCACAAACGCGGCCTCCTTACCTTCCTCCCCGCTTGTGCGGCGAGGAAGTCCTACGACAAAGCCGGTGATTTCATCGCGGCGCGCCATGTCGCAAAGCGTCTGAACATCCACTTGCAACGATTGGCGACGCAGCACGGTACGCGGTTGCGCAGTAAGCCCCAATGGATCGCTTACCGCCACTCCTACCGTACGTGTACCGACATCGAGTCCCATATAGCGCTCTTTGTCTGCTGGTGACCGTCCCGCCGTATTACTCACCTCATAGCTCCCCTAATGCAACGTATTAGTAAATCCTTTCAGCATCACCAGGTTCGGCCGGTTTGGCCAGTACCACTCGCAGCCAAGGCGTCCAGCGCGGCAGATACTTGCGCACCTTGCCCTTTATCTCCACAACGCCGATATCGCTCAACGCTTCAGCCGCCAAACCGGGTTCCATACCGGCCACTTGCCTTTTAACGGTTTCGTCATCCAAGGATTTGACCACAGGGATGACTGCTTGAATGCTCACGCTTAGCGGCAAATCGGCCTGTGCCTGTGAATCGCCTTCGTATTGCGCCTGGATAGGACCAAATTGCTCGTATCCGGCCGGAACCGCCACACCGGCTTTGATCGCTTTAGCCGCTTGATCAAGCACGTCTTGTTTTAGGATATACGGAACGCGGGCTTTTCCTGTCAGCCACACGGTGACCTGCGCTGCTTCCTGATCGACGTTTGCAGAAGAGCGCATCTCCCCTTCTTGCACCGTCAACTGAGCCATGTAGGCTATGGTATCGTCGCCTAGTCGCGCAGAGATGATTTCCACGGCTTTCTGTATGAGAACGGCGCTTGCCGCCCGATGCGCATTAGCGATGTCCGTGGCGGTTACGTAGGTGACTGAGCGATCAGCGCCTCCGTACGTCGCTTCCGGATTCACCACTTTAAGCTCGTTTGGCCCTTGCGGCAATAAGCGAATGCGTCCGGAAGCCACATTTCCGCCACTACCGGTTTTTTGCGCCCTGACCGCCACCTCTGCTTGGCCGGCCTTCATCCCCACCACAACGTTCATAAAGTACTCCGCCTGCACCGGCGGTACGGTGATGCCGGCTAGAGTCAGAAAGATTTGACCGCCGTCGGTAGAAACCAGCGTTCCGGCAGGTACCGCAATTGCCTTTTCAGTATCGTTAATAAACAGTACGGACCCAGCGGCAGCGGTCACTCCCTCGGTTCTTCTGCCCGTAGCTGCCTGATCGGCGCTGACTTCAACAGGAATCTCCAGCATGTTTAACCGTACGCCTTCCCCGGCTACGCCCGGGGCAATCAAAGGCAGGTGCATCTCCTGCGAAATGTATTTGACTGCAGGCGTAACCACCACGGTGACCTGCGGAGTAGCGACATACCACACGGCCGCGACGGCGAACAAAGCGGTGATCATCACCAGCGCCCGTTGATAGTGCCGGCGCGTGCGCATCATTTTACCCGTTTTATAATCGCGGCGTCGCCCTTTAACCTCTACCTGGTTTAATGGTTGCGTAATGTCTAAGTCAAAAACCCTACCTTCCGGTTTCCAAGCCGACGCGGGAGAATCATAAACATGCAAACCGTGGGCGTAGGCTACTTTGGCCACGGCCGGGTCGATGGTAATCAAAACGACGTCTTTGTTGCTCTTTTCTGCATAAGAAGCAATCAAACGCAGGTTGATATCGTTGCGGAATAAGCGAGGATCTTCCGGCAGCACCACCGCTACTTTGCGGGCTTTGGCGTTCTGAATGCCGCGCAAAACACCTACGACCTCAGTGGTGGGATCAACATAAAAAAACTCCGGTTGCTCTGTTCGCATGGATTAACCACCTTTGCGGATACCAGTAAAGGATGGCGTCCCTTCCTGAAATCGATCCGCCAGGACACGTGCGCCTTGGGTTGCCAGCGCTTTAGGCGTTACGTCTCGAAAACCTTGTAGGAAGCCTTGGGGATCCTGAATACTCTTCACATCGCCCGGACTCAAGCGAACGACTGTCGGCGTACGGGTAAAAAACCCCTGCTTAAGCCACTGCGGATGGTCCAGTAAGTCCAGTATACCAGGCAAACCGCTGCCCCCTCCACAAAAATACACATGTGTAGGTAACGTACCGGCACCTTTTAAATCGGAGAATGCAAGGCGCAAGGCCTCCACAAACACTTTCATGTCCGCATCGATGACGGATCGCACCTGCTCTGCCTGTTCCGCTGCCAAACTACCCGTTGCATAATCGATCTTAAGCTCTTCGGCGATATCAAGGCTCAGTGAGAAAGCGTCAGCCAGGCTACGCGTGAAAGCTCGTCCCCCCATGGCTACCATTTTCGTACCCACTACGCCGCCCTTCTCCAGCACGGCCACATCCGTACTTCCGCCCCCGATATCTACCACAACCGCGCCCAATTCATATGCTTCGGCCGGAAGAGCGCAGGTAGCGACGGCAAAAGGTTCGGCCACTATACCCAGCAGTTGACAGCCTGTGCTTCGCACAACGCTTTCTATAGCCCGTACATGCACCAGCGGCGAGAAGGTATGAAACACCGATATGGCCAGGTGCTTACCGCGAAAACCCACCGGGTTGCTCACTCGGTAGCCGTCAATGCGGATTTCAATTAAGGCCGTATCGACCAGCTCCACGTGCGGGTTGCGTATACCACTTTGCAGTGCCGTTTTTTCCTTTGCTGCCATATGCGCTTGGGCTACGGTATGCCAGGCTAACCTAGAAATCTCGCGCAGCGTCAAAGGTACGTCGGGACGTTTGCGTTCACTCGTGATTGAACTGACTACGCCTTGTACCAACTCGCCCGCAATGCCGGCTAAACAGAGTTGCGGCTCCGCATCGGCTAATGAGACCGCCTCGCGCAGCGCTCTGGAAACGGTTTCGGTCACGCCGGCGATATTCGCAATAGCGCCCCCATCCATATCTCCTAAATGCTGTCGGGCGTATCCCGCGCTGAGTACTTGCCGTTGCGCCTGATTGGTGATCACGGCTTTCGCCCATTCAGTACCGATATCCAGCGTTAAAAAGGACGCCCCGGCCTGATCGGCTCGCCGCGTCCTCCGTTTTGACCCGGGTTTACGCAACATATGCAGCGCTCCCTAGTAGTCTACTTAGATTGCTGTGAAACTGAGATATATGAGCTTGTAATACTCTTGGAGTGTGGTTGGAGCTAAGACATAAGCCATCGATGGAACGTCACCAGCGACGGGTAGGTAGACGGCGCCTTATCCTTCTGCCCTTATTTGCGTGTAAATGATTATTTGTCTTCAGGGTCGATTCTCCGCAAATACGCTTCCACCAGCACCTCGATAACCTCATCGCGCTCAACGGTGCGCATCAAGCTGCGCGCATTGCGGTGCGATGTGATGTATGTCGGATCCCCAGATAGTAAATATCCTACCATCTGGCCTATGGGATCGTAGCCTTTCTCCTTCAAAGCGGCGTAAACATGCTGCAAAATGGCCTTAACCTGAGACAAATCGCGATCCACATGGAACAACATGGTCTGGTCGGGTATTTCAGACATCTGACGCACCTCCCCAACCTGCGGTTAAAAAACAGTACGGCTATATTCGGGTATTTAAAGGAGTTTCCTTCTTACACGCACGAAACAACCGTACTGATTTTCGCCCTCGCTCTGTTAACTCGGCCGGGCTAACCGCCCAAAACTTCCCGTAATGCCTCCAGCGCCGCGGCCATGGCTTTCTCTTGTCCAGCCGGATTCTTACCACCTGCCCTGGCCATAGTCGGCATTCCACCGCCCTTACCGTCAACATGCTCCGCTACTTTACGGATCAGATCGCCGGCATGGACACCTTTGGCGACGGCTTCGGTGGTGGCCATCATCACCAAATGCACTTTACCGTTCGAGCCGGAAGACAACGCTAAAGCGCTCGGCCCCATTCTCTCCTTCAGGCGATCGCCCAATTCGCATAGCGCCGTCATGTCCGCATTAGGTATCACGGCGGCCAAAACCTTGATACCGCCGCAATCGATAGCTTGATTAAGCAAATCGTCCAGTTGAGAGCCGACCAGTTTGCCCTTAAGCTCGTTGATCTCCTTCTCCAACTGCTTCATTCGGCCCATCACTTTATCGATCTGCTGCGGCACATCGCGCGGCGTAACCTGCAGGCGCGACGCGGCGAACTCCAAGGTCTGCGATAATTCGTCGATGTACTGTAGAGCGCCTTCGCCGGTTACGGCCTCAATGCGACGGACGCCTGACGCAATACTACCCTCACTGACAATGCGGAAGAGACCGATCTCGCCACTGCTTCTAACATGAGTACCGCCGCACAGCTCCATGCTGTAGTCGCCTACGCTGACAATGCGTACTTTGTCGCCGTACTTCTCGTCAAACAAGGCCATAGCTCCCGCTTTCACCGCCGCGTCAAAACTAGTGACCTTGGTGATCACAGGCATGTTGCGCAGAATGGCGGCGTTCACGCGGCGCTCTATTTCAGCCAGGTCTGCGACGCTAATGGCTTCATAATGGTTAAAGTCGAAGCGCAGACGCTCGGGACTCACCAACGATCCAGCCTGATTGGCATGTTCTCCTATAACCTCATGCAATGACTTATGCAACAAATGTGTCGCCGTATGATTGCGCGCTGTCGGCATGCGATGCTCGGGCTGCACTTTAGCGCTCACTGTTTCATGAAGCTCAAAATCGCCGGTAAAGACACCGCTGTGTACAATCACGCCTTTGCCTGTCTTAAACACGCGCTCCACATGGAAAGACCCCTGAGCGCCTGTGATGACGCCTTTATCAGCCACTTGGCCGCCGCCTTCCGGATAAAACGGCGTAGCAGCCAAAATGATGTCTGCCTTACCGGAACCTTGTAAGCGTCCTACCGGTTCCTCGTTTTGCACCAGCCCCACAATTTCGGCGGAGGCCTCTAAAGTGTCGTAACCAAGGAACTCGCCGGCCGGCAGATCCAGCTCGTTATATACGCCCATATCCGCGCCTAAGTACCCTTGCTCCGCGCGAGCGGCTCTAGCGCGTTCCCGTTGCTTCTCCATCGCCGCGTTGAATCCGTCGGTATCCACTGTTACCCCTTTATCGGCGGCGATCTCCATTGTCAACTCCAGCGGGAACCCGAATGTGTCGTGCAGACGGAAAGCGTCGTCACCTTTTATCTCTTTGGTGGTACCTTGCACGCTTTCTATGAGGCGCTGCAGAATCTCCATACCTTGATCCAGCGTCTCGTGAAAACGCTGCTCCTCTAGGTTTACGATGCGCTTAATATACTCCAAGCTGGAGACCAGTTCCGGATAGCCCGCCTGCATCTGTCGCACGACGACGTCGACGACGCCGCTGAGGAAGCTGCGCTCAATACCCAATAAGCGAGCATGGCGTACGGCTCTACGCAGCAAACGCCGCAAAACATAACCGCGCCCCTCATTGCCGGGTAAAATCCCGTCATGGATCATGAACGTGACGCTCCGCATGTGATCGGAAATCACCCGCAGGCTGACGTCATGTTTGGGATTCACGCGATACTGCACTCCGGCCTGTTCGGCGATGTAGGTGACGATCGGCCGCATGACATCCGTATCGAAAATACTGGATACGCCCTGCAACATGGCTGCCAGGCGCTCCAGCCCCATACCGGTATCGATACCTGTTCGTTCCAATGGACTCAACGTACCGTCTTCCGCCTGATCGTACTGATTGAACACCAGGTTCCATATCTCCATGAAGCGCTCGCAATCACAGCCGGGGCGACAATCGGGCTTACCGCAGCCCAATTCCGGGCCTCGATCGACATAGATTTCCGAACAAGGACCGCATGGGCCGATACCCAGCCCCCACCAGTTGTCTTCCTTGCCTAAGCGACCGATCTTCTCGGCCGGTACGCCCACGCTGTCGCGCCATATAGCATAAGCTTCGTCGTCATCTTCGTAGATGGTAACCCAGAGACGTTCCGGCGCGATTTTGAGAACATCCACACAGAACTCCCAAGCGAAGGGGATGGCCTCTTTTTTAAAGTAGTCGCCAAAAGAGAAATTCCCCAGCATCTCAAAGAACGTAGCATGCCGGTCGGTAATGCCTACGTTGTCGATATCAGGCGTACGCACGCAGCGCTGGCACGAGGTGATTCGCCTGCACGGCGGCTCTTCCTGACCGAGGAAGTATGGCTTAAAAGGAACCATTCCCGCTGCTGTAAGCAGTAGGGTTGGGTCGTTATGGGGTACCAATGATGCGCCGGCTACCCGGAGATGTTGATGTTTTTCAAAGAAGCTTAAAAACGCTTCGCGCAGTTGATCCACTGTCATAGCCTGCACGTTGATGTCCCTCCTGCTGCTGTCTACCGACGGCAAGTACATATATCCATCATGTACCAATTTTGACACATGCCATATCATACAAGCCTTATCATACAAGAGCCCCGAGTCGGCGTCAACGCAAGTCCGACAACTCAAATCGAAGGTATTCAGCCGTTACTCAGCTTATCCAGGAAAAAAGCGGCGACCGTTTTTCCGGTTGCCACCAAAGGTACCGCAACCAGCATGCCCCATATTCCCAACAGTTGACCACCGGCCATGACGGCAAATATGACAGTCAACGGGTGTAAACCTACCTGCTCGCTCATCACGCGCGGTTGCAGAAACATACTCTCAATTTGTTGCACAAGCGTGATCCAGACCGCGCACCATAAGGCTGTAGAAGGTGACTTGAGCAGGCCCAGCAACACGGCAGGTATGGCGCCGATTACCGGTCCGAAGTAGGGCGCCACATCAAATATGCCGGCGATCAACCCGGCTAAAGCCGCATACTTTACGCCGAGCAAGGTTAATCCCAGCGCCACAAGCGCTCCCGTACCGGCCGAGATGATTAACTGACCGCGAATGTAGGCCATGGTCACGCGATTTAACCTCAACAGTAGACCCACCGCCTCCGGCCGGCGACTGGTGGGCAGAACACGCAACAGCGCCTCGCTGATCAGCTCTTTATCTCGTAGGAAATAGTAGGCGAGAAAGGGTACGAGCACCATGTAGACGGCGCTGGAAAAAAGGCCGAAGATGAGATCAAGACTGCGGGCAGCGAGCGTCGTGATCACGTTCTGTACACGGACGATCGCTTCACTGGTCATCTCGCCGATAGGAATCGGGATTGGTAGACGTTGTAACCACTGAAACCCACTCTGAGCATAGCGGTTAAGACCTTGTAGTTGCTGGGGTAAGGAGACTAATACGTCATTTAACTCTCTGATCAAAACGGGGACAATCAGATAGATGATCAAGGCGGCCGAGATGCCGCAGATGATGTAGGTGGAAATAATGGCGACGCTGCGAGGCATCTGGCGCGACTCAAAGCGCATTACCAGGGGGTTGGCCAAGTATGCGGCAATCGCCGCGAGGATAAAAGGTGTGAGCACGGCACGTACGGCGTACAGGAACACCACCACCACGCTCGCGGCGATGACTAGCAAAATAACCCGAGTACGGCGCGTCATCGACAGAACCGCACTACATCCTATTGATGGCGCGGACTGTCCGCATGGTGGTATCAACCACCGCTCGTCCCGCCCTGGAAGCCGCTCTGAGCGCATTCGGTCGTATGGCCCGGCCAGTACGAGACGCGCCGCGCCATGCCTGCCGACTACGCCCGGCCATTGCCTTCCTTGCCTGCTGATTACCTTTCATCGACCGATATGCCCAAGCAGCGCCGGCTATACCAATGATGCCCCACAGCCACCGGCTGCGCATCATGCTCATATTTGGCTCACCCCCTCTTCATGTAGGGTTACCATCTATATCATCATTCATGTGAATCCGAGCCGTTGTGCAAGTCACTGCCTGAATCGTGATGCGACGCCCAGAGAAGGCGACCCATCAGGCGCTTTACTTCACGCCGCGGCACCTTGGTAACGCCGTTTAGTACATCGCTCACCAATCCGTCGGATATCTCAAAGCCCCAGATCGTCAAACGCTTCGTGTCCACCAGAACATCCCTTATATGGCCTAAATCCCCCACTCCCTGTCGTTCTATCTCTTTACCTAAAGGTGAAGCGGCGCTGCTTAAACCATAACCACCGATGAGGTTGGTTTCCAAGCTGCGGTCGCTTCTGACCGTAATGTACGTCGCATCAATCGCCACAATGTCTTTGCGGCGGACATAACATGGCTTGCGTCTTAAAGAACCTGCATTTACCACGATGCCGACAACCCTTCGCAGTGGGTGATCGATAAGTACATCGCACACTTCCCCCAAGCGTTTTCCTGCAGGGGTCCTCACGTCCATACCGATTAAGCGCCTGGCCCGCTGCATCATTCGGTTCTCCTTTACTCTGCGGCACTTAGCGTTAGTATACCCCTGCCGGGGGTACAGTCTGCGCACTGGTACAACAACAAAAGACCCGCGCCACATGCTCCAGCGTTTTACCAGTGACGTAAACCGCACCTATTACTGCACGGCGCACGCTTCGCCTACCTCGCTGCACGCGGTTTGGATCTTCGAGATCTTAAGATGAGAGACGTAGCTTTCGCTACCTGCGAATATCCCTGTTCTCTTCCGATATTATCGCTTCGATATCGCTGCGCGATGCATAGCAAAAATCACCAGGTTCCGAGTATTTCCAGGCGGCCATTGCGCTACCGTAACGCAAAGCCGTTTCCAGCGTCAACTGAAGATAACCATAGAGGAATCCGGCTACATAAGCATCGCCGGCTCCTACACGATCCACCGGATCCACCTTGTGCGGCTTACCGTAGCCGGTATAAGACGGACTCACCAATACGGCGCCTTCACTGCCCAACGTCAGCACTACAATTTGGGCGCCCCATAGTTCACGCAGTCTTCGGGCTACCTCCTCCGGATTGCCGTATTGACCGAAAACGGTTTCGGCATCATCGAGGGTGCAAAAGACCACATCCGCATTGAGAAGCGGCGTCAGCGTCGCACGCGCCTCTTCCGGCGTCCACAGTTTGCTGCGATAATTCACATCAAACGATACGGTCAATTCGGGTATTTCCTTGGCCTTTTCCAGAATGCGCCGTGTGGTAGCCGCGCAAGATGCGCTTAAAGCCGGCGTTATTCCCGATATATGTAAATGGCGGGCTGACTTAAGGATGCTCCAATCGAGATCTTCCGGAGCAAAAGAGCAGGCCGCGCTGTTTTGTCGATCATATACAACCTGAGAGCCGCGAGGCGCACCGGCCACTTCCACGTAATACGTACCCACTCGGCCTGTATCGGTCCACACGACCCGGCTCACATCCACTCCCTGCGCGGCGATCTCAGCAGCAACGCGCCTACCTAAGGGATTCTTAGGCAACTTCCCGATCCATGCGGTTTGCAGACCTAGGCGCGCCATGCCTACCGCCACGTTCGCCTCACTGCCGCCCACATACACACGATACTCAGCTGCTTGCTCTAACCGTTGCGCTCCAGGCGGCGTAAAACGAAGCATAGCTTCGCCAAAGGCGACTACGTCCCAACGCTTTCCCTTGCTCAATACGTGTCATTCCTTCCTATGCCTTAGCGAGTTATGATGCCTCCACCTATGACCACATCATCCTGGTACCAAACCACCGCTTGTCCGGGAGTAACAGCCCGCTGCGGCCTCAGGAAGCGCGTGACGACGCGGCCGTCCGCCTCAAGGTTGATTACGGCCTGCGCCGGTTCTACCCGATAGCGTATCTTGGCGTCAACCTGTAGGGGGGCGTCTAGATCAGGTACGGCAATCCAATTGACATCCTCAGCTCGGCACGATGTCTGGTAGACATCTGCCGCCGCCCCGACGACGACCGCATTCCGGTCCACCTCCAGGCGGACCACGAAGTGCGGCTTACCACCGCCAATGCCTAGACCTTTGCGCTGCCCGATCGTATAATTGGCCAAACCCGTATGAGTGCCCAAAACATCTCCCTCTAAATTGACGATGGGACCGGGTTTAGCGCTCCCAGGACGATACTGCTCCATAAACTCCCGATAATTGTTGTTCGGTACAAAACAGATCTCTTGGCTTTCCTTTTTTTGCGCCACCTGCAAGCCGTAGCGAGCGGCAATCCGCCGCGTATCCTGTTTGTTCAAGTCGCCGAGGGGCAGCAACGTATGCGCCAACTGCTCTTGCGTCAGCATGTATAGCGCATAGCTCTGATCTTTCCCAGTGTCCTTCCCCTTGCCCAAGCAGTAGCGCTTGCGCGCGTCATCGAACCAAACCCGCGCATAGTGCCCGGTGGCAATAAAGTCACAGTCTAGTTCACGAGCCTTATCCAAAAACAGGCCGAATTTCAGATCGCGGTTACATAGCAAACAGGGATTAGGCGTCAAGCCGTTGAGATAAGCATCGGCAAAGCGATCGACCACCGCGGTGGTAAAGGCGTCGGCCATGTTAAAAACATAATAGGGTATGCCCAAACGAGTAGCCACCCGCCGGGCGTCTTCCACGGCGGAAATGGAACAGCAGCCGCTTTCCGCCTCCGAATGAGGCAGACAATCCGACCACAATTGCATGGTAGCGCCAATTACCTCATAGCCTTGCTCCTGAAGCAAAGCCGCGGTCACCGAGCTATCCACGCCGCCGCTCATAGCTACCAATACTCGCCGCCCTGTCACGACCGAACCCCCTTAAAATTTACCGACGTAACGACTGCTTTTACCTATTGTAGCATGGATGCGCCGCTGTTACCGCCGTAAACGCTCTACGCACGCTTGCAGAACGGGCATGAGTCTGGCAATGTCTTCTTCAGTAGAGGAATAACCGAGTGATAGACGTAAGGCGCCTGCGGCTAAAGTGCGCGGTAGGCCCATGGCCAACAGCACATGAGATACCAAGGTGGAGCCGGCTGAACAAGCCGAACCACTAGCAGCCGCTATACCCGCTCTATCCAGTAGATAGAGCAGCGATTCGCCACTTATTTCTTCGAAGCAGACGTTGACGATGTGCGGTAAACATAGCTCGGGCCGGCTGTTGAATACCGTGCCGGGTATCCGGCTCAACCGGTTCCGGAGATCTTGCGCCAACCGTCTTAAACGCGACTCCTCGCCTGCCAGCTCTGCGTGGGCCGACTCCAGGGCTACGGTCATCCCCACAATACAGGGCACATTCTCTGTTCCTGCACGCAGTTCACGCTCTTGTCCTCCACCATATAAAATCGGCAGCAGACGCCGACCGCGCCGGGCGACCAAAGCGCCTACGCCTTTAGGCCCACCAAACTTGTGCGCGGATATGGAGATGAAAGCAGCGTGGTCCAGATCCATCAGTGAGAGATGTCCGGCTGTTTGTACAGCATCGACGTGCAAGGCCACCCGGTGGTCTTGACAGAGCTTACCCAACTCCGCAATAGGCTGTATGGTCCCGATCTCATTGTTGGCGTGCATAACAGCTACCAGCAGGGTATCCTTGCGCAACCTGCCGGCGACTTCGTCCACATGCACCCGCCCGTACCGATCCACTGGTATCTCTTCTACCTCAAAGCCTTCGTCGGCCAGCGCCTTCGCCGCGTGCAACACGGCGTGATGCTCAATCGCCGATACCAACAAATGTCTGCCCTGGTCGCGGTGGGCGCGGGCATAGCCATGCAAAGCCAAATTGATCGCTTCCGTACCCCCGGAGGTGAAATAGAGTTCCCCCGGCTGACAGCGCAATATGGCCGCCATCCGATCGCGACAAGCGTCAAGCTGAGCCCGTACGGTCCTACCAAGAGCATAGACTGCCGACGGATTGCCGTAGTGCTCCTTCAGATAAGGCAACATGGCTTCCAGGGCTTGAGGCCGCAGCGGCGTGGTAGCCGCATGGTCCAAGTAAACAGACTCTTGCGCTTGCATCTCCGTCATTCCACGCTCACCTCTGCTGCCAACCGGGGGCTCGACCACTGCGTATTTGCGCCAGCCATTCGGCCACCTTCGCCTCATAACCTAAGTTACCGGGTTGGTAGTAATGCGGCAATGGTCTGCCGGGCGGGCCATAACCTTGCGGCACCCAATGCTGCGGATCATCATGGGGATACTGATAACCCTGGCCGTGACCCAAGCGAGCGGCATCGCGACTACTGTCTCGCAGGTGCTGAGGCACTTCGGCGCGTCCCTGTTTCTTAATATCGTCCAGCGCTTGGAAGTAGGCGCACAGGGAGTTGCTTTTGGGGGCCGTAGCCAAGTACACGGTGACCATAGCCAGATGATACTGGGCTTCGGGCAGCCCGCACCATTCCAGCGCCTGTGCGCCGGCAGCGGTTACCACCAATCCCTGGGGATCGCCTAACCCGATATCTTCGGCGGCCAAAATCAATAACCGGCGCATGATGAACTTGGGATCCTCCCCGGCATGAATCATTTTCGCCAACCAGTACAAAGCCGCATCCGGGTCGGAACCGCGCACGCTTTTAATAAAAGCGCTGATGGTGTCGTAGTGCTCATCGGCCGCTTTATCATAGGCCAATACCCGTTGCTGAATGGAATCCTCCGCCGTTTGGAGGTCAATGACGATTGTACCGTCGGCAGCCGGCTGCGTGGTCTCAACGGCTAACTCCAAGGCATTGAGCGCCGTGCGGGCATCTCCGGCGGCAATGTTTGCCCAATGCTCCAGCACTCCTGGTTGAAATTGCAGCCTACGCCGGCCATAACCGCGTTCAGGATCGCTTATTGCCTGTTGGAGTATGGCAATCACTTCGTCGGCACGTAGGCGGCGCAGTTGGAATATGCGGCTGCGGGAAAGCAACGGCGAGTTCACTTCAAAAAACGGGTTCTCCGTGGTAGCTCCCACGAGAATCAGCAAACCTTCTTCCACCGCCGGCAGCAATGCATCCTGCTGACTCCGGTTAAAACGGTGGATTTCATCAATAAATAAAATGGTTCTTTTGCCGTAATAGCCGCGCCGCTTGCGCGCTTCCTCGATAATCCGGCGGATATCCGCTACGCCTGAAGTAACCGCGTTGATCTGCTCAAAATGGGACTGCGTATGCTGAGCAATGATGTGCGCCAGCGTAGTCTTGCCGCTACCCGGAGGGCCCCACAAGATCAACGACGTGATGCGATCGGCCTCAATAGCGCGACGCAGCAGCTTGCCGGGGCCTACAATTTCCTCTTGTCCGATATACTCAGCGAAATTGCGCGGTCGCATGCGCATAGCCAAAGGCGCTTGCCGTTCCGCATCAGCTTGTGCGGCGCTGCTGAACAAATCCAATGTCAGGGCTCCTTCTAGTCTGTAATCTGACCTACGGCTTGATTTCTACTCGCTCCTAATGTAGTTCTACTCCGCATTTGTGTTGCATAGCTGTTGAGTGCGAGTACATACGCGCAAGCCGTTTCTTTAAATAAGGAGGTGCGGAAGTGGAGATCTCGTTCACCAACTTGATGGTTCTGGCGTTTACCATTGAAGTGCTCACGAACTTCTTCAAAAACTTCTTTCCCTCTATCAAGAAGAACAAGTACACTACTCTGGTTGCCGGCGTAATAGGCGCTTTGCTGTGTACGCTCACGGCCACAGGCATTTTAGGCATGTGCGGCATCGATCTGCCGTACCTCCAGCTTGATTATGCACTTACCGGGATCATTTTGTCACGCGGGGCCGGCGTCCTCAACGATCTCAGCAAGTACCTCAGGAAATAGCGCACGACAAGAGGCAGGAGCCCATGCTCCTGCCTCCTTTGCATATCTTATCCGACTAAACATCCATCGCTTAAGATTGCCCGGCCACTCTGGCTTCGGCCGCCAATCGAATGCGTAACTCCCGTAATTGTTCATCGTCTACCCGCCCTGGAGCCTGCATCATCAAATCGCCGGCGTTTTGGGTTTTGGGGAAGGCGATGCAGTCGCGGATGGAATCGCGTTTAGCCATCAGCATAATCAGACGATCCAGGCCAAAGGCAATACCTCCGTGGGGCGGCGTGCCGTACTCGAACGCCTCTAACAAGAATCCGAATTTCTCCCTAGCCTGCTCATCGCTGAGGCCTATGGCTCTAAACATGCGCTCCTGGACGGAACGGTTGTGGATACGGATGCTGCCGCCGCCGAGTTCCACGCCGTTAAGCACTAAGTCATATGCCTTGGCACGCACCTTACCCGGCGCCGTCTCTAATAAGTCAAGGTCCTCATCCTTCGGCGACGTAAACGGATGATGCGCCGCCGAATATCTGCCGGTCGCCTCATCATACTCCAACAAAGGCCAGTCCACCACCCAGACGAACTTAAACTGCGAGTCGTCAATGAGACCTAGCCGGTCTCCGAAATACAAACGGAGCCGCCCAAGCGATTCAGCGACAATTTGCGGCTTATCCGCCACAATACAAATCAAATCGTCCGGTTCGGCCTGCATCGTTTGCAATAGCGCCGCCATCTCCTCCGGTTGCAGGAACTTGGCTATAGCAGAGCGAACCTCGAGCCCCTCGCCGACAGCTATCCAAGCCAAACCTTTAGCCCCATAAGGGGTGACTACGTCGACAAGTTGATCGATCTCCCGTCGCGACCACTTACCCGCACCTTTGGCGTTAATCGCCTTGACTTGGCCGCCGTGCCGTAAAACATCGGTGAACACCTTAAAACCGCAGTCTTTGACGACAGCGGAGATGTCTACCAACGGCAAATCAAAGCGCAGGTCGGGTTTATCCGAGCCGTAGGCGCTCATGGCCTCGGCATAGCTCATGCGCGGAATCGGCACGGTAACCTCAACACCCAACGTCTTGGCGAAGACATCGGCGACAAGACCTTCCATAAATGTGATCACGTCGTTCTCATCGACAAACGACATCTCCACGTCAATTTGCGTGAACTCAGGCTGCCTGTCCGCACGCAAATCTTCATCGCGGAAGCAACGCACGATCTGGAAGTAACGCTCTAATCCGCCGACCATGAGTAACTGCTTATAAATCTGTGGCGACTGAGGAAGAGCATAGAACTCACCTGGGTGTACGCGACTGGGGACCAAATAGTCGCGAGCACCTTCCGGCGTAGACTTGGACAACATCGGCGTCTCAATCTCTAAGAAGCTATGTTTGTCGAAGTAGTCGCGTGTGGCTTTGGTAACTTTGTGGCGTAATATCAGAGTCTCTTGCAGGCTCTGCCTGCGCAAATCCAGGTAGCGATAGCGCAACCGGAGCATCTCGTCAACCTCGTCGGCTCTATCATCAAGCTGAAACGGCGGAGTCTTGGCTTCGTTGCGCAAGGTGATACGGTCGATGTAAACTTCAACCTCACCAGTAAGCAAATTAGGGTTTTCCATACCCGGTAGGCGACGGCGCACTTCACCTTCTACGGTGATTACATATTCACTGCGCAGACTCTCAGCCACCTTAAAGCTCTCCATACTGACCTCAGGGTTGAATACCACCTGAGCAACGCCCCAGCGATCTCGCAGGTCGACGAAGATGAGTCCGCCGTGATCACGACGTCGATTTACCCAACCAGATAATTGCACCCGTTGTCCTACATGCTCTAGTCGCAACTCGCCACAAGCGTGGCTCCGCATGCTCTGCTCCATTGATCAGAGCCTCCTTAAGAAAGTATATGGTGATCCCGGCGCATGTCTAAAAGGGCCATGCGCTTAGTATAATAAGTTTGGCTATCCGGACGCAAGGGCGGGCCTCATGCGTTCACCAGTTTTGCATTGGGAAGAAGCGTTACGGGAAGTGCGCGGCTACGCCTTTGCTGGCTGCTGAGCATTCTGGCTTAGCCGGTCGACCACCTGGGAAAGGGGCACTTCCGTTTGGGCGCTGTCTTGCATGTCGCGCACCTGCACTACGCCCTTAGCCAATTCATCCTCACCTAAAATGAGAACATACTTGGCGCCCAGTCTGTCGGCTTGTTTCATTTGACTCTTCATGCTGCGCCCTAAGTAATCGGTCTCTACTTTTAATCCTGCTTGACGCAGTTGCTGCGTGATAACCAACGCCTGGGTGCGCACCGCGTCGCCTAAGGAGATGACAAAAACATCCACGGCGGTGGAGTGCGGCGATTTAATACCCTGTTCTTCCAGCACAAGCAAAATGCGCTCCATACCAGAGGCAAAACCCACAGCCGGCGTAGCCGGACCGCCCAGTTCCGCAACCAAACCGTCATAGCGTCCACCACCCGACAGCGCGCTCTGAGCGCCCAAATCGAGGCTTTCTACTTCATATACCGTTTTGGTATAGTAATCGAGTCCCCTTACCAACAGATCATTTTGCCGGTAAGTGATTTTGAACGCGTCCAGGTACTCACAAACCTGCGCGTAATGCGTTTGGCACTCCGGGCACAGGTAATCTATCGACTTCGGCGCACCGTCCGCGACCTCTTTGCATGCCGCAATTTTGCAGTCCAGAATGCGTAAGGGGTTTTTTTCGAAGCGTTCCTGACAAGTGGGACACACTTTAGCCAAACTCGGACTGATATGATCGCGTAGAGCCTGGCGATAGGTGGGACGGCACACGGGACAACCAATGCTGTTGATGTTCACGAGAAAGTTGCCCAAACCTAGTTTTTGCAGAATCTCCATGGACATGACGATCATTTCCGCATCCAAGGCCGGATCCTGACTGCCGATGGCCTCTGCGCCCAGTTGATGGAATTGGCGATACCGGCCTTTCTGGGGGCGTTCGTGACGAAAGATAGGCCCTATGTAAAAGAGTTTTACCGGTTGCGGCGCGGCCCCCAAGCCGTGCTCCAGATACGAACGCACAACGGAAGCCGTACCTTCAGGTCGTAAGGTGTAGCTCTTGTCATCCTTCACCGTAAAAGTATACATCTGCTTACTGACAACGTCGGTGGTATCGCCGATGCCGCGTAAGAAAAGCTCCGTATACTCGAAGATAGGCGTATTGATTTCAGCATAGCCATACCGGCTAAAGACCTCGCGACTCACTTCTTGTATATACTGCCATAGCTCAATCCTCCCCGGGAGGAAGTCAATCGTTCCCCGAGGCGCTTTAATTTTCATACTTTCACTTCCCGGCTGTGATGTAGAGTGCCCTTCGTTCGCATGAGCCTGGTATCGGCTTATACAGATGGCCCGCTTTGGTGTGCGGGCCATCTGAGACGCAAACGCGATATTATTATTATACCCGATTTAGTTGCCGCTTGGCGCTAGATTTTGTTCATCAAGCTTCTTCTGCAGCTCGGCTTGGGCTTCCGCTTGCGCTTGGGCTGCTTTCTGCTGCGCTTCCCATACCTTCTGAATCTGGTTGAGGATATCTTCCTCATTGGCGGCATCCTCGGTCAGACCCATCTGGGTATACAGCTGCAACAGCGACAGGTGCAGCTGGAAGTTGGTCATGTCAAGTTTAGATGCCTTGCGGAACTGCTCCGCCGCTTCTACGTTCATCTCACGATCCATATAAGCCAAACCGAGCATCAAATAGATCTCCGGGTCGCTGCTGTTGAGATCTGCGGCGGCCTTGTATTCCGCCAAGGCACGATCCGGGTCTTCCAAAGCTTGGTACAACTGCCCTAGTTCCAGCCGGATATAAGGGTCGTACGGATTGGCCTCAACCGCTTCTTCGTACTGAGAAACAGCTTGAGGATACAACCCAGCGGCCATGAAGTCTATAGCCCGCATTACCGGATCATAGATTTCAATTTTCGCTTTACTGCGGATTTCTTCAAACCAAGTTTGCAGTTGCTGATCGCTCTTCTGTTGCTGTAAAGTGGTTCGGAGCGTGTCCTTCTGGTTCTCAAAATCTTCGCCGGCGGCTTCCTTCTTGCCGGTTACTTTAATGATGTGATAACCATAATCGCTCTTGACAGGTTCGCTAATCTCGCCTACCTGTAGGGCAAACGCGGCGTCACTGAACTCTTTCACCATCATGTCTCTGGTGAAGTAACCCAATTCGCCGCCTTTGTCTTTGGAACCAGGATCGGCAGAGTATGTCTTTGCCGCTTCAGCAAAGTCTTTCCCGCCCTTAATTTCCGCTAAAACCTTCTCGGCGAGCGTTCTGGCCAACTCGAAGTTCCTCTCGTCTCCTACGGGTTCAATGAGGATATGGCTGGCTTCTACTTGCTCATAGGCTCTGACGACATCTTCTTCGGTTACCTCGTAGGCCGACTTCGTTTCCAACAGAGCATTAACGGCCAGATTATCATTGATCATTTCTCGCAGCTGCTTCTCGGTCATGTTATTGATTCTCAACTGCGCCCTATAATCTTCTTCGGTGGGGAAGCCGCTTTTAATGGTCTCAAGTTCAGCGTCGACATCCGCCTTGGGTACCTTAATACGCTCCTTTTTAACCTGCTGCAACAACAGCTGCTGGTTGATCAACTGCTGCAGTGTTTCGTATCGTAACTGGTTATACACGCTGCGAGGGACACTGCCCTGATACTGCTGGTAGAACGCTAAATTTTGGTTAAAAGACTTGTTAAACTCCTCAATAGTGATCGCCTTACCGGCGACTTTCGCGACAGCGTTACTCCTACCGCCGGAATCAAACAGCCGTACTCCACCTACGTACAGCAAACTAATCACGAAAGCAGCCAGTACTACATAAAGAACGATCTTCATATTCCCGCGCAACTTCTGAAAGATCATGAGGGCGGTGCCTCCTCCAATATAAATATATAGGCGTACGGACCACGCATCCGTTCACC
This sequence comes from Bacillota bacterium, assembly GCA_012838035.1. Classification (GTDB taxonomy): domain Bacteria; phylum Bacillota; class Limnochordia; order DTU080; family DTU080; genus DUQB01. The sequence goes on along the minus strand of DUQB01000005.1, from coordinate 61,621 downwards.
TTGTTACCTAGTTGCTCTTGAACCAAAGATGTAGCAACTTCATCTGGAAATTTTCAACATCCGGTTCGAAATGCCAAACTCATTGTAATAGAGTGCACGAAGCGATGTCAACGAAAAGGCCTGTCATTGCTGGGAAAGCCTTCCTCGCCAGGCGCTGTAACATTCGTGCCGCGCTGATATGGCATTGACCTCAATTGTTATGTAACAATGCCCACATGCAAAACCACCTATCCAGCAACAAGCCGCAGCCGGTGAGCATGCCGTCGCCTTGTTTGCGCCAATCCGCCTAAAGCTTTTCCGACAGCCCTATACTGACTCCGGCAGCAATGCGGTTATGCTTTCCCTACTTATTTCCGGTTCCATTTATTCTCATTGGAGTACGCGTAAAGCAATTGGTCGTTGACTAGAGACACCACCACGCATTACAAGCAACTCGTCCGCAGTTAAACGCTGTTTGCCGGATATGTCGAGCCTGCGCGAGGCGAAGGATTACCAACAGCATCGGCATTAGGGACACATACGGTACGCGTACAACTTCCCTGATTCTACACAATGGCGCCTTTCCGTGTTTCCAGCAGTATGGTTACAGGCCCGTCGTTAACCAATTCCACCTGCATATGAGCCCCGAACCGACCTTCGCCCACCGGAATACCCTTGGCGCGCCACTGAGCGATCAATTGCCGATATAGGTTTTCAGCTGACTCAGGGTTACCTGCCGCGGTGAAACTGGGCCGCCGTCCCTTACGACAGTCGGCATATAGTGTGAATTGTGAAATGGCGAGTATTGAGCCTTCTACATCCAGTAGGGAGGCATTCATTTTGCCTGCGGAATCAGAAAAAACGCGTAACGTACCAACCTTCTCTGCCATGACACGGACATCCTGCTCGGTGTCGCCTTCGGAAACACCAATAAGCGCAACAAATCCATGCTTAATTTCGTCGGCGACTAGCCAGTCACCTTCTTTTCCATCCTCATCTCGTACCAACACTTTTGCTTGAGTCACTCTCTGTAGACAAACGCGCATGAAACCCTACCTCTCTCCAAACAACAGATAAATATATTTTAGAGTAAAGCTGCCGCTAAGCACACAAGTAAACACGAACTAATGCCGCCGAAGGACGCATGTTCTACGCATACGCTCTTAGCTGCATCATACATTGACATAGTGACACGATTACGACGAAAGTACGGTAAAAGTAAGAAAAACCATCATGCGCTTCTATGCATCATAAAACCCCGCCGGCTTACGGCAGGGCTGACTCTGGGCGTACCTGTAATCGTCGGTGCGTTCAAGCTTAGAATACTTTAGGTCGGCGTCGCGCGATGCACGCTTAGTACCCCGTTCACTTTGCGAATGCGATTCATCACGCTTTCCATGTGCGGCACATCTTTAATATCGACTACCAGACTGACATTAGCCGTTCTGTTCTTGGTCGTGCGCGCATTCACAGAGGCTATGTTCGTGCGAGTCTCCGAAACCGTGTTCATGATGTTGGTCAGCAGGTTCATGCGATCAATCGCTTCAACCTCGATTTCCACCTGATACGATCCTTCGGGGGTATCGCTCCAGCTTACCTCAATACGACGTTCCGTTTCGTCATTCCCCTTGACGTTGGGACAATCGGTACGGTGCACGGAAACGCCGCGTCCGCGAGTGATATAACCAATAATGGGGTCTCCAGGCACCGGGTTGCAGCAGCGCGATGTACGCACCATCAGATTTTCCATGCCGCGCACTAAAATACCGTTTTGCGGTCGAGCGCGTTGGTGAACCTGCTTCACTTGTCGCAGTTCACGCCGCCGCTCCTCGTACTCTTTGCGTCCCAGCAGACGTGTAAGCACTTGCGTTGCGGTCACGATGCCGAAACCCACACCGGCGTAAAGGTCATCGAGATTGACAAAGCCGTATCGTTTTAGAACCGGCTGGGGCTTATCGCCGCGTAAGTACTCTTTAGAGTCCAGTTCAAACCGCTTGAACTCCTTCTCAAGCAACTCTTTACCGCGCACGATCGCTTCGTCGCGCCGCTGTTCCTTAAAGTACGCCCGTATTTTACTGCGAGCCCGAGATGTTTTAACGAAGTTCAGCCAATCTTGCCGCGGCGCTACTATTTTAGAGGTGAGAATCTGCACGAAATCTCCGGTCACCAACTCATAATCCAGCGAGACCAGACGTCCGTTCACCTTGGCGCCGACACAACGCATGCCAATATCCGTGTGGACGGCGAACGCGAAATCCACCGGCGTAGACCCTGCCGGCAGTGTTTTTACATCACCTTTAGGGGTAAAAACAAACACTTCGTCTTCGAAAAGGTCAATCTTGAGCGTCTCCATGAAGTCCTGCGGATCTTTCATCTCCCGCAGCCACTCTATAAGTTGTCGCAACCAAGCGACCTTATCCTCGAACTCTTTTTCCGAACGACCCTCTTTGTATAGCCAGTGCGCGGCAATTCCCCGCTCCGCCACACGGTGCATCTCTACCGTGCGGATCTGAATTTCAAAGGGTTCGCCCCGCGGTCCGATCACCGTTGTGTGCAACGATTGATACAAATTGGATTTGGGCATGGCTATATAATCTTTGAACCGACCGGGCATCGGCTTCCAAAGGGAGTGTACCAGACCGAGTACGGCATAACAGTCTTTCACGGAGTTGGTAATAACACGCACTGCCAAAAGGTCGTAGATCTCCGAGAGATCCTTGCCTCGCTCCATCTTCTGATAAATGCTGTAGAAGTGTTTCGGTCTGCCTTGCAGTTCCACTACTTCCACACCTGTTTTTTCCAATTGCTCATTGAGGGTTGAGACGACTTCGTTAATTTCACCTTCGCGTTCCTTACGCTTCTTGGCAATACGGTTCACCAGTTCATAGTACAGCTCCGGCTCCAAAAACCGCAGCGCCAGATCCTCCATCTCCCATTTTAGAGACCACATGCCTAAACGATGCGCCAACGGCGTGTAGATTTCCAGAGTTTCATGGGCGATTTTCTTTTGCCGTTCCGGTGGTAGCGCCTTCAGCGTGCGCATATTATGCAAGCGGTCGACCAGCTTGATCAAAATCACGCGCAAGTCGTCGGCCATGGCCAGAAACATTTTGCGTAGGCTCTGTATTTGTTGCTCTTCTTTACTCTTGAAGGGGAGACGGGTGAGTTTGGTGACCCCGTCGACCAGACGGGTGACTTCCGCACCGAATAACTTTTCCAACTGAGCTTGCGTCGTCTCAGTATCTTCCAGCACGTCGTGCAGCAGCCCGGCTGCAATTGTGACCGCGTCAAGGTCGAGGTCCGCCAACATGCAGGCGACCTCAAAGGGGTGTTGTAAAAAAGCCTCGCCAGAATCGCGCTTTTGCCCCAGGTGGGCTTGGTGCGCAAACTGGAAGGCTCGTTCTATCATCTGCAAATCCGCAGATGAGAATCTATCTTTAATTTTGTTTAGCAGCACCCCTACCTCCGGCACCGCTACCACCTGCTCCAGCATCAGTCATATATAACAAGCGATGCTATCTCCTGATTGCCTAACTTGCGGCGACCGCCCAGATAGGCCAGTTCGATGAGGAAGGTATAACCGACCACCTCTCCGCCTAACTGTTCTACCAGCTTGGCGGCGGCGGATATGGTTCCTCCGGTTGCCAACAAGTCATCAACGATCAACACGCGTTGTCCAGGTTGGATTGCATCCTTGTGTATCTCCAAAGTATCTGTGCCGTATTCCAGCTCATACTCCACTTGAATTTTCTCGGCCGGCAGCTTACCGGGCTTACGCACCAGAACAAGCCCCAAGCCCAGCTCGTACGCAAGAGGAGCGCCGAAAATAAAGCCGCGTGACTCCACTCCGACGATGACGTCGATACCCTTATCGCGGAAACGGCGAGCCATTTCACGAACGACATACTGCAGCGCCTGCGGATCCTTAAGCACAGTCGTTATATCCTTAAAGCTTACCCCTGGTTGAGGGTAATCCGGAATCTCCCTGATCAAACTGCGAATGTCCACTATGAATTGGCCTCCATTCCATGTGCAGGTACGCATACTTCAGCGCCAGAGACGTAGTATTTTAGCGAACAGCGCTTGGGGTTCCTTGATACTCAACGTTTGGGTATCTGCCAAGCGTTTAGCCATATAACGATTATAACTGACAGATTGATGCAAGTCTAGTTTCTGAGCCGGTTGCGGGAGTAGAGTCCAACCTTTTTCCGGATCGACTAAACCTAGTTCGGCAAATACGGCCAGAGCGCGATTAGCGCCTGCTAACGTCAAACCTAGTTGTTGCGCGATGATCTCCGGAGAAATGGAATGTTTGTTCTTATTCCGGTCCCGCAACTCGATAAAAACTTGGACTAAAACAGGTCGATCCGGCCAGTCCGCATCCACTTGGGCTATTGCCGCCTCACGCTCATCCAACGGATAGAGGACATGTACTTCGTGTGGTCGCGACATTTGCCGCAAGCGCTGAGTGACAGCCCTCCACATCTCGCCCACCGGAGCCGCAGTTAAGACCAACGCCCAGGGATTTCCCTGCATACCGACGCCCGGAGCCGGCGAGTTTTGCGCGGGATCAACAGGCGGTTGCTTACCGGAGTAACCTGTTGAGGCGGGGATTTGCATGCCCTGGTGCGTTAGGCCGCTCCCCTCCCACACCAAAGGGTGGATATTGCGCTGCAACAGTGACTCAATATACTCTTTTCCATGATACTGATATGTCGGGTTGTAGCAGCATGTCACATCGCCAACCGCGCACCGAACAGGCTTGGCCCCGCTTACAGCCGCTTCGTCGTGTGTAGCGGCGACTTCGGGAGCAGCCTGATGGACCTCTCTTGACGTCGACGCCTCAGACCTTTTGATATGGCGCAAACGCAATTCCAATTGTTGCTTGCCGCGCCAGTCGTTCAATGTCAGCGTAAATGCTAAGTCTTGCGGACCCGAAAGCTCCGCGGCCAAATGACCCAACCGGAAACCTACCGCCGTAATTTGCGACCGTGCGACAGGCAGAGTTAAACGGAGCACGCCGTTGTCTTTACCTACCGTTTTGATATGCAAAGGCTTAATGCCATAACAGCACAGAACGGGCGCCGGGTTACCGTAACCAAACGGTCCCAACCGGTTTAGCTCTGCCATTACTTTGGTGTCCAGTTCGGTTAAATCGACAACCGCATCAATATCTACCACCGCAGGAGGTACACCGTCGGAGAATGTTGCCGCCGCTTCCGCTACAAGCGCTTGACGCAGCTCCTCTATGCGGTCGACCTGCACGGTGAAGCCGGCAGCCATCGCATGACCGCCAAAGCGCTCCAACAGAGCGGCGTGCTTTTCCAAAACCTGCGTAATGTGAAACCCTTGTATGCTCCTCCCAGACGCCGTAGCTACGCCGTCTGCGCATGACAGTACGAAGGTGGGGCGACCATACAGCTCCACTAACCGCGAGGCCACAATACCAATGACCCCCGGATGCCAATTCTCGCCGGCCACTAGGTGCAGCGGAGCATCGGCCTGCGCATCGGCGAGCGCTTTGGCTTCCTCCAGTATTTGTTCCTCAATTGCTTGTCGGGTTCTATTTTCAGCATCCAATTTGGCCGCTATCGGCAGCGCTTCCGACATGGAGACGGCGAGCAACATATCTACTCCGGCAGTGGCGTGGGCAATGCGGCCTCCCGCATTAAGACGCGGCGCCATTTGGAAAGCAAGGTGCGACGATTCGATGCTGCCGGGCGACAATTGACTGGCGGCAGCCAGCGCCGCTATCCCCGGAATGGGGGCTGCATTGATCTTCTCTAAACCGGCAGCGACCAGCCGGCGGTTTTCATCGAGCAGAGGCACGACGTCCGCAACGGTGCCCAACGCGACCAAATCCAGAAGGTCCGCTGAATGAACCGGCTTGTTCATATGCTCGACGAGCGCCGTTGCCAGTTTATATGCCACGCCTACGCCTGCTAGGTGCGGCCAAGGATACGTACTGTGCGCCAACTTGGGATTGACCAATGCCACTGACTGAGCAAGCTCCCCTGCTGGTTCGTGATGATCAGTTACGATACAGTCCAGGCCGAGAGAGTGCGCCAAAGCCGTTTCAGATACGGCGGTAGTGCCACAGTCTACGGTGATCAGCAGAGTACTTCCCGATTGGGCTATCTCAGTGACGGCCTGGGCATTTAAGCCATAACCCTCATCAAACCGGCTGGGAATATAATACCGGACCCGGGCCTGCAAGCGGCGCAACACCGTAACGAGCAGCGCGGTGGCCGTCTGCCCGTCTACATCGTAATCCCCGTAAACCGTAATGAGTTCCTGCCGGGCAATAGCCTCTGCAATACGTTTAACGGCAGCCTTTATGTCAGGTAATAACCACGGTGAGTGCAGACTTTCCTCACTCAGTTGATAACGTTGACGCGCAATAGCGGAGTTGATTGCGCCACGTGCGACAAGGACCTGAGCCGTGATACGCGAAACGCCAAGTTCCCGGCGAATAGATTCTACGGCCGCTTGATCCGCCCGGCGTACCTGCCAAATGGTTTCACGTGACACAAAACATCATCCTTCCACTACCCATGGGTCACTTCATAGACAAAAGCGATACTCGACACAGATACGAAAAAGCATGCAAATAGACATGCGGAGAGCGCGCCGACGCCTGTTCGCGGGATGGGTATCAGCATGAGCACTCTGCGATGAGGGTATGCCGAAAATGCCGTGTTCAGCACACCCGATCGGATGGGCAGCCGCTGAGCCGGATTTGCAGCTGCGAAAACCGCTCGACGGTGAGAACCGCCGCTTAGGCTCTTCCATTGCTCTATTAAGCGGAGAACAGCTGCAGACAAAGGTAGATGAACATGACCAACGCGATAACGAAATGAGAGATGGTGGCGACCAGAGTACCGACGCCGGCACCGATGCCTGCCTGCAGCGCGGTTCGCCAATGCCTGCCGTAAATTAGTTCGCCGATAGCGGCACCCACGATGGGGCCCACCAGGAGTCCGATGGGACCGAAGCACGGAATACCTAGAAGCAGACCGATCATCGCTCCCATCATGCCGTAGCGACCTGCGCCGAAACGACGGGCTCCGGCGACTCCGAAGATGAAATCGCCCAGGTATGATACAACGGCTAACACAGCCAAAATGACGATGTCCGGCCAAGTTAATACCGCGAAGTCGCTCCACCAGGCATAGATGAGAGCAGCTACGGCAATCAGAGGCGTTCCGGGCAGTACGGGTAAAAAGGTTCCTGCCACACCAAGCAGCGCCGCGAGAAGTAAGATGATCCGCGCCAAGTCCATCACGGCCTTCACCTACCTACTAAGCTGTGCGCCGGAACGCTCATGCGGCTAGAGCACCTGACCGACTCCGCTGCGATGCAGCTTCACTTCCACGTTGTCGGCCAAACGCACGGTAAGAACATCATCGCGTATGGCGACTATTTCACCCTGCAAACCGCCGATAGTCAAGATTTTATCGCCGCGTTCGAGCTTATTGAGCATTTCTTGTCGCTTTTTCTGCTGCTGTTGTTGGGGACGAATCAAGAAGAAATAGAACGCAACCAGCATAACGAGGAGCGGGACGAATTGTAAAATACCTAACTGCATGGGTACTGCTTCTACGCTTGGCGCCGCCTGTAATAATACCATTGCATAGTCTCCTTAATGTGCAAATATGAGTTGTACTCCACTGTTCTTTTATTCTAGCAGAAACCGTAGGGAGGTTATACCAGCGCGACTCAACTTCGGCATTGACTCGCATCATTCCTCTGTGGGTCGTAACGCTGCATGAACTCGCGCCGATAGTCGGTAAAGCATCCCGCATCCAAACTGTTGCGTATCTCCTGCATCATGCCCAAGATGAAATGTAAGTTGTGCAGTGATGTCAAGCGCATGCCCAGGATCTCACCGGCTTTCAACAGATGCCTGATATACGCCCTTGTATAGTGTTTACACGCCGGACAACCGCACTCACCGTCAATCGGCCTGAAATCTCGCGCATAGGACGCATTGCGGATAGTGATCGGACCGTCTCGGGTGAACACTCTGCCGTGCCGTGCCAAACGCGTCGCCAATACGCAGTCGAACATATCGACGCCCCGGGCTACTCCGGCAAACAGGTCTTCCGGCGATCCCACCCCCATGAGATAACGCGGTTTGTTTTCCGGTAATATGGGCAAAACCCACTCCAATGCTGCATACATCATCTCTTTAGGTTCTCCTACGCTCAAGCCGCCAACGGCGTAGCCGGGAAAGTCAAGCTCAGTCAGTTCACGGGCGTGGCGCTCACGTAAATCCTGGTACACTCCGCCCTGTACGATGGCAAAGAGAGACTGATCCTTTCGGGTGGCCGCCTTTTGACAACGCACCGCCCAACGTGTGGTGCGTTCCATGGATTGGCGAACGTACTCCCAATCACTGGGATAGGGCGGACACTCATCAAACACCATGGCGATGTCCGATCCCAGGTGCTCCTGGATCTCAATAACCTTCTCGGGGCTTAGAAAATGCCGCGATCCGTCCAGATGCGACTGGAATTCCACCCCATCTTCGCTGATCCGCCGCAAGTCGCTGAGGCTAAATACCTGAAAGCCGCCGCTATCGGTGAGGATGGCGCCGTCCCAATGCATGAACTGGTGTAAACCGCCGGCCTCGGCGATCAGCTCGGAACCGGGGCGCAGATAGAGATGGTATGTATTGCTCAAGATGATGGACGCTCCTGCCGCCTCGAGTTCTTCAGGCGTCACCGCTTTCACTGTAGCTTGCGTCCCTACCGGCATGAACACGGGTGTTTCTATACTGCCGTGGGGAGTATGCAGCACACCGCGACGCGCGGCGCAATCCTTCTGCGTGCTGCCAAGATCGAAACGAACTTTCAGGGTGCTCCTCCTTGTCTGGCGCTCCGGTTGGATGCAGAGTGCGATCATAGAGCGCACCTTTTATTATGCCGTGTTAAGATAATAAATCAACCGCAACGCGCACAAGTGTTCATCGGGATGGTTGTCACTAAGCGAAAAACAGGCTGTTGCCGTCCGAATGGTGAACGGAAACAGCCTGCAATTAGTAAGACTGCCGCCACTTGGTTTTCTACGTCGCAGCTCCTGTCCCAGACACGTTGACAACCACCGCTGCGGAACTAGGCATCGTGATCAACAACAGGTCGTACCGTAGGCCCCAGGTGTTTTTCGATGAACTCCATGGTTCCCTGCAGGTTAATGCGGTGACCGCCGGCAAAGTACTCCATGTGCGTATTCTGCGGTATGCCTAGTTTGTCGTAGAGCCGTTTAACTTTAACATACTCATGCTCCACCCAAGCGTCCTCCCCGCAAGGATCCGCATGACCTCTTTCGACCATAAACGGGCGCGGTGCTATCAAGTAAGCCATCTCGGCATGATTGAACGTGTGCCCTAGGTTGAACTCCGGTATCTCGTACTCGCCTGTAAACATGTAGCTGGTACTGAAGTCCGTGCTGACTGTTTTGACAATCCACTCCATAAAGTCGCCCGAACAAATCGCCAGGGCGTACTCAGGCAAGACGGCCGGTACGCGCAGTGCGGTTTTACCGCCATAGGACAATCCGTATAAAGCAATGCGGTTTTTATCTGCGTATGTTTGCGTCCCCAACCAGGTCAACCAACGCTGGTGAACGGCGATGACAAACGAGAATATGGACATCCCCAGAGGATTAGCCTTTCGCTGCAATACCCGGAAGAAGTCGCCGGCCGGACCTACCACCGGGTTCTGCGGAACGAGAGCTATATAGCCCCTTGTCGCCAACACCTCGGCCATCCGACGGTATGCTCCGGCTTGCAGCAACGCGGCGGGATCGCCGGCCAGTCCGTGCTGACAGACAACCACGGGAGCCGGGTTGCCCGCGGATGCCGTTACCGGCGTTAATAGGTAGGCAAAAGCCGGTACCTCATCCCACAGGTCAAGTACCACCTCATACAACCGATACTGTATGGTAGTTTCGATTAAGCGGCTGCGGGCTTCTCTCAACGGCGGCAAAGGCGGCGCGACCCCGATGACCTCTGCATGAAAGTAGCGTCGATAGTGCCGGGTGCTGCGTATCCATGCTTCAGGTGAAGTATCGTCAGTCTGTTGCCAGAACTCTATACGCTTTACCGCTGCGTTCTGCGCAAGCTCTTGAGTGTAGTGAACAAGCTGTTGAAACTGACGCCGCTGCCGCTCCTCCACCCACGCTTGTCTGTAGGACAACACTTGGATATCGGGTGAGCCGTCCGTCGTCGGCTTGACGGAACATGCCTGCAATAACCAGACTAACGCACGCTCACAGCCGGGGCCTTCATCAGGTTGAGGTTGCACAAAATGAATGTTATCGGACACGCCGAGATGGCTGTATGTCAACCTGGCCAACTCAAATTCCGTGCGAGCGTCCTTCTCGCTGATAGGGCGGAGCACGCCCGGAGCTGCGCCTTTGCGGTCCGCAGTCTCCGGAGGAGGCCCGAGGACAACCGGTCCCGGCGCGTTCTCAATGAGTATGGGGCGCGGCGCAACGCAAGCCGCCAGTTCAGCATCCGAACAACCCTGCAGCAACTGCCATACATTCCGATAGATGGGCTCTTGCCATATTTCCGTCTGATCAGCGAAGTAGCCGCTGACACCTGCCGCATCAATTCTCTCATCCAATGCGGCAGCGCTCAGCACCAGTAACCCGCCTTCGCCGTAACCGAACAATATTAGCGGTAGGCTCGGACTCTGCTTTTTGAACAGCTCCGCTACCGCTAGTACTTTTTGCGTTTCATAACCAATGATGTGCCGGCCCATCTGGTAAGCCATGCGGTAGATATACTCTCGATGGGGCTGGTTCGTCATGCGAATCGCCGGATTGCCCGACCAGCGACAATCTCGATTGATCAGCGTCGGTACCACGACCCGGCATCCACTATCAGCCAAGCGACGTGCATACTGCTTTGGCGTTGGCAAATCCGGCATAATACCGGCAATCACCTCCGGGGACCAGTCGGCGTCCGGCAATGCTATTACATTGGCCACCGGCGGTTGCCGCGGTTCTATGAGCAAACCTTCGCCATCAACACCCGGCAGTACGGGCCAGCGCACCATCATCACATTATAGTGCGCCGTTTCGGCTATAATCGGACTCTCCCCAATCTGAGCCGTAACCTCCAGCTGCTCTATAGGCAATCGCGTATCGACTACGCCAATGCATCGCGCCAGCTTTTGACGACGCTCTATCACAGCGTTGCGAATATCGGTCGGGCTTTTGGATTGCGTCAGAAGACATCGTCTTTTCCGATCAGCCTCGACCAGCCGTCTGTCCAGCAAACTGCTTATTCCCGCCAACAGTAGTCTGCCGTAATCGGCAGTGCCGGATAAATAACTCGTCCCGGGCAGCGTCCGGCTGCCATCGTCGTTATGCAAAACCATGTAACCTCTCTCGTATTGGATTAGTAGGATTCGTCAATGAAAACGCCTTTAGCCCGCAAGCGTTCCACAACGGCCGGATTCCGGCGCCGCTGCTCGGCATCCAGCCACACCGTCTGCAAAACCGGCAGGTCGAGCAACGGCGTAATATCCGTCACTCGACTACCTGCTAGAAAGACCCTGGTCAATCGAGGGAACCGACCAATTCCGGTGATATCCGCCAAGCGACTCCAACCTGCATGTAATTCACGCAAGTTGGGTAGATCCGGTAATGATGCGATGTCTTCGATTAAGGCGTTGTGGTACTCAATATTCTGCAGCGCCGGATGGCCTGCCAGAGCCATAAAGTCGGCAATGCTCGTACGATGTATGGTCAAGCGGAATAGGTTCTCAAGTCCGGCGATGGGAGTAATGTCTTCCACTCCCGGGTTATCCGTAAGGAACAGTTCACGCAGTTCCTGGCAGTGTGCCAACGGACTGAGGTCAGAGATGCCGTTTGCGTCTAAACGCAATACGCGCAGCGAAGTGAAGTACTGCAAACCTTCAAGCGTCTTGACACCTTTGTCTCTGGCTTCGATGCTGATAATCCGGGCCGCATCAGCCGGTGTAATGGGACCGCTTTCTTTTTTCAACAGCGTGCGCACCACTTGCTCCAAAGCTGGGTCCAGCGTGATGCATTCCAGTGTTTCCGTCTGCCTGAGAGGAGTAGGCAACCCTGCAGGGATAGCGGATTTCTGCAGCTTGAGGATGTAATAGCTAAGAAGCCCGCGTATCTCATCCAAATCACCTTGCGCGGTCAACCCAGCCAAATAAGCTTCAGCTTCTTCAGCTGTCGCCATCAATTCGACGTCCGTACCCGCTTTCGCTACGGTAATCGCCTGCAGCAGCGTATTTAGGTAGCGCAGATCGTCCACAGCCTCTCGATAACCTTCCCAAGCGATGGTACTGATCACGCCGTCCACAGTCGGATAGGTAAAGTTGTGATCGCGGTAGTCAAGGTGGTCGAAATCGTTCCAGATGTTGCCAAAACCGTCCTGGTAAGCATACGGCGCCGCCCCATCGTGCTCGTTTATCCATAACAGCAATCCGTAGTTGCGCCGATAAAGCTCCGGATTCTCGGCGGGTGTCTGCGGATTGCCGTAGGACCATATCCTTTTGCCGGCATTGTGCCACTTCCGGGCTTCCGTCAGGGACAAACGTCCATGGTTGATATACAAATCCTGGATATCTCCCACCAGTTCAAAACTCCCCGGTTGCCAACTAGCTGCAAAAACCTTACCACCGGCTGCATGAACCCGCTCGAAATCCGGGCGCTGCTTGGCTAACTCAGCTCCAGCAGCTTCATCGATCGCGTAGAAATAGACCTCCGGAATGCCGTACTGTTTAGCCAGCGCCAACGCGGCTGCGATACGAAACTCCGGATCATAGGTACGTACTCCCAAGTAGTATAAAGGCTGCTGGTTTAGCCCGAATTCAGCGCGGATCTTCAACACAGAGGCCAAACTTTCCAACGGCTGATAGACGATGGGATTGGTAACGCCGTGCGCCACCATGTCCGCCAACTCAGCTCTGTATTGTTGTTCCGTCTTGCGTTCCGCAGAGATCGAACCGATACCGAAAGTGTCGAGCACGCCGCGGTAGTAGATGCTCGATTCATGAACAGGCGGAGCCAACGTGAACGGCAGTACCGTAACTTGCAGTTGCAGTTGTCCGGCTCGACCCTCATGGTCGTAGAACGTGATGTAGCCGGTATAGGCTCCCGGCAAAGCTGTTTCCGGTATGTGTACGGTCACCCAATACTGCTCGTTGCTGCCGGAAGCGATATCCACAGGTAACAAAGCGGCACTGTCCCGCACGGGCCATTCATGGGGCAGTAAACGCATCCGGCCGCTGCAATCCGTCGGATCGCTGATCCAAACATACTCGATGCCAGTATCGAAATGTAGTGCCAGGTAGTTCTCTTTGTTCTCGTAGTCAACCTTTACCAAAGCAGGATCGTTCAGCAGCAGTTCGGGCACTAATACTCTTCTGCTTTTGTCCTGATCGCGTCCCAACCAAGCCGTACCTGCCTGATACCAGCGTTTCACCAGTTTAATATCGATATTTGCAGCTGGAATGACTTGATTACCGGACGTTAAATCACCTGCAACCGGTAGAACATCCTGCAAGTCTTTCTGCGCGAAAACGCCGAAACTGACGGGCTCATACTCACCGGGGGTCATAAACAAAGCAATTTGGTCCGTAAGCGTGTCGGCAGCAGGTGGCTGGAACGGATCGAGCCGCATGCCGGATATGGCTTTTAGCCTAAAAGTCAGTCCATCTGTACCTTGGGGCCCGATACGGTCTTGGGCGGCCCATCCTGCCTGCGAGATAAGCAGCGATAAACAGACGAGCATTAAGATCAGTACCACTCTGAACCCGGTGGACAAAGCCATCACCTCACTTCCCACAGCAGCTGCGCCGGCGCAACCGACTCGGTGACTCGCCATAGATATTAACCGGTCGACCAAGAGCAAGTCACCGAGCGAAGCGCCGGACTACAAACCTGCCAAGTAATTATTCAACAGATTCTGTATCTGTTCTAAAGCGGAGCTTACGGCAACTTCACCGTCCATCATCGGCGCAAACCAGTCTTGCATGTGGTCTACGATAAACCTATGAGCTGCAGGAATAGACTCCTCCAGCGCACGTCTGGAGTGTGCCAGCGCACCACCTATAGCAGCCGTTACCTCCGGCGCCGACATACCCGTAGCCGCCATTACACTCTGCGTATATGCGTCCATGGCCGTGCGGCGTGCCGGTATCATACCGGTAATTTCGGACCACAAAGCTTGCGCTTCCGAACCGGTTGCGTACTTAACAAACTCCCACGCCTGTTCGGGGCACTTCGTATCGTCTGAGATAAACAATGGGTCTGTCCAGCGGGTGTTAGCCCGTGTCGCCACCATGGGCATGGGTCCTATACCCCACTCCCAACTGAGCTGCGCGCTTAAGAAGCCGTTGATGCGCCAGGCCCCGATCCATTCCATAGCGGCCCGTTCATTCACAAAAGCCATACCGGGGTCAATACCCTTAGGCGGACCGGCTGCAGCATACTTGGCATAGTAGTCGATTAACGCATTATAGGCGTTGATATTCTCCGCCCGCAGCATGGTGGCTTGGGCGGCTTTCCCTTGTGCATAGGCTGCCTCAGAGAACCAATCGCCACCGAAAATCCAGCAAATATCAGGCAGTTGATTCTCTCCGGCCCGCGATAACGCCACCTGTGAATACGTGCCATCGCCCTCTTGGCGTGTAAGTTTACGACCATAATCAACAAAATCGTCCCATGTCCAGAATCGGACATCCCAATCCGTCGGCAGAGGCGCTAAGCCGTGATTGGCGAGCATGCCTTTGTTGTAGAACATAAACTGAGGCGTAACCGCCAACGGTACTCCATACACTCGTCCGTTCAAGGCAAATGAGTTCCAAACGCCGGGAAAGAACGTGTCAATGCGCAACTCGGCGGCATCTCTCGTTACGAAAGGTGTCAAATCCAGAGTCCAACCTTGCAGCACGAACCCCATTTTATCGGATGCGCCATAATACACATCCGGCGACATGCCTGAGGCGCGTAATACGGTGAGCTTCTCGATATACCAGGCGCCGCCGGGACCTGAGTCCGCAGACAACGTGGTCACATGAATACCCGGATGCGTCTCATTGAAACGCCTGGCGATCTCTTGCGCCCATTCAGCTTCTTTCGTAGCGCTTCGGTGCATAAAAACCAGTTCAATCGGAGCCGCCGAAACCCGACTTACCGGCAGAATGATCATGAGGATCAGCAGCAAACAAGGCGCCCATTTCACCGTTCTCATAACGCATCTCCTTTCATTCTCACCTAGACTAACGCGTTGCCGGTCCAGCTAAGCAAATACCCCAAACCAACCCTCATATCCATTACTCGTGAGTCGGATTCTCTTCCCTCCCCTCCACCATCAGTGGTTTTGCAAACTCAAAAGGTTCAGAGTGGGTAACCGTATCGTATCTACACATATACCTAAGTCGACGCCATGGTACAGATAGGATTTAGGGCATAGGCTAAACATGTCCTGTGTATTTTTTCATGTTCACAGTTCAGACCAGAACCGCGAAATGTCCACAATAGCCTGGCTTTTCATCGTGTACCTGGGGTAACGTCAAGAACTTAGGAAAATTCTTTTTACCATGCGTGCAAAAGGTGTGCCGGGGAGTTATCAGCTAGGCGTAAAAGTCGGCTAGGTAAGGCGATCGTTCCTTTGCATTGCGTCTCGATTGACGTTAGTGGTGCGAAATTGGGTTGGGCTGACGCCGGTTTTTACTTTGAACAACCGACTGAAGTAGCGTGCATCGTAGTATCCGATACTCTGCGCTATATCTTCCACAGGTCTATCAGGGTCGGCCAGCAATGCCTTCCGGGCGAGCGCCATCTTTTGATCGATCACCCAGGGGGTAAAGCTCTGTCCCGTCTCCTTCTTGAAGAGCTCGCTCAAATAGCCCGGACTAATGCACAGAAACGCCGCCACGTCCTTCACCGAGAGCGCTTCGTGTAGATGGTCCACAACGTAATTGATCGCCTTCTGCACCATAGTGTGTCGGTAGCCATATGTCGCATCGATCGTCTCGTTTTCGCCGATGCGCTTAACCTCCGCCAACAAAGCGCGATCCACCTGAACCAGCATGCTGAGGATGACTGCCCGTAGCATCGGCTCCCAATTGCGCCGCCGGCTCATTAATTCTTGGATGGCCTGGTTGACGTAGGTGCGTAAGCCGTAACGGTCACGAAATATGCCGCTCCATTTGGGCGAAGTGAGAAATTCGTCCAACGTGTGGCTGAAGTGCCATTTAATCTCTAATGAAAGGGTCACGCGGTCGCCATGATTGCGAAAGAAGTGCTGATCGAACGGACGCACGATGGCTACATGGCCGCCGGAAACCGTCTCTTCCACGCCGTTGATGGAGATAATGCCGGTGCCATTGAGGAAGTAGAACAACTGCCATGTCTCATGGGAGTGTTCGTTATCTACATAGGTGGGCAGATACTCAGTATATAGTATGGTGTCTATGCGCAAACCCATTATGTCGAGCGCGCCGGCTTGAAACGAGTTGCGTACATGCTGAACCGATCTCATGCAGACACCTCCCCGTCGTTAAACGTTGGTATCGATCAGTTCCGTTCAGCATCGTAACACATCGCTGTTCTTTCATAGACTTCCATAACGGATTGCGTTTGTCCTTGCTAAAAGAAGCGAGGAAATCACAAGCAGATCGGAAATGCACACGGTTTAGCCCATTACTTTTGCCGACATCGCTACCCCGGTAACCTATTTGAGAAAACAGTGCCGTTATCTCTTACGGTAGTGAACCAAAGACTTAAATGACACTGTTCAACAACATTTCTACCAAGCGAATACTTTTAACGCCTTCGCTAATATCCGCGATAGGCGGTTTGCGGGTGCGCACGCTTTCTATAAACGCCGCGTCTTCCTGATAGAACCCATAGTAACGATAAAACGCTTCACTTCCGACCAGCTCTTTTCCATCGAGCAGCAGGCGATTTTGTGACGTAGCGCCCCCGGATGCCGCCGAGTACATGGAAGTACCGTTGTGCATGAGGATTTCCGCCTGAGCGGTTATCTCGCCGCAGCCCAGGTTGATATATGCGCTGGCCTTCGGGCCATGGATCTCAAACGTGTGTATGCGCCCGCCGGTCTTGTAGTTCGCTTTGATGATGCCGGTGACGCCGTTGTCGAAGGCCATTACTCCGTTCCAGGCGTTGGGCACTACATCCTCCACCTGGTTCTGCACAATTGCCGCCTTTACCGGGTTCCCGCCGGCAATCCAGCGTATCAGATCGACAGCATGGATGGAGTCGCTTACAAACGAGCTCACCGCGCCGCCGAAAAACTGTGCCGACCCGTTTTTAAAGAAGCATCCTTCCACCTGCGTAATAGGTGTAATCTCCTGCATAATCTCGAGCGTCCGCAGAACTACGGGAATATAACGCCGATTGAAGCCCACCTGTAGGATTCTGCTCTCCGCCTCCGCCGCCATGCGCAACGCATCAGCCTGAAACGCCGTAATACCCGGCGGCTTTTCCATGAACACGTCCAAACCGGCGGCCAGGCAGTCGCGCGTCACCTCGAACAAGTTGTGCGGTTCCACTAATACGAAAACGGCGTCCAACCGTTCTTTGGCCAACATTTCCGCATGTAGAGCGTAGGTGCGGGAAAAACCGTACTCAGCAGCGGCAAACTCCGCCCGTTCCGCCACTCTGTCGCAGACAGCCGTCAACTCTATGCCCTGCAAGTCGCGCAATGCGGGCAAATGCACGCTGCGCGCCAGTCCGCCGATGCCGATGACGCCTACCCTAATTTTCTCATCGCCCATGAAAAACACCTCCGCGCATTATCTTTTGCGGCTTAATGTTGGTTACCTGCGATGCGAAGCCCTGTGTATTTTCCCCGGCTCCTATAATCGGCAGGTATGGGAAATATCCACATGCGCTCCGCTGCTGCAGCAACAAAAAACGCCCGGCGATGCGGGCGGATAATTCAAACCAGTACGGCGGCATTGGGCTGATATTAGATAATGAGCATCGCATCGCCAAAGCTGAAGAAGCGGTAACGCCGCGCGATAGCCTCCCTATAAGCCGTCATGATCTGCTCTTTTCCGGCAAAAGCGCTTACCAACATAAGCAGCGTCGACTTGGGCAGATGGAAATTGGTGATCAGACCTTCGACGACTTGAAAACGGAAGCCCGGATAGATGAAGATATCGGTCTCGCTGCTGCCGGGCTGTAGGTCGGCAGCCGGTCCGCCGATGAGCGCTTGGGCTTCCAAACACCGTGCTGCGGTCGTTCCTACCGCAATGATGCGTCCGCCTCGCTTTCGCGCCTCTTTAACGGCGGCTACCGCCTGCGGTTCAATGGTGTAGCTTTCGCTATGCATCACATGTTCTTCGACGGTATCGACCTGCACGGGACGGAAAGTACCCAGTCCCACATGCAAGGTGACATAGGTGATGGCGACGCCCATCTGTCGCAGCTGTTGCAGCAACTCAGACGTGAAATGCAACCCTGCCGTAGGAGCCGCGGCGGAACCGGGCTCAGCGCTGTAAACGGTTTGGTAGCGTTCCGGATCGGCCAGTTGTTTGTGAATATAAGGAGGTAGGGGCATTTGCCCTAAATAGTCGAGTACAGCCTCGAAGGAAGCTCCGGTCCACGAGAACTCCACGATACGCCCACCTGTTGCCGTCTCATCAACGACGGTACCTTCTAATTCGCCATGGCCGAATAGCATGGTTGCGCCCTTCTTGAGTCTTCTTGCCGGGCGCGCCAATGCTTCCCAGCGAGTCAAGCTCAGTTTGCGGAGCAAAAGAAGCTCAACGGCGCCACCGCTGGGTTTGCGTCCCAACAGACGCGCAGGAATCACGCGAGAGTTGTTGGCTACCAGACAGTCGCCCGGTCGCAAAAGCTGCGGCAGCTCAGCAAATGTCCGATGCTGCAAAGCACCGGTTTTTTTCTCCAGTACCAGCAACCGAGAAGCGTCACGTCGTGCTAACGGTTCCTGAGCGATCAGTTCAGGTGGTAGTTCGTAATCAAAATCTGCAACGCGCACTTATAAACCCTTTCCTACTACCTACTCGTTCACGTAACCGAACCGACGCAGCACCTTAGGTTCTTTCCGCCAGTTCTCATTCACCTTTACAGCCAATTGCAAAAACACCTGCGAACCCAAAAGCGCTTCTATCTCTCGACGCGCTTCAGAACCGATCACCTTAAGCATGTTCCCTTGCTTGCCGATGATAATTCCTTTTTGGGAGTCGCGCTCTACATATATCGTAGCCTGTACATCGACCAAATCCTTGTCCTCGCGGCGCTCCACCGCATCGACCACGACGGCGAGAGCATGCGGCACTTCGTCGCGTGTGAACCTTAACGCTTGCTCCCTGATTAACTCCGCCATAACAAACTGTTCGGGATGATCACTGATTTCTGCAGAAGGGAAATACATTGGTCCCGGAGGCATCAGCCCGATGACGACATCAAGCAGCTCCGGTACATTGTAGCCGGTTTTTGCAGAGATGGGAAAAATATGCTGAAAATCACCCAAATCCGGAGTAGGTGCCAATGTGGTCAATATCTGTTCATGAGTTATCCGATCAACTTTATTGACGACCAAGATGACCGGCGCTTCGACCTTCGCCAATTGCTCGGCAATTTTGCGATCGCCATAACCTATTCCGGCTGCGCCGTCTACCAGGAATAGAATGCAATCGACTCCCTCCAACGCCTCTTGAGCCACTTGCACCATGTACTCGCCTAGTTTATGGCGCGGTTTGTGTATTCCCGGAGTATCGAGGAAGATCACCTGCGCATCGGAGCGAGTAAGAACACACTGGATGCGGTTGCGCGTCGTCTGCGGCTTATCTGAAACGATCGCGATTTTGTGTCCAACCAAATGATTCACTAATGTAGACTTTCCCACATTCGGACGCCCTACTATAGCGACAAAACCCGATCTGAAATCTTGTTTCATTGGTGTTATGGCACCATCCTTCAATCGTTACCCACGCTGTTGCGCGTCGGGCTCCAGCAATGCGCTTTGGGTAAAGGCCCCCGGATACAATTGCTCTACGCTGGTTATCCGAACCTGTCCGGCCAAGTTACCCATGATAACCTGCATCTGTGGACTAAATTCGGCCAACACCTGTCGACAAAGGCCACAGGGCGGTACCGGTTCCGGCATATCGGCAACTACGGCGATAGCATCAAACTCGCGTTCTCCCTGCGATACGGCCTGGACTATCGCTGCCCGCTCGGCACAAATCGTCGCCCCATAGGAAGCGTTTTCTACATTGCAGCCGCGATAAACGCGTCCGCTTTTACCCAATAGCGCTGCTCCCACCTTAAAGCGTGAGTAGGGTGCATATGCGTTTTCCCGAGCGCGTTTGGCTTCCGCCAATAATCGTTCAACTTGTTCCATGTGTATCCATTCTCCATAGCGCCAAGCAACATAGGCGCAATCAATTAATAATCAGTTGAAAAGTCAGCACAGTGATCAGGACACCCAACAATCCGCCGACAATAACCTCAGCTACCGTATGTATGCCCGCTTCCACGCGACTTTGAGCTACCAAGGCGACCAGCAGCAACGCTAATACGGTGGTCACGCCATTATGACCGAGAAAGAAGATGGATGTGCCGATGGAAGCCGCTGTGGCCGTGTGTGCGCTGGGCATGCCTCCTTGAATACGAATAGGCGTACTCCTGGCTTTTGCCATCATGACTATGAAGACGACTACCACCAAGGCCAACACGGTGATATGCGGCGGAGTGTCCAACGTATAGGCCAGAGCTTCTACCTGTAGATTGGCTAACCGATCAAAGAAAATAAAGTAACCTACGGCCACGGCCGCTGCAGCTGCGGCCAACACGGTACCGGCCGCCACATTCTTCGCCACGGCCGCCAATTGATGATACTCATCCGTAATCAAATCGACAACCGTTTCGATCGCCGTGTTCGCCATTTCAGCCAAGATGACCAATCCGATGGTGAGACTGAGTATAGCCCACTCCATGTTGCTCACTTGCAGAAGCCATGCCAGAATTACGACCAATACGGTAAAAGTAAAGTGCAGGCGTACGTTGCGTTGTGTGCGAATGGCATAGATGACGCCCTGCATGGCGTAGTGCATGCTCTCGGGAAAGTTGCGCGCCTTAAACCTACTCAAGGTGATGCCTCGCTAACCCCAGAGTACTTAGTATATCCTCCTCCTGCCGCCGCATCTCGGCCTGTTCAACATCATCTTCGTGATCGAAACCCAACAGGTGTAGGCAACCGTGGACGGCCAAGAAGGCTAGTTCCCGCTTCACACTGTGACCATACTCCTCTGCCTGCGCTTGCGCGCGCGGCCAAGAGATCACAATATCGCCCAACAATCTAGGCTCATATTCAACCAATTCCCGCCCCGGCTCGTCGGCTATCCCTTCCTCCATAGGAAAAGAAGGCACATCAGTGGAGGCGTCTACGCCGCGCCACTCCTTATTGAGCGCATGGATGGCAGCATCGTCACACAGTACGACCGAGACTTCGGCGTCGTCTGCGTTAAAACGCTCCAACACCGCGCCTATCGCTTGCTCTATAACGACAATGTATTCCTCTTTAACCCCAGCCACAGCAACTTCGATGTCGATACTCATCATCAAGCACCGCCCCATGCGTATTACCTACTTCTCGCCCGTCTCCGCCTCCGCCTTCGGTTCCGCCCCGATTTTAGTCATATCGGGATACTCGATGCGGTGATGGAAAAGGCCCGCCAACACCCGGACAAAGGCTTCGGCGATCTTATCTAAGTCTTTAAAAGTAAGATCGCTCTCATCTAATTGGCCACTATGCAATCGGTCTTTAATGAGCTTGCGCACAACACCTTCAATGCGTCCGGGCGTCGGCTCCTTCAGCGAACGCACAGCGGCTTCCACGCTGTCGGCCAGCATCACGATGGCTGTCTCTTTCGATTGCGGCGGCGGTCCGGGATAGCTGAAGTCTTTCTTGTCGATGATTTCATCCTCTTTTGCAGACTCCATCGCCTTATGATAGAAGTACTTCACCATGTCCGTGCCGTGGTGTTGCGGAATCACATCAACAACCACTTTGGGCAACTTGTATTGCCGCGCCAATTCGAGTCCGTCTTTTACATGCGAAGTAATGATTAACGTTGAGAGCGAAGGTGCGATCCGATCGTGCGGGTTATCTGCGCCATACTGATTCTCAATGAAAAAATACGGCCGACGCGTTTTGCCGATATCATGGTATTGCGCCTGCACGCGTGCCAATAGGGCGTCTGCGCCGACGGCCTCCGCCGCCGCTTCCGCCAAGTTACCGACAATCATGCTGTGGTGATAGCTGCCGGGCGCTTCCATCAACAGGGTGCGCATTAATGGATGATTCGGATTAGAGAGTTCCAGCAGCCGAATGGCTGATGTGATGTCAAATGCCGTCTCCAGGTAAGGTAAAAGACCGATGGCCAAAACGGCGGACACCAAGCCGTTCACGACGCCTAAAACGGCGTAGCTGAGCATATACCACTCCGAACGCAATAATCCGAAGGCGATCATGGCTAAAAAGTTGGTAAAGCCGACTATGAGACCGGCTCTGGTGACATCGCTGCGTTGACTCACTTTGGACACGCTGAACACGCCGGCCAGGCCGCCTGCCAAGGCAATCACGACATAGCGCGTATCTTGTCCCATGACGATCGCGACCACGACGGTCAGCAGCAACACGGCTATTACGGCCAACCGGGTGTCCAGCAAGATCGAGATGAGTATTCCGGCAAGCGCGGTTGGAATGAGGTAGCCGGCAGCCGGAATATGCAAAAGGCCTGCTAACTTTGCTAAAACGGCCACCACCACAATGGTAAGTCCAAGGAGTAGTTGCTGCCGGCGATTGCGCGCCGACTCCGGATGATACTGCTTTACATAGTAAACAAGCAATACCAATAATAAAGCTACGATGATGACGATACCCACGGCCATGGCGTAGTTCATCTTTTGGCCGTACAATCCCAAATCGCGCAGGATTTCCACATGCTCAGGCTCCACCAGATCGCCTTTGCGGATGATGATCTGGCCTTGTTCAATATAAATCGGCGCAATGGCGCGCATGGCCTGTTCGCGCGCTCGTCCCACCTTTTGGGGATCCAACACCAAATTAGGCTGCACAACCGCGCCCACTACTCCGCTGAGCACGGTCAGGTCGGCGGCCGGTCGATCTAGGTCCGCAATCTGCATGAGTAACGTTTCTTGCATCGCCTCTCGATTATCGGCATCGATGCGTTGTGTGAGCATAAATCCGGAGGCCAATTTCCTACCGTCGGTTTCCAAAGCGGCCAACCGGGCATCATCCAGCTCCATAGCCGCGCGAATCGCATCCAGGGGGACTTGTGTCTGCAGTTGGTCTTCAATATACGATTGTATGGCGCCGGCTGTGCGTAACTGCGGCGCAGCGCCTTCGGGGGTAATCGGTTTGCCCCGCAGCACGCTGAAAATGCTGCCGACCGTCTCTTCCGCCTTTACCGCTACCGCTTGGTTTATTTCGTAGTTGGACGGCAACAACGCAGCATCGCGCACGGCCGCCTTGCCGGCTTCTTCCCGCAGCAACTCGGTTCTATAACGGTTGACGACACGGCGCGGCGCCTCAACATCTCGTTTGGCTACCTGCCCGACTTCCATTTCGATGGGTTCGGGAGTGTTGTTCACGAGCAGTACCGCATTGAGCGCGACAAAGATCACTGCCCAGACCAACCAGGGACTTCGGGCGATTTGCCGCAACAGTTTAATGCCCCTGTCGTCGGTGGATTTCCGTAACCGCCGTAGGCTCATCAATCATCCCCCCAAGCAACGGCTTACGAATCCTGCTCGTGCCCCCTACGAGCGTGAAATTTCTCATAAGCCATAATAATGCGTTGTACCAGCTCGTGCCTGACCACATCTTTTTCATCCAGATACACAAAGGCGATACCCGGTACGTCCGCCAGTACCTTTTGGACTTCGGTTAACCCGGAATACTGGCCTTCCGGCAAGTCCACCTGCGTAATATCGCCTGTGACCACGATTTTGGAACCAAAGCCCATGCGCGTGAGGAACATCTTCATCTGTTCCGGCGTGGTATTTTGCGCTTCATCAAGGATGATAAAAGCGTCGTCGAGCGTGCGGCCTCGCATATACGCCAACGGCGCCACCTCGATTAAGCCTCGTTCCACGTGCCTTTGAAACACTTCCACGCCCATTATGTCATAGAGTGCGTCATAAAGCGGACGCAAGTATGGATCAACCTTATCTTGGAGATCACCGGGCAGAAAACCCAGTTTTTCCCCTGCTTCAACCGCTGGGCGAGTAAGCACCAGTCTGGCCACTTCCTTATTTTTCAGGGCGGTTACCGCCATGGCCATGGCCAAGTAGGTCTTACCAGTACCGGCAGGACCTATGCCGAATACGATCCCATTGCGCCGTATGGCGTCCACATACAGCTTTTGGCCCAACGTTTTGGCAAAAATCTGTTTACCCCGGGCGGTCATGGCAACCACATCCGATTGCACTGCCGCCAGCTTCGTATTGCCGTTGCCGGCCAGGTGCACCGCAGAGCGTACCTCCTGAGAAGTAATATATTGTTTTTTGCGGCATATGGCTTCCAGGTCGTGTAATACGCCTTCCGCTCTTTTCACAGCTTCCGCAGTACCGCTGATCACCAGCTCATTACCGCGGGCAACGATGCGCACGCCCAACTCGTCTTCGATTAAATGTAGGTTTTCATCACGCTGACCGTACAAGCCGAACAACGAGACGTTCTGATCAACCGTAAACTGACTCTGCACCAGGTGCCTGTCCCTCACTTTCAGAGGCTAATATGAGGCCGATATGCGCTTATACTCACAAAAGGAGGAGCGGACGTCGGCCCATTACTTGCGTTAATGCTCCATCAGGCCGATATTACAGAAAGACCGTTCGGCATCAAATGGCCGACTCCTATGTCAATACGGCAGATATGCGGCCTTGGCCTCATTTTACACCATCCGAGCAGTAAGGCATAGCCATCTGTCTCCTAAGGACCTGGAATGGGTTGCAACCTGGACGACCGACTCACCGTAGGTTGAGCAATATAGGCGGCTGATTCCGTTATGGGCTGAAATTGATGGATATCCTCAATGGCTTCCACAACGATATGGACACGCACATAAGCTTCCGCACTATCCTCCACAGTCTCCATTTGGATGTGAGCCGGCTTATCAACAACCGCTCCTGGCGGTAACTGCGCTTGGACCTGTTCCCAAGCGGCGCTCAATGCATTTGCGGTTGCTTCGTCCGCATTCACTTCCACAGCGTTTACCTGTACTTCATGACGAGTTTCCCATATTATACGCAGCGGTAAGCGCCAACTCCCCCATCCGGGCTGCCAAGAAACGGTCCGCTCGCGGTAATGAGTAAAGTCCGCCTCTGCTCCCCAAACGCCCTGATGCGCCCCCCATTGCCAGTGTAAACGTCTGCTTGATTTTCCCGTCGGCACTTCATGCCGCACTAACAATCCGGCCTCAGCAACGGCTTCGTGCCAAACACGTGCGGTGACCACGCCATGCGCACGGATGTAAGGCGGCTCTCCTTTTGCCGCCTTGTCGTGGTAAGCCTTGTCCTGAACCGGCAGCAACCCGCTGATGAGCAACTGCCCTGCGGTAACGACTTCACCCGGAGCCACTACGGGTATCCCGTACAGAGTCACTATCTCTTGTACGACTCCGTCGCAGCGAGCTACAACATCACCCGGCTGAGTCAGGGCCGCTTCCGGAATCTCCTTTTCGGCAACACGAATGGTAGCGAGCGTTCCGCTCACTTCCACATTAACCCAAGCCAAACGATCGATGGCCAACAGTATTTGCCTTTCCAAAGACTTTTGCGCCACTTTGCTTTTTGGCACGCCCATCCGCAAACCATGTTCGCGTGCGACCGCCAGGATCTGCTCCTGCGGCACTACCACGGCGCCACTAACGCTAATGAACCAAATATGCCCGGAAAGAGCGTAGATTACCAGCAAGCAGAGAACCGCGCCGACTACGAAGCCGCGCCGCCGCAGCAATTTCCGCAGAAAAAACGGCCAGCCGAAGCGCTGGACCACCGATATCTTCCAGCCGCCATTGCGCGCCAAAATGCGCAGCTTACGAAAAGCCGGCGCAGGGATGGCGGCCACCAATATGTCCGGCGCGACACGTCGTACCTGGCGCAATACATAGCGCGCTTCGACGGCGCTATTGAGAAAACGTTCGGGACGCGGCCCTTGCACCATAATGATTACGGTTCCGCATATGCTCCGCGACCACCCTGCCAAAGACGCACTCCTTCTTCTACCTGATGAAACCTACGCTGTTGATCCGGCCGTCAATGACCATTTCCTGTAAAAAGATGCCGGTGATGCGTAAACGCGCTCCATCCACCACTAGTTCGCCCTGTGTGGTGTTTATCCTAATCTTGTGCGTGTTGTACTCCAACACGCCGCGATGGTTTTCGACCTGCAGTTGTCTGGCACCGATCAACGTAACTTTGGGCAAATCCAAGAGCGTATCCTGAGGTAACTCCAAACATCGTACAAATTGCTCCTTCAGCGAGTGCCAAGTCCTGCGCACGACCATCATGACCACCTCTTCAGGCGCACATCCATCATTACTCTATGCCGGCGCATACTGCGACATAACGCCTGACCGTGTGGGCGACAAAAAAGAAAGACCGCTCCGAAGAGCGGCCGATGTGTTCGGTTCTTAAACGGATCTACGAATCCGATTAGCACGTTTCCGTGCCGCCTCGGACTTCTTCTTCCGTCTTACGCTAGGTTTTTCATAGACTTCATGCTTGCGTGCGTCAGCAAGCACGCCGGACCTACGACAACTCTGTTTAAAGCGTCGCAGAGCGCGATCAAGGGATTCGTTCTTGCCAACTCGAACCTCTGCCACTGTAAAATCCCTCCTTTCGCGCCAGGTGTTGCGTTTGCAACAACCTGTCTTCCGCACCGTGTTGCACTGGTAAACACAATGAGTTTACACCCATGAGCCCATATGGGTCAATCATAATCAACCTGGAGGCCAACTCAGCTGACGTCCGCCCAGCAGATGGAAGTGAATATGCTGAATGGTCTGTTGCCCATGAGTTCCGCAGTTGTTCACAACCCGGTAACCGGTTGTCGCTATACCAAGCTGCTCAGCTACTATCTTCGCCGTGTACGCGATGCGACCGAGCAGTTCGACGTCCGTATCTTCAGCAGCCTCAAGCGAGGCGATGTGCCGTCGCGGAATAATGACCACATGTACAGGCGCCTGTGGCTGAATATCGCGGAAGGCAACGATTTGCTCATCCTCATAGACGACCTGACTGGGTATTTGTTTCGCTGCTATTTTACAAAACAGACAATCCTGCGCCATAGAAATTCGCCCACCTCACATCCTATGATAGGGGTTCCCTATTATGACCACCTAACAAAGGTACCGGCATATATTCGACGCCTAAGTGTGCCTTCCTTCCTAAATCACGGACAGAAAGCGAATTTCTATAAAATAACGGCAACAACAGACTCTACCATGGCCGCCACAATTCGGACTTGCACGAAATCTCCGGGTTCCAGGCCGTCACCGGGCAGGTGTACCCGTACATATGTATCGGTTAACCCTTGCACGTACTTCGACGCATAGTCGGAGGGTTGTTCTACCAATACGGTTACTGTCTGATCCAACAAAGCCTGGTGATGTTCAAGGGCCAGTTCATCGCTTAATGCGATCAGGCGACGCGCCCGCTCCTGCTTTACCTGCCGCGGCAGATGGCCGGGCATCGCATCCGCTTTGGTACCTTTCCTACGAGAGTAAGGAAATGCATGGATCTTGTTGAACTTCATCTCTCGACAAAAGGCGAGCGTCTGCTGAAAGCTCTCCTCGCTTTCTCCCGGAAAGCCGGCGATGATATCCGTGGTGATGGCAATATCAGGTATTTCACGCCTGAGTTGGGCAACGAGCTTGCGGTATTCCTGCACGGTATTACGCCGCCGCATGGCCGCTAGAACGCCGTCCTCGCCGGATTGGGCCGGAATATGCAGGTGATGACAGATACTGGCGTTGGCCGACATGACCTCAATCAACTCGTCGGTCACTTCATGCGGATCAATAGACGAGAGTCTGAGACGTTCCACCCCGGGTATCTGCGCCACTTCCCGCAACAATGCGGCCAATGACGTTTTTGGCGATAAATCCTCCCCATAGGTACCCACGTGCACGCCGGTGAGTACGATCTCGGGAAAACCCTGTCGTACCAAACCTCGAACCTGTTCTATTACTCGTTCGGGCAGACGACTGCGATTGCGACCGCGCGCCCAGGGAATTTGACAGTACGAACAAAACTCGTTGCACCCGTCCTGTACCTTCAAAACCGCGCGCGTCCGTCCCTCAAAGTGCAACGCGTCCAGCTCTTCGAACTGCCGCTCCGCCATAATTGTACCCACCGCATTCACTCGGCGTTTATTCTGTCGGGCCGCCTCAACCAACTCTACGATATGTTTTCTGCCTTGGGTGCCAAGCAACACATCAACGCCTGCGATCGCTTCTACTTCATCAGGGGCATACTGGCTATAACATCCCATGGCCACAATCACAGCCTCCGGGTGCGAATTCACGGCGCGCCGAATCATCTGCCGCGACTTGCGGGCACCCATATTCGTAACGCTGCACGTGTTAATCACGTACACATCAGCCGGCTGGTCGAAATCCACTACCTGATACCCAGCCCGCCGAAACTGCTCGGCCGCCATTTCCGTATCATATACGTTGACTTTGCATCCCAGTGTGGTAAAGGCTACGCGCAACCTTTTCGAGGGCCCAGAACTCTCTTTTTTACCGTACAATATGACCGGATGCGTAAGCATACCTTATAATCCCCCACATACCACCGTCATTTACACCGTGTTCGGTTATTCTCGACCTATGGCGCAACAATATCTTGCTTTAACACGTTCGCCTCGTAGGATGAAAGGCACCCGACGGCGAAGTAACCATATCAAAGATCGTTATCACCTCGCAAGTACCATCACTTAGTACCATTATAGGGTTTAATTAGGAGGTGCGCTCATATGGCGCAGCGAGTGCTTGTAGTAGATGATGAACCCGCAATTCTTGAGTTAGTCTCTTTTAACTTGCGCAAAGAAGGCTACGACGTTCTTACCGCATCCGACGGCAACGCTGCTTTGTCCGTGTTTAGGGCGGAAAAGCCGGACCTAGTGATACTCGATCTGATGATACCCGATCCTGATGGTTATGAGGTTTGTCGGCAGATCAGAGCGGAAAGCTCAGTTCCGGTCATTATGCTTACCGCCAGAACGGAAGAACGCGATCGAGTGAAAGGTTTGGACATCGGAGCCGACGACTACGTGGTCAAACCTTTTAGCCCGCGTGAGCTGCTCGCCCGAGTGCGTGCCGTACTGCGCCGTTCGCCTACATGGCAGGAAGAAGAGTTGTTGGCCGCCGGCGATCTCGTCATTGATACGGAACGCCATGAAGTAAAAGTAGCCGGCGTTCAGGTCGACCTTACGCCCAAAGAGTTCGATCTGCTCAAAATACTGGCGGAAAGCCCGGGCAAAGTGCTCGAGCGCGATTTCCTGCTCGAGAAAGTATGGGGCTATGCTTTTGCGGGAGCCACCCGCACGCTTGATGTGCATATTCGCCGTCTACGCCAGAAAATCAATGACGACCCCACAAACCCGCGCTATATTGAAACAGTGCACGGTTTAGGGTACAAATTTAAGGAGCAAAGTACACAGGATGCGTGAACCCAACTTCCTACCGGCGATACCGACGGCGATAGGAATAGCCGGCGCCGGCTTGCTCACCGGTGTGCTGATAGCCCTTGGTTTATGGGAAATGGCGTTGCCGACGGCCATACTTACAGGCTACTTCATTTGGCAAATCGCCCGGCGCACTAAGGCGATCATCAATTCCCTCATTCGTCTGCGAGAGGCCGTTAAGCAATTGCCTGAAGGCAATCTGCCCGGCTTGTCCACGGCTCCCGGCGTTGAGTTGGCGCGGTTGGCAACCGCTCTGGACGAAATGGTCAGCCGCATACGCGAAGAGCTCGGCAAGCTGGAACACGACCGTGATCGCTTAGGCGCGGTGTTTACCAGTATGCGCGATGCAGTCATCACTACGGGAAAAACCGGCCGTGTCGCCCTCATCAATCCGGCTGCCGAACGTCTGTTTCAGGTCAAAGCAGAAGATGTCGTAGGCAGAAGCGTTCTGGAGGTCATTCGCCATCATCAGCTTGCGTACATCATGCAATCTACCATGACCACCGGCTTAGCCACCACCTTGGAGTTCGAAACCTTCGACGTACCGCCGCGGCACTTCCAGGTAGAAATCGCCCCGGTGCACAATATGCGTGGGAAACGTTCAGGAGCCGTAGCCGTATTACACGACGTTACCGAGCTCAGACAACTGGAACGTATTCGCACTGAGTTTGTCGCCAACGTATCGCACGAGTTACGCACCCCCATCACCTCCATTAGAGGTTACCTGGAAACCTTGCTTGACGGCGCCATGGACGATCATGAGACCTGCCGGCACTTCCTGACGGTGTTAAATGACGAAGCCGAGCGGTTAACCAATCTGGTCAACGACTTGCTCGATCTATCGCATTTGGAAGAAGACAACGCGCAACCTGAGGTCGAACTCATCGAGGTCGCCGCAGCAGCTGAACGGTGCTTAGAATTGATTGCCCCGCTGGCCCAAGAAAAAGAGATCGCCATTTCTCAACAGATCAGCCCAGGGTTGTTCGTAAAAATGAACGGCGAACTGTTGCGGCAAGCCATCATCAACCTGCTGGATAATGCCGTCAAGTACACGCCGACGGGCGGAAAAGTATGGATCGAAGCGGACCGGGTGCCGGAAGGGAATACCGTGCAAATTAAGGTTTGCGATACCGGGCCGGGCATCCCTTCACAACACTTAAACCGCTTATTCGAACGTTTCTATCGCGTGGATAAAGCCCGCTCACGCGCCTTAGGCGGCACAGGTTTAGGTTTGTCTATTGTGAAACACATCGTTGAATCCAGCGGAGGACAGGTATGGGCCGAAAGCACCTTGGGGAAAGGTAGTTGCTTCATTATCAGCCTAGACGGCTACGACGCATCCGGCGCTCCTTTCGAACTTGCGCCGGAACCTGAACCCCCGCAACAGGAGATCAGCTCCGCCAACCCGCAGTAACCGTTCGTTGCCGCCAGGTTATCATGTTTCTCATTTATGCGAACGCCGTTCAAGGTGCGGCTCATAGCGGAAGAGACACGCACGGCCCGAAGCAGGAGCGTAGCGCTGTCGCCAGGGATAAAGCACGCAAAGGATGCGGAAATACTCTTAGCTGCAAATTAAGCAGCTTTACATATTATTAACGCAGCTATTTACAGTCAGGCTTGGCTGCATGCTATACTTAGAGATAACAGCGCCGTATAGAGATTACGTGCAGCTGCGGTTAATCATGCCCGAAAGGAGTCACGTGGTGGGGGTTGTGCCTTTTTTTGTTGGTCTGATTAGTTCCGCCGTCATCGTACTTATCCTGGCGGTTTCTCTGGGCATAACTATAGCCTTCCTCCTTCCCACGCGATTCACCAAGGCGGCATACGCTTTGGTAGAATGGTCAACTGCGCTTTCAGCGGCAGCGCCTTTGGCCTT
This sequence comes from Bacillota bacterium, assembly GCA_012838035.1. GTDB lineage: Bacteria > Bacillota > Limnochordia > DTU080 > DTU080 > DUQB01. The sequence continues at coordinate 29,996 of DUQB01000005.1, read as the reverse complement.
TATCCTCCTACTGCCCAACAACCCGATTGCTTCGCTCTCGTATCACGGTTGGCGCCCATATGCGTTGGGAGTCGTGATCGCGTTATCCTATCTGCCATTAGGGATTATTCTATTGCTGCGAGTTGTAGAACCACGGTGGCCTGTGCTGCTGGCCTGCCGCTCCCTGGGACTGCGTTCCGGTCGGACTACTGCGGTGTTTGTCCGTTCTACCGGCACGGATTTCACGGATGTGCTCGGCATTTTTCTGGCTCGCCTGCTGGCCGACGGCGCGGCGGTCATGCTGATACTATACAAGCTGCCCGCTTTAGCGACAGTGATTATACTAACTGTAACAGCCATGGTCCTCTATCGTTATAGTCTTTATCGTTTAACGCACAGCATGGGTGTACCGGCGTACCCACCTTTATTCGGCGCGTTGCCGGAGTTGCCGTCCGGCATGCACATTCCACCCCGGCTTAATCGTCTCGCCCAGAACATTCTCAAGGGCGCGTTGGTCGTTTTGATCGTTCTGGCCGCGGTCGAGTTCTTAGGATTAAGCGCATTGCCCATCATCGACTCCGCCTACGCAAATCGTTTGATGGGCGTCATTACGCCTATGACGAGCCGACTGACGGTTACCTTACAGAGTATGACGTTGTTGGTGCTTGCAGTAGGCTGTTGCATCTGGCTGTGGAAAAGGGCGAATCTCGTCTGGTTACACCACAACGTCGTCTCTTTGGCTGTCCTATCACCCATTCTGTTTGCTTTGCCCGGCACGTTATTGTGGCCGAACAACGTTTTTGCCGGGTGGATGTTATACGCATCAGGCGCTTTTATCTATGTAGTCATTCAGTATAGCGCGGCGCGCGCCATGCAGGCCGTAGTCGTTCAGCGTACGCTCGTGCCCGGGGAAATGGCAACCGCGGCGGCTATGCGCTCCTTAGGGTTGTCTCTCACGGCTGCGCATGCCCACGGACCAGGTACCAGAGAGATTCTCTCCGCGGCAGCCATCTGGTGCAGTTCCGCCGCCGTAGCCGGTATACTACTGGGCATAACCACTACGCAAACAGCAACAAATGTCGTCCTTTGGGGGGGATTGGCCGGCGTACTGCAAGGCACGGCCATGCAGATGAGTCGGATCCGGCCATGCGCCATCCCGTCTACTATACCTTTATCCGCTACTCTGGAGGCTCTTTCTCATGATACTACCTGAACCGCCAAAAGCACTGAGCCTTTCAGTTACTGATTTGTCCGTGCAAATTGGAGGGAAGCACCAGCTCAAAGAGATCTCTTTTCAGGTTCCCTCCGGCGGCGCCATTTCCATTACCGGACCGGTCAATTCAGGCAAGTCCGCTCTTTTGTGGGCTATTAATGGGCTATTGTATGAAGTGCCGGGAGCCAAGGTAAAAGGGAAAGTGCAAATCGAACATGTCGAACTGCAGCAAATACCTGTCGGCGAGGTACGTCAACGCGTCGGGTTGCATATTACAGCACCATTGGCCCGTACACCGTTTGCCGAGGTAGCCTTGCCTTTACAGGGCGCGCACTTGGCGGACATCGGCGCGCGAGTAGAGCATGTACTCCGTTTAGTAGGCTTATGGAGCACGGTGCGTAATCAACTGCATCAACCTTACTCCGTCTCTAATCCGGTGCTTTTACGCTTGCTTACGTTGGCTCGCACCATCGTACGCTTACCCGGTATTCTACTATTGGATGATCCTACGCGCGGATTGGACAACATGGGGCGAGCCCGCTTTGAAGACGCGGTGGCCAACATCATCAGCACGCATAAAATGACACTGGTATGGGCAACCCGAGAACCCGATCAGGCAGGTAGAGTAGCTGAAACCATGGCATTCTTATGTAATGGGGAAATGATCGAACTAGGTCCGACCGCAAGCATCTTTGAACGTCCCGGCGATCCCCGCACTGAGAGTTTCCTCACAGGTGACTATCTCACATTACAGTCACTACTTAACGGCAACAACCTGTAAAGGAGATAGATCCATGAGTCATGGACGATGTGCAACCGAGCTCGAAGCCATTCATCAAGATATTCTGCGTATGGGAACGCTGGTTGAAGAAGCGATATTTGACGCGGACCGCGCCCTTAGCGGACAGGAATTACTCTTAGCGCAAAAAGTCATAGACGGAGACGACGCGATTGACGATTTGGAACGCGAGATCGAGGCGGCCTGTGTAAAGCTCTTGGCGCTCAGGCGTCCGTTGGCTTGTGATTTACGGGCAGTCACCACCGTATTTAAGGTCATCACCGATTTAGAGCGAATGGGTGACCACGCTCACGATATAGCAGCAATTGCGCAGCGTATCGGAGCGGATCGTCTCATCAAGCCGCTGATCGATATCCCCCGCATGTCTACATTGGCACGCCAAATGGTGCACGAAAGCTTAGATGCATTTGTCAGGCGCGATGTCGCACTGGCGCAAAAAGTCTGCAAAGATGATGAACCTATTGATCGCCTTTATACGGAACTGTACGACGAGTTGTTGTTGTTCATCATGCAAGGCAACGACACGGTGCGGGCGGGTCAGGCTCTGAGCCTGCTGTTTGCGGCGCGTGCTCTGGAACGCATTGCCGATCATGCCACCAATATCGCTGAACGCGTCATCTATCTGGTAACCGGAACACGTGTCGTCCGGGATCACCCGTCCTCAACCGAGCTGTAGCTTCTCGACCGCCGGAAGAGATGTCGTAATTAATCCAAGGTTGTCAAGAATAAAGGGGTAAAGCGTAAAGCGTCGCAGGCTACCAGATGGTAGTGGACGCCGCGATGGACGCCTCTGAGGGCAAACTGTTGCGCTGCACCGTGTAGGTGGCCGTATACGCAGATTTCTACTCCGTACTCTTCCAGCAAGGTTGTAAAGCCACTCGGCGTACCCTGACCGTCGGTCGGCGGAAAATGCAGCATAGCCACTAAATGACGATATCCGCCGCGTTTGGCGCCATCGAGAGATAACCGCAAACGGATGAGTTCGCGTTCATATATCTTGTAATCGTGCGCCGTGGTTCCCGAGGTGTTTGGTAGCTCCCACCCCCTGGTACCGCACACCGCCCAGTTATTGGTAAGTGGTATGTAATCGTTTTGTAACGCCGACACGCCCTCAGGCAGCGCCTGCCGCACCTTACTGAGGCTCTGCCACCAGTAATCATGATTCCCGCGCAGTAACACCTTTCTACCGGGTAACGCCGCCAGGTACGCCAAGTCGTCCGCCATCTCCTCCAAGCGCATCGCCCAAGAGATATCACCGGGAAGCAGTACCCAGTCCTGCGATTCCACAACACCTTCCCAAGCCCGGCGAATACGGTCGGGATGATCTTCCCAGTGGAGTCCGAACACATCCATAGGTTTATCCTTTCCTCCCTGCAAATGCAGGTCACCTATGGCATACAATTTCATGATCCCAACTCCTCAATAACTGCCCCTTTGAGCATGCAGACCTTAGAAGTAGATGATCTCTCCCGTATTACCCGCATCGGTCACCGTGAGGATACCGTAGGAGTGTTTCTCACTCCACCGCTTATCGGTAGGCGAACCGGGGTTAAAAAGCAATACCTCGCCGCGCCGTTCGCATAACGCCTGATGGGAATGACCAAACACCACGCAATGAACATCGTTGAACGTCTGCAACGCGCGCTGCGGCGTGTTGCCGCCAGGTCCGTGGCCATGTACCAGACCAATACGAAATGCACCGGCCTCTACAATCCGGGTACGCGGAAGGCGACGTTTGATCTCTATCGGGTCAACATTGCCGTGCACGGCGTAAACCGGCGCCAAAACGGCCAACTCCGTCAGCACCTGCATATCGACCAGATCACCTGCATGCAGGATCATATCTACACCCATTAAGCCGGTAAAGAGCTGTGCCGGCAAGCTGCGGGCGCGTGCGGGGATATGAGTGTCCGAAACAACGCCGATGCGCATGAAAAAGCTACCTCCACTCCGTCAAGCTGCGATTGTCGCCGAACTCACCCAGTTCGTAAAGTACTGCCCTTAAGGTTGCGATCGCGGCTGTTTCAGTGCGTAGGATGCGCGATCCCAAAGTTACCGCTACCGCGCCGTGCGCCGACAATGGTTGCACTTCCTCTGAAGGCAGACCGCCTTCCGGACCGATGACGATACCAAAATCATAAGGTGACGCAGCCTGCGGCGCCGCACCGGCAGTTTTCTCCCTACGTAACTCTTGCTGTAGCGCCGTTCTTAAAGGCAGAACGGCATTCTCCCATGGTATAAGCAAATGTCGCGCCCGTACCTGCTCTACTGCCACAGACAGCGGCGCAGGAGCATAGATATGCGGAGGAACGGCTCGACCACACTGCTTAGCCGCCTCTTGCGCAATCTTCCGCCACCGCTCCACTCGTCCCTTGGCCTTCGCTTCATCCAAACGAACGACGCTGTAGGCGGTCTGAACCGGAAAAACAGCCGTTACTCCCAACTCGACGCTCTTTTGCACGATCCAATCCATCTTGTCGCCTTTGGCCAAGCCCTGCATCAGGCAAACGGAGATGCCGGGCTCAGCCGGACACATGCGTTGTTCGGTCACCTGAGCATGACAGTGCGTGGGCGTCACCTTTTCCAGCACGGCCAAGTACTCCATACCGGTACCGTCACACACGACCACCTGTGTGCCGGTTTGTAAACGCAATACGCGTGCCGCATGCGCCGCTTCGGATGCAGTGATGTGCGCCGCCCGTACTTGCCCATGCGCATCAACCTCCAACTGCTCCGGCGAGACAAAAAACCGATACATAGCTATAGGCTCCCCACAAGACAAATCCATTCATCTAAGCGACGGCTGTCGCGGACCGTCAAACCGGCGCGTTGCCAAGCCGCGTCTACCTCGGGCAAACGATTATTGACAATACCTGCCGCAACGAACCGGCTCGCGGGGTATAGATGTCGCACGACAGCAGGGCTCATATCGATAATGGCGTCAGCCACAATGTTCGCTACGATCAAATCGTATTTCTGCTCGGGTGGTACGCAGGACAACGTTCCGGTCGCGGTGACGATCTTCTCTTCCACCTGATTGGCCGCTGCATTTTCAGCGGCAATAGCAACTGCGCCGGCATCAATATCAATCGCCGTGACCATGGCGCCCAACTTGGCCGCTGCAATGGCCAGGATGCCGGAACCGGTACCAATGTCGAGCACTGAACAGCCGGGCTTTACAAAGTCCTCCAGCGCAGCCAAACACAGTCGTGTAGATGGATGTGTCCCAGTACCGAACGCCATGCCGGGATCCAGTTGCACCACCACATCACCGGGCATAGGATCATATTCCAACCATGACGGTACGATCACTATTGAGCGGCCTATCCGCTGTATCGTATAGAACCGTTTCCATGCATCCGCCCAGTCTTCTTCGCTCACCACACCTGTCGTCACCAGGGCGGGACCCGGATCAAGTCCGACCGCATGCAAACCCCTGACCTGCTCTTGGAGCGCCTGCCAATCATAATCGCCAAGGCTGCCGGGCAAATAGGCACGCACTACCACCGGCGCGTCGTTATGTCGATCGTCTGGTTTTCCCCCGTTTAACGCATCCTTTATGTACAAGCGCTTCGCCGCAACAATATCGGGCTCATCAATCAGCTCGGGGCCAATTTCGGCAGCACGACGCGCAAGAAGCCGAGGGTCATCTATAACCACACCCCCGGCCTCTAATTGCATGAGTATCTCACTGATCGCATCCACCGCTTCCGCGCTGGTGGTCACAGCTACCTCCAGCCATGTTGCGGCGTGTTGCTCACCTTGAGACAATGCGACTCCTCCTTGCATGTAACCGGCATCCGCTAACGATTCCCGCGCACCGCGTCCCGCATCCGATTGATGAACGACTTATTCTCGCCGGTTTGGCCATTAGATGCAAGATCGCCCAGCTCCCGCAGCAACTCCTTTTGACGCGCCGTGAGTTTGGTGGGCGTCACCACTTTCACTATCACACGCTGATCTCCACGGCCGTATCCACGCACGGAAGCTATGCCGAAGTTGCGCAAACGGAAGCTTGTGCCCGTTTGGGTACCCTCGGGAATCTTCAACTTCGTCTTTCCTTCCAAGGTGGGAACATCGATCTCATCGCCTAAAGCTGCTTGCGAAAAACTGATAGGCACTTCACAAACCACATCGTCACCGTCGCGTTCGAAAAACGAATGCGGTTTTACGGTAACAAACACATACAAGTCGCCCGGTGGACCGCCGCGCATACCAGCTTCCCCTTCACCGGCGACCCGGACGCGCATGCCCGATTCAACACCTGCCGGAATCTTCACGGTTACCCGGCGGCGGCGGTGCACCGTACCGTTACCATGACACTCCGAGCATGTTTGTTTGGCGATCTTCCCTTCACCGCGGCATTTGGTACAGGTCATCACATTCACCATACGACCGAATGGCGTTTGGCGCACCTGTTGAGTTTCACCTTTACCACCGCAAGCGTCGCAGTTGACAATGGGCGTGCCGGGCTCCGCTTTGTTGCCGCGGCAATGCGGACAAGTCTCCGAACGCGGGACTTCAATCTCTATTTCCTTACCAAAGGCCGCGTCAATAAACTCCATGGTGTAATCATAACGCAGGTCGGCGCCCTTCTGAGGCCCTCGTTGTTGGCGCCCCATACCGCCGCCGCGACCAAAAAACATATCGAATATATCGCCAAGATCGTCAAAACCGCCGAAGGGATCGAAACCGCCTGCGCCGCCCATACCTTGTTCAAAGGCGGCGTGTCCCATGGCGTCGTAGCGGGCGCGTGCGTCCGGATCCGACAGCACCTTATATGCCTCGGCAACCTCTTTGAACTTCTCGGCTGCCTGCGGATCGTCCTTTGCCACATCCGGATGGTACTGGCGAGCCAGTTTCCGGTAGGCCTTTTTTATTTCGGCTTCGGTGGCGTTCTTACCGACGCCTAACACCTCGTAGTAATCCCTTTTTGCCACTGCCACGCCTCCCAGAGATGCGAGCTACAGCCATCTTCCCGCAAGCCAGTATAGCATTGCGGAATAAGAAGATAAATAGGGGTCGCTCCGTACGGCAGCCGACGTGTTGAGAGACCAAAACCAATCAGCTCTCATTCAGGCTGCCGCGGCCGCGCCGGAAGAACACATGCGACCGACCTAATGTTGCTTCCGGCGCAGACCATATGTCGCGACCCGCTAATCGCTCACACGAACAAACCTTAATCTATATCCCGAGATTAAGGTAGATCATACTCAGTTTTGGTCGTCATGCACTTCATACTCGCCATCTACCACATTATCCGCATCGGCCCCGGACTCATCCGTACTCTGAGCTCCGCCCTCCGGTTCAGTCTTGGCCGTCTCGGCATAAACGCGACTGGTTATTTTGTGCAGCAGTTCACTGAGCGCCTCTTGCTTGTTCTTAATCTCCGTGACGTCTTCGCCGCCTATAACCGCACGCAGCGCTTCCTGGGCTTCTTTAATATCCGCCTTCTCCTGTTCGGTCACTTTGTCGCCCAGTTCCTTAACGCTGCGGTCTACCGAATAGATGAGCGCGTCGGCCTCATTGCGGGCCTCAATTAATTCCTTACGCTTGGCGTCGGCCTCCGCATTAGCTTCAGCCTCTTTTACCAACCGATCGATATCTTTCTCAGACAGACCCGTGCGCGCCGTCAAGGTGATCTCTTGCTGCTTTCCGGTACCTAAGTCTTTCGCTGATACTTTGACGATACCGTTGGCATCGATATCAAAACTGACCTCAATTTGCGGTACGCCTCGCGGCGCGGGCAGAATACCGGATAATTGGAAGCGCCCTAAGGTCACATTGTCTGCAGCCATAGGCCGTTCGCCTTGGAGGACGTGAATATCTACAGTCGTCTGATTATCGGCAGCGGTGGAGAATATCTGCTTCTTTGATGTCGGAATGGTTGTGTTGCGCTCAATCAACCGAGTCATCACGCCGCCAAGCGTTTCAATACCCAGAGATAACGGCGTGACGTCGAGGAGAACCACATCCTTCACTTCGCCGGCTAAAACACCAGCCTGAATAGCAGCGCCGATGGCTACTACCTCATCCGGGTTCACGCCCTTGTGGGGATCCTTGCCCATCATATTGCGGATGGCGTCTTGAACGGCCGGAATGCGGGTAGATCCACCTACTAAGATCACCCGATCGACTTCCTTGGGCTCGATGCCGGCATCCGCCAACGCGGCCCGCGTGGGCTCCATGGTTGCATCGACCAGGTCGCGCGTGAGTTCGTTAAACTTGGCCCGGGTAAGATCCAGATCCAAGTGCACCGGACCATCTGAGCTCATGGAGATGAAGGGCAGGTTGATGTTGGTCTGCATGAGTCCGGAGAGTTCAATTTTCGCCTTTTCGGCTGCCTCTTTAAGCCGCTGCATAGCCGTACGATCCTTGCCTAGATCAATCCCGGTACTCTTCTTGAATTCTTGGACCATCCATTCGATAACGCGTTGGTCGAAATCGTCGCCGCCCAACCGGTTGTTTCCTCGGGTAGCCTTAACTTCAAAGACGCCGTCGCCGATTTCCAGGATGGAGACGTCGAATGTACCGCCGCCCAGATCGAAGACTAAGATGGTTTGGTCGCCTTCTTTATCCAAACCGTAGGCCAGAGCGGCCGCCGTAGGCTCATTGATTATTCGCAGGACTTCCAACCCCGCGATGACGCCGGCGTCTTTTGTGGCTTGCCGCTGAGCATCAGTGAAGTACGCCGGGCAAGTGATGACTGCTTTTGTTACGGATTCACCCAGGTATGCTTCAGCGTCGGCGCGCAGTTTTTGGAGGATCATGGCCGAAATTTCCGGCGGACTATAGTTGCGTCCGTCAATACGCACCTTATAATCCGTACCCATATGTCTCTTTATGGAGACGACCGTGCGATCGGGGTTGCTGATGGCTTGCCGCTTCGCCACCTGACCTACCAAGCGCTCAACCTCTTTGTCGGCCTCCGGCTTGGAAAAAGCCACTACGGAAGGGGTTGTACGGCCTCCCTCCGCATTTGGAATAACGACAGGTTCGCCACCCTCCATCACCGCGACTACGGAGTTGGTTGTACCTAAGTCGATGCCAATTACCTTGCTCATTAAACGTGCCTCCTATTGTCCATCCGAATCGGCAGCAGGCTCCGGGCCGACCTTCACCATCGCTGCTCGTAACACTCGTCCTGCCAATTTGTAACCTTTTTGGTAGACGGCAACCACGTGAGTAGTCGCATCATCGCTGCGATCAACCGCTTCATGGATATAAGGATCAAACGGGGCCCCTACGCCGGGCACCTCTTCAAGCCCTTCCGCCGCCAAAATATCGAGTAGACCTCGCCGCACCAGTTCAATACCGGCGGTGATGCTCTCTAGACTGCCTCCCTGCTCTGTTGCGTTACAAGCGCGATCAAGATTGTCGAGAACCGGGAGCATTTTAGTAATTAGTTTCTCACCGGCACGACTCGTAATCTCTTCTATCTCGTTTTTCGTACGTCGCCGGTAGTTGTCGAAATCAGCGCGCAAGCGCGCCAACTGTGCAGCCAAATCTGTAATTACCTGTTCTTGCTCGGCGCATTTGGCTGCCCAATCCACTTCGTCACGGAGGGCGTCCTGCTGCTCCTCCGCCTGGGCGGGAGTACTCTCTTTAGTTTCGACTTCGCTTTCCAATGATTCCGTAATGTGTTCAGACGTCGATTCCTGGTTCTTATCTGCACAATGACTGGTCAATACGGTCCCTCCAGAAGTTCCTCGGTAAACGTGCGTCGCCTAACTGACGGCATGCAAATGCAATAAGTATAGGTTATGCGGTGATGAGCTCCACTTAGGTCGCGACCCCGGAGCTCGCCTATGGCTGATGGTGTTGAGTGGATACTTTATTTGTACCCACTCATCTCGCTAAGCAGTCCTGATATCAAGTCCGCAACCGCCTCAACCAGTGCGATCCCCTTGGTGTATTCCATACGAGTAGGCGCGATTAGTCCTACGCTGCCCACATCGCGGCCGTGCACACGGTATGTGGCGCTAACCACAGTGCACTCATGCATCGATTTCGACAGATTTTCACTGCCGATCGCGACTTTCGTACCCGGCCCGGCTTGGCTTAACAACTCGAGGATGCTCTCTCGTTCTTCCAATACGGACAGCAATACTTTCGCTTTCTCTATTTCACGAAACTCGGGTTGATCTATTAAGTTGATGCTACCTTCAAGGTAGACTTTTTCAACCGCCGTGTTAGCCAGACCTATTGACAGCATGTCGTACAAAGTATCGGCCAAAATGCCGTTGGGGACTAACTCCAGCAAGTGGTTATGCAACCCGCGGGTGATGTGACGAATGGTTTTGCCCCGTAAAACGGCTGATACATCGTGAGCCAGCTGAGTCAGCTTCAGAGGATCCGTGACCGTTAACGGCACAATCCGGTTTTGGACGAAATTCGGCGCGATCACGACGACGATCAAAACATGCGCATCGTCTATAGGCACAAACTGTACCGTTTTAACCACGCTGTCCATCAGACTGGGCGCCATGGCGATCGCGGCATAATGCGTGAGCGTAGCCAACAAGCGTGTAGCACGACGAATAACGTCTTCGATAGCCCCAACCGACACCTCCACCTGGGCACGCAAGAGTTCCATCTCTGCGTCGGGCAGATCGGCCTGTGGCATCAAAGCGTCTACATAAAAGCGATACCCTTTATCTGACGGAATACGCCCCGCTGATGTATGCGGCTGCGCAAGATAACCGCTTTCTTCTAGTTCGGCCATTTCATTGCGAATCGTAGCGGGACTGACGCCTATCCGGTATTTGCGGGCGATCGTGCGAGAACCCACGGGTTCAGCAGTTTCGATATAGTCATCGGTGATTGCCCGCAGAATAGCTCTTTTTCGCTTATCCACCACGCATCACCACTGTTAGTCTCAACAGGTGAGCATGTACTTACCTGTATCGGCTCGCATTCTTAGCACTCGCACCAAGGGAGTGCTAAATCTATACCCAAAATAGCACTGCCACCTGTATTTGTCAAGAAGCACGCGCAGCGCCTCCCTTGCAAGAGCCGCCAAGGCCGTCTGCGCTAGGGTCGCCATGCCATGAAAAGAGGGAGCCGGGGTACCTCGGCTCCCCCTGCGAAATAGTCACAGGTGTAATTATTTATCGGCCCAGTATTCGTCCAGCATTTGATTGGCGATGGTCTCCATTTGCGCGAGTGCGCTGGTTGCCGGAATTTGCCCTGCCCAAAGCTGATTCATCACCGGTCGAATGGCCGCCAGCACCTCGTTGCCGATGGGATGGTATTGCACCAATGGGTTGGCTGTTTCTAAAGCATCCAGGAAGGCCGCCATATTCTGCGGTTTGACGCTTGTAGGCGTGAAAAACGATCTGGCAACCGACGCCTGGGCGGGAATAATCGCGCCCAACTGAGCAAATTCGTTCATTTGCTCCCGTTCAAGTAGAAACGCCACAAATTTGCGCGCCTCTTCCGGATATTTAGTGGTAGTGGAGACGGCCCACCCCTCAGCGGAAGCAAAGGAGTTTCGGTGGCGCTGTCCCTCGTATTCCAGCCAAGGAAACGGAATGGCTTCCCATTCATCCGACTCTAACGACCGCATTGTAGGTATGGCCCATACGCCGCCCGCCACCATGGCTACCGATCCGTTGCCCGCCAATTGCGCCGCATAGGTGCCCGTAGTGGCCGGAGCCCAGAGCTGGCCGTGTACGCCGCTCATTAAATCAGCGAATATTTGCATTAGCGCAGCCGTAACCGGATTGTTAAAGGCCACCTTTTTCATATCGGGGGCGTACGGCGGACTGCCCCAAGCAACGGCCGTCTGATCGTAACCGCCGGAACGAAAATCGAAGGCGAAGCGATCGATGATGCCGTCGCCATTGATGTCTCGTGTGAGCTGCTTACCCATTTTGATGAAGTCATCCCAGGTCCAGCTGGTTCTCGGGAAAGGTAAGCCGACTTCGTTCAGAATGCGCTGGTTTATAAAAAAGACCACGGTGTTCATGCCGTAGGGTGCCGCACCTAATTGGTCATTCATGGTAAACAACGGAAAAGCGGAAGGCATCGTCTCTTGTAACGTCGGATTGGTTGCGGCGAAGTCATTGAGTGAAGCGAACCCTTGGTAGAGTTGCCAGTAAGAACCGCCGATCCACATTATGTCGGGAGCGGCGCCGCCGGCAATGCGAGTGGTCAGAACCGCTCCGTATGATCCGGCGGGATATTCCCATTCGATCTTGACGCCCGGGTTGCGTGCTTCATACCGGCGCGCCCAAGTCTGGAACAATTCATGACGATCGGGTTGAGCGCAGCATGTCGTCCATCTGAGCGTGATGGTCTCCTGGGCTGAGATGCCCTGTACCAACATTACCAATAACGCCAACACAACAATACTTCGTCTGTAAAATCGCATTATAACCATCGCCTCCCTAACACTTGGATATGAAAGAGGTATTAGTCATAAGCAGCTCGTTCTCCTTGAATGAAAATGAAAAAATCAGCCTTTTGGTCACTATTAACCTCTCAAAAATGCCGCGAACACCTGGTTGCCTAAGAGGACACCTCGTGGAGTAAGGGATAACCGATCGGAATCCCAGTGCACAAGACCGGATGCCTGCAACCTTTGTATCTGCGGACCGTAGACATCCGTAAGTTGAAGACCGAAGCGCCGCCGGAACCCTTTTGCGCTGACGCCTTCGAGCATACGCAAGCCCAGCATCATGCTTTCATCCATTTGTTCGTCTTTTGTGAGGACCTGTCGCTCCACGATGGGTAGACGGCCTTGTAGCGCCAGGCGTCGGTATTCTGCCGGCTTAGCTGCGTTTGCCCGGCGTTCGCCGCCCCAATAGGAGTGGGCGCCGCACCCCAAGCCTAAGTAGGGGGCACAGCGCCAGTAAATTTGATTGTGCTTACAACGATAGCCTGGACGCGCAAAGTTGGAGATCTCATAATGCTCATAGCCTGCCGCCTTGAGTTGCCGTACGGCATACTCAAACATCTCCGCCTCCAGATCCTCCCCAGGCAAGGGGAGCAAGCCTTTGTCATACATTTGCCCAAAAGGCGTACCTTCCTCAATGATCAGGCTATAGCAGGAAATGTGTTCCGGCTGCAAGTCCAAGGCAGCCGCCAAGGTGGCTTGCCACTGTTGCAAGCTCTGCCCGGGTAAAGCAAACATCAAGTCCAGGTTGATATTGGCGAAACCTGCGCGGCGAGCCCAATCGACCGCTGCAACGGCTTCATCCGCCGTATGTACTCGCCCTAACACTTGCAACAACCTCCCATCAAAGCTTTGCACGCCTAAACTCAATCGATTGATGCCCATGCGGCGCAAAGCCTGCAGGGAATCCGGAGACACGGTCCCCGGATTCGCTTCAATAGAGATTTCTTCAGGTGGCTGCACACTAAGAGACGATGCTACGCGGATGATCCGTTCCAGGTCGGATACGGGAAGCAACGTAGGCGTACCGCCGCCTATGAACAGCGTGGTGAAGGCTACGTTTTGGAACTCATTCAGACCGGCATATAACCGTATCTCAGCCAAGAGAGCCTCAACATAAGCCGAGATTTGGTCAGAGGAAGCCGCATAGGAATTGAAATCGCAGTATAGGCATTTACGCATGCAAAAAGGGACATGAACATAGAGTCCTGTCCCTAGAGCTGAAGCCGGCGCGCCGCGGCGCAAGCGTATGTTTCGTTGAGATGGGTCCGGATTAATCATCATCGCTCAAGCTAAGCACCGCCAGGAAAGCTTCCTGCGGCACTTCCACCGATCCCAACTGCTTCATGCGTTTCTTACCCGCTTTCTGTTTCTCCAGCAGCTTGCGCTTACGTGAGACATCGCCGCCATAGCATTTGGCGAGTACGTCCTTGCGCAAGGCGCGTACCGTTGACCGGGCGATAATTTTGGAGCCGATGGCTGCCTGAATCGGCACTTCAAACATCTGGCGCGGGATGACCTCTTTCAATTTATCCGTCAGCAACCGCCCTCGTTCTTGCGCTTTGTCGCGATGCACAATACAAGAGAGGGCGTCGACAGGTTCCGAGTTGAGCAAAATCTCCATCTTAACCAGTTTGCTCTCTCGGTAACCGGTCACTTCATAATCCAGTGAGGCATACCCCTTTGAACGCGACTTGAGGCGATCAAAGAAGTCCATTAATATTTCAGCCAGCGGCAAGTCGTATTCCACTTGAGCACGTTCAGGGCTGATGTACTCCATCGTTCTAAACTGGCCGCGCTTGTTCTGACACAGCTCCATCACCGGCCCGACAAAGTCCTGCGGTACCATGATTTTGGCATGAACATACGGCTCTTCCACCCTATCGATGATGGCCGGATCCGGATAATGGGCGGGATTATCGATCACCTGTTTCGTTCCGTCCGTGAGGTATACGTGGTACACCACGCTCGGAGCCGTGGCGATGAGGTTCAGACCGAATTCCCGTTCCAGGCGTTCCTGAATGATCTCCATATGCAGCAGGCCCAAATAGCCGCAACGATAGCCAAAACCAAGCGCTGTGGATGTTTCCGGCTCAAAGCTTAAGGATGCGTCGTTCAGCTGCAACTTTTCCAGCGCGTCGCGCAGGTCGTTGTACTCCTCGTTATCTACCGGATAGAGACCGCAATACACCATGGGAACCGCCTTGCGGTAGCCAGGTAGCGGCGCGTTCGCCGGGTGATCGGCATCCGTGATGGTATCGCCGACTCGGGTATCCTTAACGTCCTTCATCTGGGCTATGACGCAACCGACTTCGCCTGCTCGGAGCTCAGCAACAGGTAACATCCGGGGCGAAAAGACCCCCAGTTCGGTTACTAGAAAGGTACGCCCGGTAGACATCATTTTGATGGTCGTCCCCACGCGCAGCGTACCCTGTTTAACGCATATATAAGCGACGGCACCGCGATACATATCGAAGTGGGAATCGAATATCAGGGCCTGGAGAGGCGCTTCCGGATCGCCCTTAGGGGGAGGTATGCGCTGTACTACGGCTTCCAGCACCTCATCAATACCGATCCCGGCCTTGGCGCTTACCAAAATGGCTTCCGAGGCGTCCAAGCCGATGGTATCTTCTATTTCTCGCATAACCCGTTCCGGATCGGCGCTAGGCAAATCAATTTTGTTGATGACGGGAATAATCTCCAGATCGTGTTCCAGCGCCAGAAACAAGTTGGCCAAGGTCTGCGCCTCAATCCCCTGCGAGGCGTCGATCACCAACAGCGCGCCTTCACAAGCCGCCAAAGAGCGACTCACTTCATAAGAGAAGTCGACGTGTCCGGGAGTATCGATCAAGTTTAGAATATAAGTCTCCCCATCTTTTGCCTTATATTCGCTGCGCACGGCCGTTAACTTAATAGTGATGCCGCGCTCGCGCTCCAAATCCATGGAATCGAGCACTTGGCTCGTCATCTCCCGATGCGCGATAGCACCCGTCTTTTCCAATAAACGGTCCGCCAGCGTCGATTTGCCATGGTCTATATGGGCAATGATGCAGAAATTCCGTATCCGGTGTTGCAATAAAAGAGCCGCCTCTCAAGAAACTGATTGCTTGTGACACTAACGCACATTATAGCATTCACCAAAACTCTGCTCAAGCATCAGGGCCCGGGCTCCAAAACAGGGCTCCTTCCGTTACAACTCAACTAATTCAGCTTCGGATAAGACTTACTCGCCAAGGTATCGGCAGCCTACGGAGCGAAGTACTCCCACAGTGTGCCGTTTGGTTGCGACATCCTGCCTAAACCTTGAGGTCCTGCGCATAGTACGGCGCTAAGAGCACTTCGTCGCACTTTTTACTAGGATTAGTGGGATAATAAAAAGATAGCTGCCGACTTACACGGCTTGCCGTATCTGATCACGCCATACAAACAAGCTTTTTGAGGTGAGCGTATTTGGCCGAACGTCCCGTCGCTAGAACCGCCGGCTTGGTGATGGTCTTAATTCTGTTAAGCAGACTCCTGGGCTTTATTCGAGAACGATCCATAGCTATCGTATTTGGCTCGAACTGGCAAACCGACGTCTT
This sequence comes from Bacillota bacterium, assembly GCA_012838035.1. Taxonomy (GTDB): domain Bacteria; phylum Bacillota; class Limnochordia; order DTU080; family DTU080; genus DUQB01. Next base: position 14,025 of record DUQB01000005.1, on the reverse strand, counting down.
CCGTCAGGCCTTTAACATACCTGATCTTATGTACTTCATCTTGGTTGCCGGAGGTCTGAATGCCGCTTTCATACCCACCTTCACCAGTTATCTAGCGCGCGACGAAGAAGAAGATGGTTGGCGCATGGCGTGGACATTCTTCACGTTGGGCTTTATCGCATTGGTACTGATGACGGCGCTAGGCGTTATCTTTTCTCCTTCGCTTTCATACATTGTCGGTTATGCCTACGAAGGCGAAACCCGCCGGTTGTTGATTAAGCTGATGCGGATTATGTTTCCCGCTGTCTTCTTTACTGCGTTGGCCGGATTAGGCATGGGCGTACATAAGTCGTACAAGAGCTTCAACGCCCCTTTATGGGGCCCCATCCTATACAACGCAGTGATCATCTTAGGCATCTACCTGTTGGGAGGGCGCTACGGCGTAGTCGGAATGGGTATCGGCACCGTTGCCGGCGCCTGTGTCAACTTCCTGATTCAAATGCCGTTCTTTATTAAGAAAGCCCGACCGCGCCGCTATGCTTTTCAACTCCACCATCCCGGCATTAAACAAATACTCTACCTCATGGGACCTGCGGTAATCAGTTCCTCCATTGCGCAGCTTAATTTCATTGTAAGCAGCTCGCTGGCCTCAAGCCTGGCCGAGAGCAGCGTCAGCGCGCTCCGTGTGGCGAACACGCTGGTACAGCTGCCGCTTGGAGTATTCGGTATGGGCGTATCTATGGTGATACTGCCGACCTTGGCCGGACTGAAAGCCAAAGGCGAAATCGACGACTTCCGGGAAATGTTTTCGCAAGGCATCCGCTTTGTCCTCACCTTAACCATTCCTGCAGCGGTCGGCCTGGCCGTGTTGCGCGTGCCTTTAGTTCGACTGCTGTTCGAGGGCGGAGCCTTTACCTCCGCGGATACTCTGATGACCGCCCAGGCCGTGCTGTTCTATGCCCCCGGCCTGATTTCGCAAGCCGTCATTCAAGTACTTGTTCAGGTTTACTACTCTCTTCAGGATACCAAGTCGCTGGTTAAAGTGTCTTTGAATGCGATTTTGGTAAATGCGACGCTAAGCCTCGCTTTTTTAAAATTCACCCCACTGGCTCACGGCGGCTTGGCTTTAGCCTCCTCGCTTACCAGCATCATCAATTTGCTCAACTACCTGCTCAGACTCCGCAAACATTTGGGACGCATCGATGCCGGACGCATGTTGCGCTGCACCATACGCTCTCTGATCGCCTCCGCCGTAATGGGTTTCGCAGTTTGGGGGGCGGCGACGGTCGGTGCTTCCTTGTTCGGCACAAGTACTCTCCCAGGCCGGGTGACGGAAGTAGGCATCGGAGTTGGAACGGGCGGCCTGGTCTACTTGATCATGATTTTCGTCTTACGCATGGAAGAGACGACATTCCTTTATCAAGTGTTCAGACGTAACGCCAAAAGCACGTCTGAGGCGAAGTAGCCGACTATCTGCATTTAAGGCCGCTTGACCGTAGGATTGGGAGGTGGCATACGCGGCGGATCCACCGGGCGCAGCGGCGTCTGTCCAGCCTTGCCAGGGCTCACCGTTTGCGCCGGCGGAGACAACGGTACAGGATCGTCTACCTCCAGCGGCACCGGTTGCACGCCCTGGGTAGGCTGCGGCATCGGTTTAGGCTGAGCGGCCGCTGTCGTAACCTGCACTTCAGGAGCGATGCCCAGAGGTTTTCCTTGGGTCCATTCCAGCATGACGGCGATTACGTCGGCCATCATGGCCGCGCTGCGCAAGGCATACTTCTCGTCATCTTCATAGTTCCCCACTTCCAGCAGCACCATATTGGGATGTAGGTGCTGATTGTACCGCGCGCTCACCAGTGGATAGGAACGATATAAGCCGGGATACAGGGCTTCCATGGTCATCTGCATTGCCTGAGCAAACTGGACGTTCTTTGCCCAATTCGGATGCAGCGCCGGTTTGGTCTTGCCCAACTCGCTGACGACCAGCATCACTTGCGCAGCTGAGGTCCCATTTACAGATCGTACGTAAGACACCCCTTCAGCCGCATCGCGGTGTACATCCAGCACGATTTTTATACTCGGATACTTGGCCAACAGACTGCGGATGGTAACCGCCGCATTGGAATATGCCAAGGTATGACTGGGAAAATCATGGATCTCCTTGGAGTGTACCACCGGTATGCCGTAGCGGTGCGAGAGTGTCTTGGCCATCACTTCGCCTACTCGGATTACTCCGGTATCTACAGCGTTAAAGCGATGGGAGGTCTGGGATGATGCCGGAGTAAAATCCGAGCTGACATACATCTCTGAACTGTGGGTATGCAAAATTAGAACAAGCGGGTCATTTCCCCAGGCAACCTGCGCTAAAGCACTCAGGCGACTCGAGGTGGCGAAGTTTACATCGGCCAGTGCACCGGCAATGCGATCATCCCCCCAAACGGCATCATCCAACCGACTAGGTTCAGGTAGATCAAGCGGCGGATCGAGCGAGTGTTCACCAGTCGGCATAGGGTCAGTCATAGGACGCGCCCCCGGCAGCCGCACCACCGTGGTGTTCCCATGGGAAGCCGGTAACACAGCGGCCAGGTAGGTGGTCGGTTGGGTGATATCAAGGTCCATAGCTATATACACCCAGGACCGCAACCTTTCTTGCCAGCTTAAGCTGGGCGGCTGCTCATGCGCAACCTCCGCGGCGGCCGGTAGCGTCTGCGCCAACATAGCCTGACCTTCGATAAAATCCACCCGCAACCATTCTCCGATAACACCTGCCAGCCTATTGCCGTTGAAAAACAGCCGACCCGGCGATGAAAGGCGTTCCAGCCCCCGTATCCCGATCGGTAGATGCAATGACCCCTGCACGTGCATAGAGAGCAGCACGATGATCAAGACAAGCGCGCTCGAAAGCAATATCCGCCTCAAGGCGTTCGCTCCGTATGACGGTTGAGGCGCGTGAACATGCCGACCAGGCCGCCAAGCGGTCCATGGCCGTCTATTGGTCCTTAATCTGCCGCGACTGCGTCGCGTAGCCTGCCGACGAGGTATATAGAAAGACCGTACCGCCAGCCACATAGGATGTCGCCTTAACACAACATCACCGCCCCTGCCGGCGTCATCACCGACAGCTACCTGTTTCGTCTATAGATATGGGCGCAGCTTTACGGGTATGTCCGTTAGTAGTGTTTCGAACATGCTCTTAATACGCTCGCCACCACAAAGCGGTATACCTCCGGCGGCATTGCATCAGCAACAAGCAAGCCGCACCTTTAGTCTAATCATGTGCATAGCAGCATAACACTGTATGGAGACTGTGGATTTAAACGTACCGGTAAAGACCACGGTTCACCAATCCAAGGCAGGTGCCCTGAATGCGTCCGCAAAGACTATGGGGGTTGCTTATCGCCATATTACTGCTTCTTCCTGGTGTCAGCCGCAGTCAACCATTCACCTGCGGCATCTCTCTTGCACCGTTGATGCCGGGACCGGATGCGGATCCGGTTGATGTAGCGGATCTACAGACGCTTCTGCAGAACAACCGGTACTATTTCGGACCTATCGACGGGATATACGATGAAGCGCTCGCTGCCGCCGTGCGAGCGTTTAAGCAAGCACAGCATCTGGAGCCCACCGCCGTCATCGATGAAGATACCTGGTCGGCATTGGCTAAAGAGGAGCCGAGTACGTCTGACGCGACAACAAAACCAAAACCGACAGGTCGCATGCGTGTTGAGGTGGATACGGTTAGGCTGCGGCTTACCCTCTTTGTCAATGATGAGCCCTACAAATCCTATCCTGTAGCCGTCGGAAAGATGACGGGATACAACTGGAGTCCGGTCGGCGATTGGCGCATCGTGAGCAAAGGAGTAAATTGGGGCGGTGGTTTTGGTACGCGCTGGTTGGGCCTCAACGTGCCCTGGGGTACCTATGGCATTCATGGGACCAACAAACCCTACAGTATCGGCACCCGGGCCAGTCACGGCTGCATTCGCATGCACAATCGCGATGTTGAAGAGCTGTACTCTTGGGTTCCGGTTGGAACGCCGGTCCGAATCATTGGTCAAGCGCCTGCCGTGAAGTTGCGCAGTCAGCTCCGCATGGGCGACAGCGGCCAGGATGTGGTGAAAGTACAGCAGCACATGCAGGCACTGGGCTTACAAATCGATGCAGACGGCCGCTATGGTCCTAAAACACGCGACCAAGTTCGGTATTTGCAGGAGCTGTACGGCCTGCCTGCAGACGGCGCCATCTACAACGATATGTACTACCTTCTAGGTTTGAAGTAGCTGCGTGCCGGTCTGCAAGGAGGAATGTATATGGTGCAACGGCGTCGGCTGATCAGCGTACTTCTGCTGGTTGCTCTCGGTATCGGAGGCTTGTGGTACTTGCAGCCATGGCGTCCGCGCGTGGAGGTGGGCGGTATTAAAATTAATCCACACGCTGCGCTGGATCCTAATAAGAACTACACCGTCGTAGTATGGGACTGGGAACTGCCACTTTTATGGAGCGAGATCACCCATGCTCAGGTGGTCCAAGATGCTGTACGCGCATGTATGGCCCAGTATCCTAACATCCGCATTGAACTGGTGGTGAAAGGATGGGACGAAAGCGACCAAGCCGTGCACGACGCGCTTGCAGGTGGGAATCCGCCGGATGTGCTTGGTATGCCGCGTGGCGTACGCCTTTTGTCGCCGGATTACCAAATTCCTTTGGAACGCTTCCTGACACAAGATGAGCTTGCCGATCTCACAACAGCGGCGCAACGTGCGGTCACGCACAATCAGCACATTTGGGCTATACCGCGCTGGCTGAACCCTACCCGCTGGGTGATTCATACCGAGCGTTGGCCGACATCGCCTGATCCTTGGGCACATGAAAGCATTCCCCCTGTTTACACTAGACAAGAGTGGGAAGAAAGCCTCACTGAGGCGCGCACAAAAAACGGCAGCAGCGGTTTAGCGCTGAATATCCTTGACCCCTGGTTCTTTTACAGCCTGATGGTGTCGGCCACAGGGCGTACTTACCTCGATCACGCCGGCAATCCGCAATGGTCTGAAGAGAGCATCTACCAGGTGGCGCACATGCTGCAAACATGGGTAAAAAAGGGCTTTATACCAAAGGATGTGGAGGCGGCCGCTCGCACTCGTCTCGGCGATTATTGGTCCGGTAGCGCGATTGCCTTAGCTCCGACCAACTCCTGGTTGCTCCATCATCTATTTCAGCGGTCGGGTATGTTGGACTCACCTGAAGCAGCTCCCTCCAGTCCGGCTTTGACCCAAACCACAACAGCTAAGCTGGAGGAAGTGCAACGCAGTGTGATGTGGACCCTTCCGCCTTTGATCAATAACCGCATGGCGGTAGCAGCCGTTGTATCCGGTTACGGCGTTTTCAGACAAGCGGAATATAAAGGGCATGATCACACGCAGGCGGCTGTCACCGTAGCACGCTTTCTCAGTCGCAAACTCAGCGCGTGGGAAGCTACTCAGCTTTTTGCCGTACCGGCTTACTACAGCGAGATCGATGCCTGGATTACGGGATCTCGTCTGCCCGAACAGGATCTATATGCCTTATTAACTTGGACTGAAGCCGCAGTAGTCGCTCCCCTAGAGGATCATATCGCCCGTCTGGAAGAACAAATCATGCTGGAGACGGCGCTGCCGCGCTTAATCCATGTTTTACAAGGTACTCTTACGCCGGAAGAATTTGCTCGCGAGCTGGTCGCGTCACCTGTTAGTGCGTTGGCGGAGTTTCGCGGACCATAAACCTAAGTACCTCTGTATACTCAGCTGCAATGCGCATGCAAGGCCTCCTGATCACAGGCGAGCAGCCGTCTCGCCTATGACCCAGAGGCCTCGCTTCATCCAGGCTTGGACAAATTTGCATGACGGAGCCTGTGGTCGCCATGAGGGCGTTAATGGGCAGCTAAGTAATTAAGAATATCGGTAAGATCGATGGCCGGGTGCAGAGCGGCATTAATGCCACCGGCTACGACGCTGCTGACATCCGCAATCAGCGCATCAATGTCTTTCGGCGTGACAATCATCGAGCCCATGTAGGGTTGCAGCAACCGACCGATCAGGTAACGCTTCTGTTGCGGATCAACCGGTAGACCGAACGCATCATAGCGCGGCTCGCTCTGAGAATTGCCATCAGCTTGACCTGCAGAATCGTTGCTTCCCATCCTGACATTGATTTTTCGGGGATCGAGTTTAGCCGCAACGGGAGCTTGGGGCGGCTGGTCCAAACCTACTCGCGGGCGAAAACCCATCTCCTGCGCCAATAACTCCATAGCATCGCTTGCAATAGTCACCGCGTTGACAACGGTGGGAACGCCGATGGCTATTACCGGTACGCCCAGTGCTTCCTGCGTAATGGCCATCCGCTTGTTCCCCACCCCGGATCCCGGATGAATCCCTGTATCCGCAATCTGAATGGTACTGCACACTCGGGTGGTTGAACGACTGGCCAGCGCATCTACGCAGATCACGCACTGCGGCCCGATCTTGTCCACAATCCCTTGTACGATCTCACCGGTCTCAATACCGGTCAACCCCAATACGCCCGGGGCTATAGCTGACAATGGGCGCAAGCCGCCACGCAACTCCGGTGGTGATAACTCATACAAGTGCCGCGTTACCAGAACCTGTTCCACCACCTTCGGTCCTACCGCATCCGGAGTTGCGTTCCAGTTGCCCAACCCGATAAGTAGGACTGATGCGTTCTCAGGCAACCCCTTCAGCTGCAGAAAGGCGCTCAACTCCTTGGCAAATGTCTGCGATACCTCCTCTTGCGCCTCCTTATTACGGTTGCGTAACGCTTCCGACTCTAAGGTCACGTAGTTCCCCTTCATTTTTCCCATCAGCTGCGCGCCTTCGTCTGAACGAATGGATACTCGACTGATTTTGGCAAAGGGAGTCTCTTCGTTCTCCACCACGACTCCGGCGATCTCAGGCGGCCCTTCGCGCTCGACAATCACCTCATGGGCTTCCAGGGCCAAATCGGTGCGTACCTGATACCGCTCCATAAACTGCATATCGATAGCCTGTTCCTCAGGTTTTGGCAAATGTGCGCCTCCTTAAACTTAGTTGCGGTGGTATTACCGTTTCCCACGGCTTAGGATGCCCTAACCACACCATTTGTAATAGAGTGAACAGCATGGGCGAGCAAGGTGAGATCTTGAGGACAGGCCAACCAGTAACCGCCTTCAGGCGATATAAGCGCAAACCCAACAGGACGTGCCTGCGCCATACACGACTGAATGATATAGGTATTCACCTCTACCCTTATCTCCACCACAGGCAGCACGTCCATCTCACCGATGCGCATCCGGCCGGCCATCACATATTCGCGGCAAACCATCTTTAGCCCCTCCGCTTCATAAATAAGATCTGACAAATACGGCTGGAATATGCTAGAACGGATGCTGCCGAGGGAAGGTATCGACGCCGAATTGACGTCAGTAATTACGAAGCGCTGCTAACAAAGAGGATAGGCATGGGACCGGACAAGCTGAGCATAACCGGTTGGCGGCGAACAAGAACATATACAAAAAATCGCAGGCATATCGTCGTTGCATTCAACCATGGCACGTGTTAAACTAATTTAGCGCATGCCTGGTTTATCCAGTTTGTGTGCGCTGCAGGTGAGGGAGGTGAATTACTATGCCGCATATTCCCATTATCATGTCGTCGAAGAAACGCGCCAGAACATCTTTAAAGCGTTTTGAGTACAACAAAGCGATAAAATCTCGCGTGAAAACATTCATCCGGAAGTTTAACGCAGCTGAAGGAGACCAAAAGGCGGTGGCATATCGTCTGGCTGCCAGTGAGCTGGATAGGGCCGCCAACAAAGGAGTCATTCACCCGAATAAGGCTGCTCGCACTAAGTCTCGGATGGCAAAACGCATGCTTGCGGAAAAAGCCTAACATGGCGCTATGTTTTTAAGTCCACCCTCACCGCCCGTCGACCGCGCCGGGCGTTTTTTATTGCGCCGTTTTGCGTGAGCACAACTTCACGATCAACATCGACAACGTACCGACAGTGTCTCCACCCGATTTGAGCGCCATATCGGCTTCAATAATCAACTTCAGGCTCTCCTCAATTTCCGCGGTACTAAGTCGTCCGGCTTGAGCAAACATCTTCTCCACCGGATACGTTTTCATCTTCAGCGCTCGAGCAGTGGCCGTTACACCATCATTGGCCCAAGCCTTACCTAGTAACAACTGTCTATACTGTCGGGCAATCATCGTGAGCAGTCTTAGTGCCGGCTCACCTGTTTGCAGCAGATCGTGCAGCCGGCGCAAGGCGACCGGCGTGTTTTTCTCCACTAAAGCATCTGTAAGGCGGAACACGGCAAAAGCTTCTGCTTCTGCTTCTCCAAGGGCAGCCAACTCTAACACCAGTTCCTGGGTTACCGTACCGCTACCGCCCAAATATGCGGCAAATTTAGCCAATTCCTGCATCAGGAACCGGGTATCGGATCCTGCGATACCTACCAACGTTTGCGCCGTTTGAACAGACATAGACAACCCCAGCGCCCGAGCTTGATCTCTAAGCCACGGCGCCAGGTCTTCCGGTTTAGGCTCTGCCGCCTCGATCAGCGTCGCCTTCGTCAAAAGGGCTTGCGCAGCTTTTGTACGTTTGTCCAAACTCGCGGCTAACAACACGACCACGCTATCGGCAGCCGGTAAACCTTCAATCAATGCTTGCTGTTCCGCTGCGGGCATGGTTTCGTAGTTCAGAACCGTCAGTAAGCGCAGTCCGCCCATAAACGAAGGCGTATTCGCCATAGCCAAAATTACCGAGCCCGGCTGCCTGCTACCGTCAACTTCCTGATAACTCCAGGCAGCCATGTCTCCCGGGCATATCCGTTCGCTTAACATGGTCAGCGCCTGTTTCCGGCGCACACCGTCTTCTCCGACGCAGACATATAGGTGCTGGAGATTCCCTTTTTGCAGCTCGTAACCTAACTGTTCCAGTGTCAACGTCCTACCTCCACCTAACGTATGAACAGCCTTTACAGCTCACCTGCAGCATAGCAGCTCCTGCCCAACGCGCTGCGTACTCGCCACTGACGCCCGTTTGTGACAAATTCAACAGCACCGGCGGTATCGGTACGACACACCGTACCATATTTCTGCAGAGCCTGCACCACAGCCTCATTGGGATGCCCGTAGCTATTGGCGCCAACCGAGATCACCGCTACATCCGGTGCGATCTGCCGTAGAAACAACGGATCCAGCGAATCCAGCGCTCCCTGATGTGGTACCTTCCATAGCACTACCGGATGTACTTCGCCGTTTTGCAGCAGAATCTCCTGCACCTTACGCGTAGCATCGCCCATTAATAACACTGACGCCTGTCCGTAAACCACACGCAGGATCACCGAGTGATCGTTCACATTGGCGAGATTGATACCGCTCAGAGGATGTGGCGGCCACAACACCTCAAAGCGTACGTTCCCCAAGGTAATATGGTCGCCCGCAACAGCCCGCTGAACAGTGACCTGTCGCTCTTCCAGCGCCTGAGTATACTCCTTATAGGTTTGACTGGCAGCAGCAGCGCCAGAGTCCAAGGCCATCAGCACCGGCCGCGAGTTGATCACGCCGGCCATCCCGCCCAGATGATCCGCATGAGGGTGGGTACCGACCAATAGGTGAATTCGTCTGATACCCCGACGACGCAATTGCGGAATAATAATGCGAGATGCATCCCAGTCCAGACTCCGCGGCCCGGCATCGACCAAGACCGCCGTACCGCCCGGAACCTCAATTAAGATGGCATCGCCTGTGCCGACATCAAGAAATGTGATCCTTAGCTGTCCGATGCGCGGCAAGGAACAAAACACTGCCGGAACCAGCAACAGTCCCGCCGTGACCGCCCAGCGCCAAGTATGGCAGCCCGCCAACCACCTTAACACACGAGGTAACTGTCTGCCGTGCAAATAGATGGCGAGCGCAACAATCCCCGCATAGTAACAACCTCCTACGAGCAAAGGTGTAGTAGGCAGTTCAACAACAGCCCAAGGCAATTTGGCTATCGCATGGCAAAGCGCAAGTAAAACCGACGCGCACCAGCCTACGACCGTGAACAGCGTTTCGCCGGCCCAAGCGAAAACGGCATGGAATACGGTTAAACTTGGCCAAAGGCTGGCAATGCTTTGGGCTAATGCGCTAACCAGACTGGCCAATAATGTGGTCGCCAAGATGACAAACGTCAGAGGTACGCCGATTAGGTTGGCTGCTAATCCATAAACCGGCCAAGTGTTAAAGGTTTGCACGACGAAATATGCGGAACCTAACTGCGCTCCCAAGCTTAATACCAGCATGTTTCGCACATAGCCTACACACTTGGCCGCTATGGACGAACCTTTATATGCGCCCTGCAGCAGCGGCTTGGCCAGCGCCAAAATACCAGCCGTAGCGGCAAAGGAGAGACGAAAACCGACACTGGTCAAGCGCGCCGGATTGACGACTAACAGAAGGAGCCAAGCTGAGACCAGATTCAGCCAAGGGTTAGGCGTGCGCCCTATAGCTCTACCGCCAACCACTAGCAACAAGGCCCAAAAAGCGCGAACGGCAGGCGCCCCCGAACCGACCAGCAGCACGAACAGGCCGACCGCCGACACGCCCAACCAAGCTCTGACGCCGCTTTTATCTCGCAACACATACCAGAGAAACCCGGCGATGATACTCACATGTAGCCCGGAAACGGATGTGACATGAGAGATACCGGCCTGTTGAACGGCTATGCGATCGCGTTCAGCTAACCGGCCTGTACCACCAAGTACTATCCCCGCCACCAGCGCGCCGGTATCGTCCGGTAAGGCTTGCCTGATCAGCCTCTGCCACCAACAGCGCAAACGGTCCGGAATGGAGATGCGACCAGGTCGGCTCTCCCAGCTGGAAACCCATAGACGACCGTAGCTATGGTTACTTAAGGCGTCCTGCAGAGGATCGAAGGCCCCTGGATTACGAGCTCTCTCCGGAATTTCATATTTTCCCCGTACCCAAACATGAACAGGCTCCTCAGGGGCGTCCAGGTCATTACTGCTGCTTTGCGCCCAAGTCAAACCCAGCAGCAGTTTACCTGTCAAACAGATCTCCGGGTGATCAGCACGACATATGCGCTTTGGTTGAATGATGGTACGACCGGCAAAGCGTCTCGCAATACCTTGAACTTCTATTTCCTGAGACTGTTGTAACCATTGGGCGCCCATCAGCCATTGCTCGTACTGTAGATCAGCCGCCCACCCGCCTATACAGACCGTGCACAGCAACATGATGATCTTATGCAGGTGGCGCGACGTTCGTAATCGCCGCCGATATGTACCAATGCGCATCACGACGATTAAACCCGCGGCAGTGAAGAGCCACACTGAAGAGCCTACCCAGTGCCAGTTCGCCTCACAGAACTGCGCAAGCGCCACGCCGACCGTAAAGGCGATGGCGATTGGCATCAGTATGAAATCCGCGCTCATGGCCTTTCAGGTACATAGCCCACGCACACTAAAGGCTCCAGTTTGGCAAAGCGCGCCGGCCCTATGCCCCTAACGTCCAACAACTGCCGTATGCTGGTAAACTGACCGCGCTGCGCCCGCTCCTGCAAGATGGCCGCAGCATACGCGGGACCGATGCCTGGTAAAGTGTCCAATTCTGCTGCCGTAGCCGTATTTATGTTCATCCGCTTACTGCCGTCGGGATTTGTACAGCTAATCTCCGGATGCAGCGCATTTGTAATGGGAGACGTGGAATCTGAAGCAGGTTGATGTGCATCGACTTGCGTGCCGGAAGCGCCTGTGTAAGGTTCCCCTTGGGGCTTTTGCTCTACTGCAGGGACCTGAACGCCGTCAAGCTCAACGGCGCTATCTATAGTGGTCGTTACAGAGGCAGCAATCTCCCCGTGGTCCTGCGTTGCTTGCGTACCGGTTACGGATTCGCCTTGTGTCGTATTTGCAGTCGCCGTAGGTAAAGAAGCGGCTTGTGCGACATGAGCGTTGGACGGACGCACCCATTGCGGTGAATAGCGGTTCAGTCGCATAACACATATGGCGCGTACGCCGATTCCCAGAGCCAGCACTGCCACAATAAAAACAAAAAGCCGTATCTCTTTGCGCGGGAACATAGCCTGATCCTCCCAGCCTCCGAGCACGGCACAGTAGAATTTCTACATCCCGCGAGCATTCCCTCCTTCTGTCAGCAGATTGCTGCCGGGAAAAATAGAAGCAGGCTCCTATATCCCCCTCGTACACCCAGACATATCTATAACCGAAACCAAAACAGATCATTAGGAGGCGTTCAGCGTGGGATTTATCTCTCCTCAGTTCGATTTTATCGATCAGCGTTTCACCCATCGGCGCATTAAGACCTTAGATGTCATTTGCACGGAAAATGTCCAGGCCGTACTCGACGATCCCGAACTTGTAGTGGATGATGACCCGGATCTGGTCAACCAGATCATTGACCCAGACACAGGTCAGCTGCAACCGGGCGTTAGCGTGGTCGTCACAGATATCGACCCGGGAGTGAGCGTAGTTCCGAACAAAGTCTGCAACATCTTTGTGGTCACTTGGCAGATTGTAGACAGCACCGGCACGGTTCTTGCAGGTCCATTCACCAATGTGGTGTCTGATGAAGTGGATTGCCCCGGCGCCGGCGTCGGTCCGTCACAGACTGTAGTACAAAAGCATGATATTCAGGTTATGGTGTGCCTGATCCCGGTTGACACAGACGACAATGGTGAATTTGATACCCTGTACGGCACCATCGACATCGATTACTGCCTGGTTGTTGCCAACGAAGTGATTCTCAAGATCAATGCGGCGCGGCCGTTCTGTCCCTAAACACCAATAACATGACAAACCGTTGTTCATTAGGAGAGCTGCCCCAAGCTATCCGGGGCAGTTCTCCTATTCAAGACTGCATGTGCCTTATCGGCACTGCAAAGGGAGGCGTTCTACGTGGGATTTACGAGTCCTCAGTTTGACTTTATCGACGGCCGCTTTACGCATAGGCGGATGAAAACGCTCGAAGTGATCTTCACCAAGGATCTACAGGCTACGTCCGGCGATCCCGAGGAGATAACCGCCACCACGGAAATTATCAATTTGAGTACGGGTCAGCTGCAGCCCGGCGTCAGCTTAGTGGTAACCGATGTTGACCCCGGCGTGGCGGTACTCCCCAACAAAATCTGCGATCTGTTCTTGGTCACCTGGCAGATCGTCGACACAGCAGGCAATATCTTAGCAGGTCCGTTTACCACAACCGTCTCTGATGCCGTTGATGTCCCGGGAGCCGGCATTGGCCCATCACAGACTGTCGTACAGAAGCACGACATCCAGATCGGCTTCTGCGTCATTCCAGTGGATACGAACGAAGACGGGCTCTTCGATACGATCTTCGTCACGCTGCATATCGATTTCTGCCTTGTCGTAGCGCAAGAGGTAGTGCTCAAAATCAACGCGGCTCAACCGTTCTGTCCCTAATTGACTCGGCTGTTGCCGTCATTGTTAAGAAAAGCAATGTTGCATGGAAGGCGGGTAGCCCCCGCCTTATTCCGCGTATGCAAAGCGCAAGCACCTCGAATTAGGAGCTGTGCCCTGATGGAGCACCGATGCTGCTCTATAGAACACAAGTAGGGCGGGTGCAGCTCCCCGCCTACTTCAGGTGGAGCACGTATCCATGTTCTTGCAGGGGAAACTGTCCTTATCCCTGCTGAGTTGTGTACCTGGTAACCAATGAGGTGAATTATTCTTCCGCCGGGGAACCTTTGCCGGCTTATTTCTTTGCCTGTTTATCCACCTTCACGGCAATCGGAGTTCGGCCGCGCGGCGTTTGCACTACGGCACTGGCACGAAAAGAAGACCGGGCGCCGGAACGTCCGCCGGAAGAGTGTACCACCGGCACGGGTATGGCTGCAGCCGTTGCCCGTTTACTCATCTCCGATTCGCTTTGCGTGCCTACCTTGGCATCCTCACTTGAGTCTGTTTCGGCGCGCTTTGCAGCCTTAGCCTTTCGTTTGGGAACGGTATTCTCTGCCGGTGTAGATACGGTT
>DUQB01000045.1 GCA_012838035.1 Bacillota bacterium | reverse complement strand
GCCACGCACCTTGAAGCTTGACCCTGCGACCGTTCGCATGTTGGAGCGGCATCGAGTGCAGCAGAATGAACGCAAGATGGCGAACAGGAAGCATTATAACGACCTGGGGCTGATCTTTGCGAAGGATTGGGCGCACATGACCCGGCGGAACGACGTGTTAGGCGATCCGTTGCAAGCGAATAATATAGGCGAACGGGAGTTTAACCCTCTTGTGAAGAGGGCAGGGGTAAAGCGAATCACGTTCCACGGCATGAGACATACGGCTGCGACTCTAGCGCTAGAGGCAGGATACCCTCCCCATGTCGTGCAGTACATGTTAGGCCACAAAAGGATAGAAGAGACGCTTGGCACCTATTCCCACGTGACCGACCGAATGAAGCAAGAGGCGGCTTCCGGCTTGGCAGCACTCTATAGAACAACAAAAGGCGGCTAAGTAAGCCGCCTTCTGTAAGGTGTCCTGGCCGCTACTCTTGACAAGGGGCCGGCCAGGACCTACCCAAGACGGTTTTGGCGACAATCTGGCGACAAATGAACCTTTGTTACCGCTCAAACCCCGTCATAATGGGCTTTTGTGATTCTTTGGTGCCGAAGGAGGGAGTTGAACCCTCACGGGGGGTCACCCCGGTCGATTTTGAGTCGACTGCGTCTGCCATTCCGCCACTTCGGCTCGAACGAATGCAATTGTAACATAACTAAGCTGAACAGGCAAGTGGTAGAATGCACATCAACCATGAAAATGATCCACTACGCCTTCGACGATTTTCTAAGCAGGATCAGGATGCCGTCTGCATAACATCAGGAGGTAAGGGGGCATGGATCTAAATGCGGTTTCGGACTCCGGCAATGCTGTTGACAATGGCATTATGCGCGGCTTTGGCGGCTAGGCCTGCCGATGCCGCCTTTCCGACGCCATCCATTACATTGCAACCTGAATCGGATGTATGGTCCGCTAATAAAGAGCCGGGTGGATCCATCGCTGTCGAAGGCGCAGATCCACTACCGACAACTCCCGGTTCGACCTCAGTTGCAGACGATCAAACCGTAATCCGAAGCCAAACGCCTGCGCTTTGGGTATTTGACCCCATGGCAAGGTATTTGAGCGCCCTAGATTCACCTGACGTCAAGTATGAAATTGTCATCAATTTGCCTGCGTTACGTCTGTTACTCTACGAACACGGCCAAGTTGTTCGAGAATACCCCATAGCAGTCGGTAATATCCTGAGTCAATCCTTGCTTGGCACTACACGGATCATCAATAAGGTAAGCAACCCCACCTACTACCCGCCTAATTGGGCTACGAGAGGGCTAAAACCTATCCCTCCGGGTCCGGATAACCCTGTCGGCACCTTTTGGCTGGGCTTGGAGTGGAAAGGCTACGGTATTCACGGTACGAACAATCCGGCATCGATCGGAACTGCGCAGTCGGCCGGATGCATCCGCATGTACAATGCGGACGTAGAAGCTCTTGGACGTATTGTGCCGATTAATACGCCGGTCACCTTCGTCTACGAGCCGGTCATCCTATGGCGAGATCCGATAACCCGACAAAGTTACATCGCCGTCTATCCCGACATATATGATATGGGAACGCCAAGTGTGACCGAGATTGCCGCGCGCTTACACGACATCGGTGTTGATGCACCTGTCCATGCAGACGTTTTGGAGTACCTGCTACACAAAGCATCAGGTAAACCTGAGTTGTTACCTATAAAGACCGAGGTGCAAATCGGCGGCTTGCCGCCTATGGACGGGTATCGACAAGGTGATCTGATGTTCGTGTCGCTGCCACAGTTGAGTCAATTATTGGACCTACCATTGGAACTACGCTCCTCGAGCGACGTCGCCATTGCGGGGCAAGGCATACCCAGCGCCTGGGCATGGAAGCAGATGGCATTTGCGCCTGTGGATACGGCGACCGTGCTCAGGCTGATCCGGGAACGGTATGACCATGCCGGGCGTTAAACCAATCTAGCTGACATGCAGCATAGATAGTCTAAAAAAGAAGAGCAGGGCGCTGTCGGGGCATCGGCTTCCCTGCAGCTACCTGCTCTTGTTACGCCGGCGAGTTGTTTTTTCTTGTTACCCGGCGCCTCCGCCGAATAGTAGATGACTGAGAACCAGTTGGGTCACCTCAACCTGAGCCAAGCGCCAAGCCTCTGCCCAGTTTTGATCCAGCAAAGCCGCGGTCAGTTCCTTAGACAGGCTCAAGTAATTACTCAAGGCTTGTGTAAGACGTTCTTGACCATGGTAGGTGAGGGAGTTCCAGTCTTGTTGCATGATCGAATCGGCTTCCGCCGGAGTTGCGCCGACAGCAAGCAGTTGGTTATATAGTGTTACTTGGAAACCGCTCGCTACCGCGGCCCAATCGCCTCGAATGACGGCTTGCAGCTGTTCCGGCGTCAATAGTCCTCGCGTAATACTGCTCACCTTGTTCGTCACTTCAGCCACCGTCGCGGCACCGTTGGCAATAACATAGACAGGTGTACCAAAGCGATCAGCCACGACGCTGGCCCTATCTCCCCGGCGCAAAGCATCGGCGTTGGTAGACATGGTATTGCGGCTGACCTTTACCGCTGGTGATATAGAAAGCTCGTGCAGCGTATCATCTGCTCCTTTGATGTGCAAGTACATCTGAGAAGGATTCACGTCCTCAACCGTCCCGTCGATAACACGCAAGCGCAGCGTATTCGCCAGAAGAGCTGCGGTTTCGGCACGTGTTGCCGCCGCATCGGGCTGGAAACGACCGCTGAAATAGGGGGGTAGGATATCCAGTCGGTCGGCTGCGTCTATCGACCCGGCAGCCCAGTGCGTCGGTTCCACATCCGAGAAGGTCAAGTGAT
>DUQB01000044.1 GCA_012838035.1 Bacillota bacterium | reverse complement strand
CCATCCGGAGGGTCCTGCTTGTTTAGATAGTATAAGTAACCTTTTTCTTGAACATCGGAGTAACAAACGACCGAGCACCTTGCTTAGACTACAGTCTCAGCAAGGTACTGCCGATACTTAAAAACCCATACCCAACCAAGTTTTGCTATCCGGGACGTACCGACAAAAACAGGAGGGGCCCCTTATACTTGTAGGGTACCCCTCCATATTACGTACGGTTATGGATAATCCTTGGTTATTCGCCTTTCAGCTCCGTCCACACTCGATCGTATAGAGCCGAAGCCGAACCTACATCATCCAACCACTCCGCCTTAGTCAATGCGGCTGCCGGGGGATAGCTGGCCGGATTGCTCAGCATTTCGGGATCCATCAGAGCCTGTGCCGCCAGATTGGGATTGCCGTACAGGAAGGCGTTCGACAGTTGAGCGCTAATATCCGGACGCAAGATAAAGTTAATGAACTTATGCGCCAACTCAGGATTCTGACTGGTGGTTGGAATAACCATGCTGTCCATCCAAATGCTGCCGCCTTCTTCAGGTAACACATAAGCGAACTTCCCAGGTTGATCGCGAATGACAAGAGCAGCCTCACCGCTCCACACCACGCCGATGGTGACGTCGCCTGCGAGCAGTATGGATTTGGGGCTGTCGCTGTCAAATGCTTTTATCGAAGGCATTAATGAGCGCAATTCATTCTTAGCCGCTTGTAAATCGGCCTCGGAGGCTGCGTTATGCGACTTACCCAGCATCTGTAATGCTAAGCCGATCATTTCACGCGCCCCGTCGATAACGACGATCTTCCCTTTGTACTGCGGTTTCCAAAGATCCCTAAAGGACGTGATGGGCTCTTTTTCTTTTTCGGTATTCACAACGATACCGACTGTACCCCACATGAAGGGTACCGAGTACACATTATCCGGATCGAAGGGCAAATCCAACCAAGCAGGATCCAGATTGGTCAAATTGGGGAGCAGCTCTTTGTTGAGAGGCATCAGCTTGCCTTGTT
The DNA here is from genome assembly GCA_012838035.1 of Bacillota bacterium. Taxonomy (GTDB): domain Bacteria; phylum Bacillota; class Limnochordia; order DTU080; family DTU080; genus DUQB01. The sequence goes on along the minus strand of DUQB01000044.1, from coordinate 8,248 downwards.
TGCTTAACACGGTAATGACATAGTCGGATGGTATAATGACATCATACCCGGCCGCGCCGGCTGTGAGCTTAGCCAGCATCTCTTCATTACTCGAATAGGTGGCGTAGTTTACCTTGACATCATATTCTTCGGCAAACGCATCCAGGACCGATTGTGGGATGTATTCCGTCCAGCAAAACAGATTCAGTTGCTCTTTGGAACCTGAGCCGCGCAAAGCAAAGACGACGATCCCCACAACGGCGACCGCGATCACTACATATTGCCATGGACGTAGCTTGGCCAATTCGTTTCCTCCTCACATAAGCGGATTTCGCACAGCGGCGTAACCCTTGTAACCCAGCGCACTTACCGGACTAACCGCGTTTTCTGCGTAAAAACTCCGAGCCGACCACCAAAGTGATGGTGATCGCGAGAATGATGGTCGACAGAGCGTTGATTTCAGGTGAAACACCGAATTTCACCATGGAGTAAATGTACAGGGGTAAGGTTGTGGAACCTGGTCCCGCGGTAAAAAACGTGATGATGAAATCATCCAGCGATAATGTGAAAGCCAACAAAGCGCCGGCAAATATGCCGGGAGCGGCTAAAGGCAGCATCACTTTCGTCATGGCGATCCAATGCGTTGCGCCTAAGTCGAGAGCGGCCTCAACCAAGGAGTACTCGAAACCATCCAAACGCGCCTGCACCACCAGCGCCACAAAAGGCGTGCTGAACATCACATGCGCGATGATGATGGATATGGTCCCCAAATCGATACCGGCGGCAGCGAAGAATGCCAACAGCGCGATGCCCATTACGGTCTCGGGCACGATCATCGGCACGTAGATGAGCACATCAACAAAGCTGCGGATCCGCGGCGTATTGCGATAAACACCAAAAACCAGCGCGGTTCCCAAGATGGTTGACAGCAACGTGCTGACGGCAGCTATAGACAGACTGGTTTTGGCGGCAGCCAGGATCTTACTGTTCTGACCAAGACGTGCGTACCAATCTAAAGTGAAACCTTCCCAGTTTACGTTGAAACGCGAAGTATTAAAAGAGTAGATCGCCAGCACGATAATAGGAAGGTAGAGAAACAGATAGACCAGCGCCACATACGCCCACATAAAACGACGGCTCTTAGTTGTGTGGGTCTCAATGGGTCTAATAGGCAACTTAGCTGCGTTCATTTTGCGCTAACCTCTTATATATGAATAATGCGAGCAGCATCAAGCCGATGAGCACTACTGATGCCGCTGAGCCAAACGGCCAGTTTCTGGCGGAGGTGAACTGGTTTTTGATCAGGTTGCCGATCATCATGGTGCGTGCGCCGCCAAGCACGTCGGGTATGGCAAACATAGCCAACGCCGGAATAAACACCAGGACGGATCCGGCAGCGATGCCGGGAATGCTTAACGGCAGGATCACCTTCTGCAGCACGACACGTCCTTTTCCGCCTAAGTCCATGGCCGCTTCGATGTAGGAACGGTCGATTTTCTCCAGAGAAGCGTAAATGGGCAGAATCATATAGGGCAGCCAGTTGTAGACAAAGCCTACTAAGACGGCGCCGGACGTATAGAGCAGCGTAAGCGGTTCGGTAATTATGCCGAGACTGAGCAGGAGCGAGTTGATTAGACCTTCCGTACGCAGGATGATGATCCAAGCGTAGGTGCGGATCAGGAAGTTGGTCCAAAACGGAATGATTACTAACATCAACAACCGATTCTTCCAGTGCGGTCCGGCGGTGGAGATGGCATAAGCAATGGGATAACCCATGACGATACAAAGGATGGTTGTTGCCCCGGCCATAAGTAGCGAGCGCCGAAAAATCGCTACATACAAAGGATCCGCCAGTCGGGCGAAATTCTCCCAGGTCCATTTCAGCGCCACTCCGCCGTATTCACCACGAGTGGCGAAGCTGTACACAACGATAAGTCCTAAGGGCACAATGCCGAAAACCAGCAGCCACAGCGCGCCCGGTCCCAGAAGAAATAGTCCGAAGCGCTGCCGGCTTTTTGGCACGGATATAGGTTCCGCACCTTTGTGACGGCGCGGAAGTTCAGGAATAATAGCCATCAGCGTGTCCCTCCCAGTTGCTAATTCGGCCCAGTTGCTGCGTTGCGGTTTACCGGACGATGACGTGACCTACAGAGGTAGGCCAAATCAGCTTAACCGGCGTACCTGGCGCAATGGCCGTAACACTGGAACCGGCGAGACGCGCTGCAGTTATCTTTGAGCCGTCTTGCAGCGCAACAATAACCTTTAAGGTAGCTCCCATATACACAATGTGTTGTAACACGCCGATAAGTTCAGCAGAGCCGGACGTGGCGGATATCTCGGACAAAGCATCCTGTTCATTTAACGGGAGAACGCGGATGTTCTCCGGCCGTACCAGCAGCCACACATCTTGTCCGGACTTTGCTTCGGGAGAATAGGGGGCCGGCAGGCGCAGACCCTGAAGATCGAGCCATGTGGCCGGTGCGGCAGAGTCTACAACGCGGGCTTTCAACAAGTTGGCTTCTCCAATGAATTCGGCTACGAACTTGGTCTTCGGTTTTTCGTAGACGGTAGCCGCAGTATCTATTTGATCCAAGACGCCGCCGTTCATGACGCCGATCCGATCAGACATCGTGAGGGCCTCTTCCTGATCATGCGTGACGTAGATGAACGTCATATCCAACTGGCGCTGCAGGCTTTTTAACTCAATCTGCATCGCTTTGCGCAGTTTCAAATCGAGCGCGCCTAAAGGCTCATCGAGCAGCAGCACGCGTGGACGACATACGATGGCCCGGGCCAGAGCAACCCGTTGTTGTTGCCCGCCGGATAACTGACGTGGACGACGATCCTCCAGCCCTGAAAGCTTAACAAGATCGAGCGCCCAGCTCACACGGGAGGATATCTCTTCTTGACTGAGCTTCTTCAACTTCAGACCGAAGGCGATGTTATCAAAGACAGTGAGATGCGGGAAAAGAGCGTAGTTTTGGAAAACTGTGTTAACATCCCGCTGATAAGGGGGAACGCCATTTACCTTTTCGTTCCCAATAAAAATGTCGCCAGATGAAGGCTGTTCAAATCCGGCAATCATACGTAGCGTTGTTGTTTTCCCACAACCGCTTGGGCCCAACAAGGTGAGGAACTCGCCTGCAGGAACAGCAAGACTGACGTTGTTCACCGCAGTGAATTCTCCAAACGATTTAAACACTGATTCGAGTCTGACCATATTTGAGCTCGATCCGTCTCCTCCCCAGAATTTAGCAGTACCACCGGCCGGGGCTACTACGCTTACCGAACGGCAATTTCGCCCCCTAACCGGCTGTTTAGCCGGTAGTGGAGCTGAGCAGCCTATGGAATTTCCGCAGCTCTTTTGGTCCATCAACTGCGGTTAGGCAAAAAAATAGATAGGACATCTTGTAACGATGCACCTACAGCACAATAATAAGGGCAGATGCATTTCAATACAATAACAATTTCGCACCAAAAAGCAACCAGGGATGTTAAAAATAATGGTGCACGCAAGCGGAGGCAATAGAGGCTGTGTAGCGAAACTAAAGCAGTGAGAAGATGGTATGATGTGGCATTAAAGGAGTGAACGGCATGCGACAATTGGTAATTGCGCACCGCGGATTTTCGGCGATAGCGCCGGAAAACACGTTACTGGCATTTCAGAAAGCACGAGATGTAGGAGCGGACGGGATTGAGATCGACGTGCACCTCACTGGTGACGGGGAAGTTGTCGTACTGCATGACGAGAAAGTGAATCGGACTACTAATGGTAGCGGTTATGTCGGGGATATGACTCTGGCTCAGGTGCAAGAGTTGGACGCAGGCAGTTGGTTTAGCGCAGAGGCGGCGGGTCAGCGTATTCCCACCTTAGAGCAGGTGTGCGCATTCGTAGCCGATTGGGGCGGATGGTTCAACATAGAGATTAAGACGACGCACCGGCGCTACGATGGTATAGAACAAAAAGTGCTCGATCTGATCCGAGCGTATAACATCGTTGACCAGGTGTTTATTTCTTCTTTCAATCACGAAAGCTTACGGTTGGTGCGCGAACTGGATCCGAGCATCGCTACGGCGGCTTTGTACTCGGAGCAGTTACATGAACCATGGAACTACGTCAAAACTTTTTCGGCCAACGCCCTACATCCGGCGCATCGCACGGTAACTGCTGAGGTTGTGAGCAAGGCGCATGCCGCCGGTATTGCCGTGCGGCCTTGGACCATCGATGATCCGGAAGCAGGTAGAATGTTTTTTAACTACGGCATTGATGCCATCATCACGAATCGCCCTGATTTAATGCTGCAGGTTCTAGGGAGAGCCTAAAAAGCGCTGATGAGTGTATCGAGATATTACGAAAAACAGCTTTATGAGGAGGACTAGATCATGAAGCAGATCGTCGTGGCGCAAAACGCGCCCCGTCCCATTGGGCCCTATTCACAGGGTATCAGAATCGACAATTTCGTGTTTACTTCCGGGCAAGGCCCTACGGATCCTAAAACAAATACCGTGGTGAACGGTTCATTTGAGGATCAGGTAAGGCAGACTCTGAACAACGTCAGGGCGATTTTAACGGCGGCAGGCACCGACCTGACGCGTGTCATCAAAGTGAATGTGTATTTGAGCGACATGAACAACTTCGCTGCCTTTAACGAAGTGTACAAGGAGTACTTCCACGGCATTTATCCGTGCCGTACGGCTATTGAGGCGAAGCTGCCGGCCGGTTTCAGCGTCGAAGTGGACTGCATTGCGACCATAGACTAAGCAATCGTGGATAACCTCCTCATGTTTGGATACGCTACTTAAAGGCACAAGTGTCATGCAAGAAGCATGAAGCCGGGTAACAACCATTGTGAGGAGGAGACTGCTTGGCACAGCATGTTTATTGTACCGTCAACAATTGTCATTACTGGGATACCGACAATGTGTGTTTAGCGAAGGAAATCCTGGTTACCGTCGATAGGATCGGCGCAACATATCCCGAGAGCTTGGACGCAAACAATATGATGGAAGTATCCGCGGAAATCGGCGTCACCCCCGCCGACACATGCATGTCTACATGCTGCAAGACTTTCTATGATAAGAGCAAGGGCGGCAGTGGTACGGTTCCGAAGATGAGCCGCTCCGAGTACGAGCAGTATAAAAAGATGAAGGCTTAACTTAAGGGCTATGGCCACAATCAAGGCTGTCCATAACGGACAGCCTTGGTTTTTGTTGTGATGCGGTAATCCCGGAGGCTATGCGGCGCCTTGCCGGCGAACGGCACGTTCCACCTCAGCGCGCAGTTCTTCTGTTTGTGCCAAAATGCGCTCCAACTCGTGCGGAGATATCTGACTGCGTTCGAGTTCTTGCAAAGCGGCAAGTAACCGAGATGTGGCGCCCCAGAGCGTGGGAGAGAGCGTGTTGATGGCAGCAAGCATTTCGCCTTGTTCCAGCTCGTGCGGTACTTGCTCAAGAGCGTATTCCGCTAAATAGCCGGGTATATGGATATCTGAGCTCAGTCTGGCCTCTAATAGCTCTCGCAACGTATCGAGCGCCTTTTCTTCGCCATGCACCAGGAATATGCCCTTCGGTGGTTTTTCGAACGAAGTAGCCCATTCAACCAGACCTTTTTGGTCGGCATGCGCGGAAAAGCCGCCTAACGAGTGGATTTGCGCGCGGACCCGCACTTCCTCGCCATGGATTCGTACGGTACTGCGCCCTTCCTGGATTTGCCTGCCGAGTGAACCCTCCGCCAAATAGCCGACAAACACGACTGAACACTCAGGTCGCCACAGATTATGCTTTAAGTGGTGTTTGATCCGTCCGGCGGTGCACATACCATTGGCGGAGATGATCACCGCCCCGCTCCTAATGCGGTTGATGGCTTCCGATTCCTCACGTGTGCGGCTAAAATGCAGGTTGGGGAAGAGTATGGGGATATCGCCCACCAAACTGCGGAAGTGTTGCGCCTCTTCATCAAACTGATCGACATGACGAGCAAAAATTTCCGTGGCTTCAATAGCCAATGGACTGTCGACATAGACGGCGCCGGCAGACAACTCACCGCGGTAGATGAGCTGGTTCAGTCCATAGAGCAGGTCCTGAGTACGTTCCACCGCGAATGCGGGAATGATGACGTTGCCGCCGCGTCTAAAGGTGTCCTTGATAATTTGCGAAAGATCCAGGATGTTGGCATCCTTTTTTTCATCGCGCTCTCTATCACCATAAGTGGCTTCCATCACCACATAATCGGCGGCGCCAGGGTCGTCCGGGTCGGGGACCAACGGTCGATTTTCGGCGCCGATATCTCCGGAGACAAGCAACTTGGTTCGTCCGTCGTTCTTGGTTTCGATCAGTTCGACGTACGCTGAGCCTAATACGTGCCCGGAAGGCCTTAGAACGGCCTCTAGACCGGGTACGATCGTAAAGCGCCTGCCGTAGGGTACAGGTTGAAACCGATTCATACAAGCATGCGCGTCGGCAACAGTGTATATAGGTTCCAATAATGGTTTGCCCTGCCGTGCTAGTTTGCGGTTCTTGCGCTCAACTTCCGATTCTTGGATGTAGGCGCTGTCGGCGAGCATGATTTTGCAGAGATCACGCGTTACTTCCGTGGTGTAGATAGGGCCGCGGAAACCGTGCTTGGTCAGCTTTGGCAACAGTCCGCTGTGATCGATGTGAGCGTGGGTTAACAGAACCGCATCGATACTTGTCGGGTCAAACGGGAAAGGTCCGTAGTTGTACTCGGCGATAGCCTTACTACCTTGAAACAGGCCGCAGTCCACTAGTACCTTGTGTCCGGCAGCCGTAACCAAGTATGCCGAACCGGTTACGGTACGGGCCGCTCCGCAGAACTGAATGTTCATTTTCTCACCTCTATGGTTGTATGCGCCTGATAGAAGCGCACGACAACAGGATCGCGTTCTAACATTTCGACCAAATCAAGTGCGGTGTATATGGGTGAGTCGCCATGCCGGGAAAGCCGTGCGCATGGTACCTATGGCTCACAACCACGTTCTTCTGAGGTCAAGCGTCGGATTCCTGCCGCATTGGCCTAAAGAGAGGATGTAGCACCTGTGGGGTAATGCCGAATAAGCGACGTAACTCGACATACTCGCGGCGTGCCGCCATCTGGGTGCGATAGCCCGCAGCGTCGTCCAAGTCGTACCTGGTTGCACGCAACATAGTATTTTTGGGCGTATCCACCGGAGAGCAGAATTCTTGGACGGAAACCTGGTAACCATGCGCTTGGAGCGCTAGACAACGGACGTTATCGGTAAGGAGATCGGCGAACTTGGCTTTTAGAAAACCATGACGCAGCATAGGCGCCATGAACTGGGCTTCTCCATGTAGTTGCAGTTGTTCGAGCAATTCGCGTTGGCAGCAGGGCACGACAATTATGGCCTGGGCGTTCAATTCGATTCCCAAGGCGATCGCCTCATCGGTAGCCGTATCGCATGCATGCAATGATATGACTAACCCGACTGGAATTTTGCCGTCATAGCGATAATCGGCGACGCTGCCGCATACATACTGCGCATTGCGATATCCCAATGCCGTATTGATATCCTGCGCGGCGGCAATCACCTCTGGGGATATGTCGATACCGATAATGTGCGCTTTACAGTGCAAAAGCTGAGTTAAATAGAAGTTCAGCACAAAAGACAGATGCGATTTGCCACATGCGGCATCGATAACGGCAAATTCGTGTTCCAAGGCCGCAAGTTGTTTTAGAATAGGAGCGGCGGCTTTTAAGTATTGGTTGATTTGATGGTATTTGCGCATTTCACCAGGGCGGAGTTCGCCTTTGTGATCAGTAAAACTCAGCACCCGTAGTAGCTCTTTAGTTGCGGGGATATCGAGGAGGTCTTGTACATCCGCCGTTTGAGTACCCAGGGGTTTTTCAAGACGCACTTTGGTTCCTTTATCGTTAGCTGCAACAATCACGGTTTCGTTGCGCCGAATCAGGTGGAGATCCAATGCATCGGCCTGACGAGCTGTATGGACCAGGTAGGGGATGAGGGCGTTTGCTTGCACATCGCTGCGCTGCTGACCTTGCCGTATTGTGAAACCTTGTTCGTTACCGGTAATCATCGCCTTTTGCTCAAATTTTTCCTTGCGAATGATAAGTTCCGCTCTGACAAAGAAGGCGTCAAAAAAACGCGGCGACAACAGATTCAGAGCTCTTTCCATTTGTGCTACCATGCTTTGTTTCATGCGCGCTACCTCAATCCGGTTCTTGTTAACCCTATTATAGGCCGTTATGGTTCAGTATGCGAAGCCAATATTG
>DUQB01000043.1 GCA_012838035.1 Bacillota bacterium | reverse complement strand
CTGGGGACAAATTACCAGCTAGAACAGGCGCACACTATGAAAACACCTGCTAGAAACGCCATGCCCAGAACAACCTGCCCTGTGTTCAATTTGTGATACCACAGTAACCACACCGGTGGCGGGGTAGAATTCAACCGGAACACCATCCAATACCGCCCAACCAACCCATCTATCCTGTCAGGCTCAGCCTGTCCCAAGTGTGGTGTCACAGACTGAACACTTCGTAGCCTGGGGACAAATTACCAGCTAGAACAGGCGCACACTATGAAAACACCTGCTAGAACGCAACACTCAAACCATCCCACCATGTGTTCAATTCAGAAAACCCCCCACAACCGCGTCGGCAGTAGGTGCAAAGTAACGCCAATATCATGTGCTGGATTGATTAGGCAGGATGATGCTCAAGGAAGCCGAAAGTAGGCAAGGACTAGAATTACATGAATCATGATATCCAATCAGAACCGCAGCCCGGCATGGTAATACCAGCCCTTGGGAGATGGCCTGAACCAATTATTGGCGAATCACATGGTACACAACAGCATAAACTGCCGGACTAATTATAGAGAAGCTAAGCTGTCGATCATATTCCGTACCTTCATTAGGAGGCATTCATGATGTTTTTGGACGATCTGCGGATACTGTCATCCATAATGTTGCTAGTCATAGTTGTGCTGCTTCTTCAGCCCGCAGTGGCCAGCGCAGCTACCAAAAATCCACGAGAAGGTATTCTGTGGCAAGTGCCGGAGGGAATCGTACCGAACCTGACACTGGAGCATCCCCGGATATTGTATACTCCGGAAGATGTGGCCAGGGCTCGCGCCAATGTGAGTAGCAGCAGTTGGGGCAAGTCCGTATCTGATTCTCTGGTTCGCAGTCTCCAGTCATTTATGCTGACTGATGAGGAGATCCGAGAACTAATGCCTGAACAAGGCGCATATTACCTGTATCTAGATCACTATATGCTGTGTCCGGACGGCTCTCGCATGCTCTGGGCGGGACTGAGCAATCCAGGCAAGTGCTTGTGTAACGGCAAGTTATTACCGGATCAAGATCACCCGGATGACGGCACAGGTTGGCAGGACGACAAAGGCGACACTTATTACTTCGTGGCCCGCTGGAATGGCGGATTTGTGGAGTACATATCCGGAGTGCTTGATCAGCTGGCACAAGCTTACGCTCTGACGGGTGAACCTAAGTATGCTCACAAGGCGGCTGTCATCCTGGATGCTCTGGCTACCATATATCCTACTGCAACGGAAGGTCCGCTCGACTACCCGGGCTTACGTCCGGGCTATGAAGGCGGGCGGCTCGAACGTCCTTATTATCAGACGGCCCGAGTGTTACTGCGCTATGCCACTGCAGTGGATCTAATCTGGAACAGCGGGGAACTCGAGCAGCAGTCGCAGACCAATCCCGCATTAACCGTCAGAGAAAACATCGTCTATAACATGCTCCTCAATGGAGCGGACTACTGTTATCGCGAGGCAAACAAAAGAGGATACATCGATCAACTGCACAACGGAACGGCAGATTACAACAAGGCTATTCTGGCTGTGGGTTCGCTCTTGGGTATCGACATCTATATTGAGTGGGGCGTAAATGGACCAACCTCACTAGAGATCATGCTGGCGAACAATATCAATCGAGACGGCATGTACTTCGAAACGACCACCTTGTACGCGGATGTGGTCCGCACTTTGTATGCTGAAATCGCGGAACTGCTTTACAAATTGCGTTCATCTAAGTATCCCAATGGCGTCAACATGTATGATAATCCCCGCTTTGCCGCTCTTTACACTTCCAAGGAAACGATGTTCGTCGCCGGCCGTAATCCCATGTACGGAGACTCTGCACCTGATGAGGCGTCGTCCATAGGCAAACCATATAACGAAGCTGCAGCCAAGCTCTTGGCACGGTTGGCCATGAGAGTCAGTGATCCGGAGCAACGGGAGTATTACTGGCAGAAGGTCGCGGATGCCGTGGATGTGCCCGTGTTCGCTGTAATAGACTTCTGGGGCGTGATGAACGTTTCGGAAGTCCCGCAAATACAAAGCACTAGGGCGGATTTCTCTCAACCGTCAGGGGTTGTGGGCGGTTCGGGCTTTGTAATCATGCGTTCAGGGAAAGACCGCGGGGTGGTTATGCGCTATGGACCTACTCTAAACCATGGTCAATACGATGAACTGAGTTTACTCATCTACGCTAACGGGCGGGAGATGTCCTTTGATCCGGGTTATGGCGACGCCCACTACCGTACCGGTTTCCTGCATCAGACCGTAGCGCACCTCACCACGACGGTGAACCAACAACGGCAACTAAACGCACATTCAGCCGGAGGGTCATTGGAATACTTCACAGCCGTACCCGGCATGAGCATTGCCTCGGCTTGCGACGTACCTGCTTATCAACACCTCGGCGTCAGCTATTACTGTCGCACCTTGGCGTATGCCGATACATCATCTTCGCATTCGTACCTGGTGGATATTTTCCGTATTCAAGGCGGCTCAACGCGTGACTACTCATTCCATTCCAGGGGGATGCAGTTTCAAATCACCGGCGTGGATATGGGGGCGCAACAACCCGGATCGGTGGCCTCGCCGAATTATACTTGGCACAATCAAATCGGCGAAGATCTCAGGGTCATTCCGCACCGTAACGAGGCCTATAGCTGGAATGCGCCGCCTGGCAACGGCTACGGTTTCTTAGGTTTTCCATCAACGGGGCGGACGGATGGGATGTGGAGCGCTGCTTGGTCCGGTGATCGAGCCAAGTTGCGACTGACCATGCTGCCGGCAACCGGACGAGAAGTGATTGTGGCGCAGGCACCCAGCCCCATGGGCGATACCAAATATGTTCTAGCCCGCGATCGAGGGGAACGCAGCCAGTATGTGGCAGTGATTGATGCTACCGGTGGCAACTACCAGGTGGCGCAGGTGGAACCGTTGCAGGTGGCTCAATCAGCGGTTACAGGTCATACTGCGATGGTAGCTCAGCTAAATGCATCCCAGTCTATACCGACAACACAGTCAACAACCGGCGGATTTGCTCCAACGGCTTTCTCCGTGGAGCTGGCTGAACCGCAAATTGCGGCAGCGCCGGCCGGTAGCCGGGTGTACGATGTCTACCTGTCGACTCTGGACGGTATGATTTCAGCAAGTTCGTCTTTAGGTCGGTTTGCAACGGATGGCGAAATGGCCATGGTACGCCTGGCCGGCAACCAACCTATTGCTTTCCATATGGCTAAAGGCACCACGTTGAGCGCAAACGACTGGACTATTACCGGGGTTCCTAAGGCGATCACGGGTAAAGTCGTCGCTGTTGATTATGCGGCAGGGAGCCTCCTTGTCACTGCATCAGAGCAGTTATCGGAGGCTATACTTGGCGAGTATGTATACGTATCGCACGAACGCTATGATCACAGTTCGCCTTATCGCATTTCGGGAGTGAGCAAGGAGGGCGAGTACTACAGAATCCGGATTGGACCTAATTCTTTTGAACTGGCCATGGGTATCGTGAATGGACAGCCGTCTGGTCAGAACCTCCCCAACATGACGAATCTGCCCTACTCCCGCAATGTTTCACGCGGCGGCGCCACTACTTATTACGACGGCAAATTGGTTGTTAACCAGAATGGTGCTCAAACCATCATTCAGAGGGTCCAGAGCGATTTCGCAGGACTGACTGTTGATGATACCGGAGGATTTACACAAGGAGACACGCTGACTATTCTTGATGTAAAAGCAGGCGATGATATCACCATCCCCACGGCTGTGCATTTGACGCAGCTCGATCCATATACCTATTACCTGCAAAGCATGCAACCTATTCTGCTGGCTGTGCCGGATGCTTACACCGATCAGGTGTATGTGGCGGGAGCCGGCACCGAGTTTAGCGCAGCAAAACAAAAGCTGGCGGATGGCCGGACCTGGTATGTCATACCTCCCGGTACGGTGAAGATAGGCCGCTTCGCGGTATTGGAGGCGGCAACCGGCGCCGTCATCGACGCCGACGCGCCTGATGCCGCTGAACTGCAAGTGATGTTAACCGAATTGATAACACGGACACCTATACAAAATGCCGTCGTTACTGCCAGTATCGACGGGGCAAGTGTGTCATTCGCTGAGCAAGCGCCCGGCGTCTATGCCGCACGGTTGCCCAAAGGCATTAGGATGGGCAGTCATCAACTGTGCATAGAAGCTGCTCAAGAGGGTTACCTCATACAACCCATTGAGCAAGACATGGATGTACGAGTAGCTTGGCGCATCAGAACGCCGGAATATGTAGACGCACCTTTGGGGGGCATTCCGGAGATCCGCGCACAGATTGAGGGAGCTTCATCGGACGTTTTGGCAGCTATGGTCGTCACCGCGGAGTGGGCGGGTACCGTCGTGCCTATGAGTGGTGACGGACGGGGGAACTTCACCGCCGGTCTGCCAATGCTCAAAACAGATGAGGAAGTGTTCATTCGAGCTATGAATCAAAATGGATTCGTTCAGACGGCAAAGACAGCCGTGATGTTCAAGGGCGGTGAAATCAGAGTATCTGAAACTGAAATTCAAGTTCCGGTCAATGGACAAGTTGCAGTGCATGCCGGCTTCGTGAACAGTCAGGGCACTCTACTCAAAGGATCCGATATTCCAAACGCCTACTTTATCCATGGATTCTTAAATATATCCGAATTCCGGGATGAAGACGGCGACGGAACTGCAACAGCTTTAATCACCGCTCCCGGACGTGTCGGGAAGTACTCCGCATATATCCAGGCAGACGGTTGTGAGTCGGTGGAGGTAACTCTAATTGTGACGGAAAATTAACTTGAGCAAACTAAGGATGACAACCTTATTTGCGCAGCTAAAAGGCGGTTTGTCCGGGTGGCTCGCATGTCCGAAAAAAGACTTGCTAAAGGACGGATATTCCATTGACAGGAGCCACTTTAGGATTGATAATTAGACATTGAACCGGACTGACGACCTACGGCACTAACCTGATGAAAGCTGCCCATACGGCTAGCTGGTTATCAGGCTCGCTATGGGGTCGATGCACTTTATCTTGACAGAAAGGGTGGTCGGGATGAAGCTGTACGACACTGTGGGGGCCCATATTCTGGCAGATTTCTGGGGATGTGATTTTACTACGCTAAACGATGCCCAGAATTTGGTAGCAGAGTTACGGAGGGCAGCAGGTGCAGCAAACATGACTGTACTAGGAGCGGAATGGCATCAGTTTGAACCGCAGGGATGCACTGCCATGCTGCTCTTATCGGAGAGCCATATCAGCATACACACCTATCCGGAGCGTGGTTATGCCGCTGTTGACGTGTTTACCTGCGGCGGCGGAGAAACCGCCAAAGCCTTGGAGCATCTGGAGACAGTCCTGAAGCCTGCCAGCGTGCGCAAAATCAATATTCGCCGCGGCGTGCCGGAGGATGCCGCTGCAATATGACTGCTCCTACAATTGCATAGAGAGGTTAACAGGAACCGGATCGGGATAGAGCCTGGTCCGGTTGTTTGTGTTTAGCAAATGCCGGTAGTCCCGGCTACATCTATAGTAGAAGCCGCTTATACCAAAGGACGAGCAGATTCATGAGCAAAGAAAAAAATTCCGCTTGCTCATCTGCAACTAGGCTTGACAGACGCTTGGACCGCTGTTATCATTTAGAAGTGTCATCTGTTCCTCGGTAGCTCAATGGTAGAGCACCCGGCTGTTAACCGGGTTGTTGCTGGTTCGAGCCCAGCCCGGGGAGCCAAAAGGTCGCTTGCTTATGCAGCGACTTTTTTTATTGCCAAATCCGGTAAAGACAAAACGACACGCCAACATACTCATTGGCGTGTCGTTCATCCTATCATATCGATACCGGGCAGCCCTTCAAACACCTATACGGGAGGGTGGAAGGCTTTGGGCGAGGAGTGTGCCTTTACTTGCGAGCTGCCAGGTATCGGGCGTCGGCCTTTTTCCAATCGACAACGTTCCACCAGGCGGCAATGTAGTCAGGCCGCTTATTCTGGTACTTCAGGTAGTAGGCATGTTCCCAAACGTCCAGCGCCAGAATGGGTATTTTATTATCCGACACAGGCGTATCTTGGTTTGCCGTGCTCAAAATGGCGAGATTGCCGGCCTGATCCAGCACCAGCCAAGCCCAGCCGCTGCCGAAACGTGTAGCTGCAGCTTTGGCGAACTCTTCTTTGAACTGAGCTGTTGAGCCAAATGCTTTTTCAATGGCCTGCGCCAACTCACCACAGGGTTCACCGCCGCCATTGGGGCTCATCACGTCCCAGAAAAGCGTGTGGTTGGCATGCCCGCCTCCGTTGTTGCGTACGGCAGTGCGAATAGCTTCCGGGAGAGTATCCAGGTTGCGTAGCAGTTCCTCAAGGGATTTGGCCTGTAGTTCCGGGTAACCCTCCAAAGCTGCATTCAGGTTGTTTACATACGCCGCATGGTGTCGGTCATGGTGAATCTCCATGGTCTGCTGATCAATATAGGGTTCTAAGGCGTTATAAGCATAGGGAAGAGGGGGTAATTGGTGTGACATCCGTATATGGCCTCCTTAGTAGCCTCGTTTTTATGGCTTAGTCGTTGTATGCGTCTTCTGTATCCACAGCCTACCATGCATAATAAATAAAGTCAAATATATATTTAATGATTACGAGGGTACGCAGGTTAACTTTATGTAGCGCTGATGATTGTCTCGGAGTATGAAGGAGACCGCGAATACGAGCAGCTGGATCAAGAGGAGCCTATCACAGCAAGTGATGCGTGTTCTCGGGCGATTGCGCCATGAACCATAACAAAAAGTGCAGGAGACGGTGGGACCCGTCTCCTACGCAGTGGAAGTCGTGTCTAATAGCACTATCTGAGGGCGGCCATGCATCTATGCGCTGTACTAGTCATTCCTGCGGCGGGGACGCATTCCGGCGGTGTCATCCGGACGCAGAAATGTTCCAGGAGATTCCCGTGCACGAGGTACCCCTTTAGGTTTGTACAAGAAGTTCTTTGGAGCGTTCAACTCCTCGGCGAACTCGTTGTCTCTAACACGGTAGCCATAGAAGCTGGGTGCGCGACCTCGGTAGGCCACTAAAACACCTCCCGATATAGGGTGTGGGGAGGTGTCTCATTCTATACTGATGTTTTTGTCCACTATCATTGAGCGATTGCTATCTACTCAGCATCCAATTGGAGCGCCAGGTTGCGCAGCGCTTGCCGGGCGTGTCTTTCGTAGCGCTGTACCAATGCGATTCTATCGGCCATCTCGTATTGCTCATCAACTAGACCATAGGCAAACTGTACGTAGCGGGGATCGGTGTCCCTGGTAAAAGTACGAGTAACTTGGGCATAACAACGGTCCAGCTCTTCTAACGCACTCAGCGCTTTTACCGGCAAGTAAGGCCGGGCTGAGCGCAGGAATCCCTGTGCGGCGAGTCGGGCGTCCCGAGTGGTTGTAGCCAAGCGCCAATGGCACTGCCAAGGCTCTTCTCCACAGGTGGCATGTTGAGGCGGAGCAAACAATCTGTCGATCCAAATATCATACATGGTTCTGGTGCGCGCATTCGGCGTAACCGGGTAGTCCAGCGGCGACTTCTCCATTGCCGCACGGCGCAGACTCTCGGGAAAAATGCGTGCCGGCTGAATCGGCGCGTCCGCCAGTCCCTTGATGTAGACGGCGAGCTCAGGTAGACCGTCCAGATAAAGCTTATTGCCGGGCAGTACGCCGTAAAACTGATCATTAGCTTGGTTCCACCCTACGAGGCAACCCCATTGATGGGTAGTGACACCTTGCCAAGTTCCACGCACCAAAACAGGATAACCGCGCTCAATGGCGTCCTTTACCTTCACCATCAAATCATCATGCCATGTGGGATAAGCTCTGTCGTACAAGAACAGCGGCTCGTCGGAACCGGGATCCGTCGGCGACATGCCTGTTCCTGAGAGGACTAAAGGCTGAGGAGCGGCTTCCGGGAGGTAGGGAGGCCATATAGGCTCCCATTGTAGACCTAAGGCTTCCTCTAAATA
This sequence comes from Bacillota bacterium, assembly GCA_012838035.1. GTDB lineage: Bacteria > Bacillota > Limnochordia > DTU080 > DTU080 > DUQB01. Next base: position 25,416 of record DUQB01000043.1, on the reverse strand, counting down.
CTTGAGTTGTCGCATACGTGGTTGCGTATCCCATTCGCAGCAACGATGGGCATCCCAAGTGGTTGCTCTAAACGCATCGCCGGTGACGCCGGCCAAAAAATCGTATTCCAACGGTCGACCGGCATAACGAATGATGGCCAACAAGGATTGCAGATAAGCGTCACCTCGTGTAGGACCTTCATTAGGCAGTTTGAAAGTGGATAGCGCTTGTCCGGCATTCATCTCGAGGACACCTCTCCGTATCCTGACGTATTTACCACGTTGACAGCAGGCGATTGCTTCAGATGACATGCAATTTTGCCACAATGGTACGAGAACATGATAGAACTCCCGGATAGCTCCGCCTGAGCGGAGTTTGTCTAACCAAACAGGAATTCCCGATTACTAGTTTCTTTGAAAATATCGATAGGCCTGCTACGATGGTGCGGATGAATTCGTTCGTATAAAAGCCTTGGGCAGGTTTTCCGTTTCAGGACTCGAAAAGGTAAACTAGCGAAATTGTAGCCCATTCTTGTCCACAAGGCAATTACCACGTAACTCCCAAAGGGAAGGGCGCTCCATATTTTTTAGCGAGCCGTTGCAAGCTCAGCTCATATTACGAATCGACACAGCCTCATCTTTCCTAAGTGCCGAACAGTTGACGACTGTGTCGCGTAACGCATTGCAGAGGTGAGACCTGAATGCCAAGAAGTATTTTCAAATACGGCAGCGCTTTGGTAGCGCTTCTCCTTCTTTTAGTATCGGCCTCTACTGCCGCAGCTACTCGTTTTTCCGTATCCGGCTTTGGAATGCCCGATGCGAAATCCGAGTTTGTTGAGTTCGGTATTTTACAGTATGCTCTCCCTTCTTTAAGTCATGTCTTCACCCATAATGTTGCGCCGCCCATTACGCTCACCTTAGATAACAGCGCCGGGCCGGATGCTTACTTCCAAGTGGAAGCCGCGGTTTACTATAACAACGCCTTGTTGACGGCAGTCACGTTTGGCCGCCGTAATGCCGTCGGCGGCGAACTGGTTTTCGCCGGTGAAAAACGCGTATACAATTTTGATGCTTCAGGGATAAAAACTGCAAGCATTGTCCAAACCATGCTGGATGACACTGGTGAAGTCCCGCTGTATTTGGGGGATGCATTGCAGTTGGATGTAGTAGCCGGCGAATATCGTAGCGAGGTACTCAATCCGGATGCGCTGGAAGAAGCGGTCATTTTCCGCAATACGCTTCCCAACGGGCACTATTTGGTGACTGTTACGCTGAAGAAGAGCGACGGCGTCGGTGATTGGGTCGATGTAGCCGCCTACACCACAACCTTTACGATTCTGGAAACGTTGGTAGAGCCGATCAGTCCTGTAGGCAATCAGGGGCGTTTTTCACCGGAGTTCTTGGAGTTCAGCGTAAGCGGATTTCCGGTTCAGGCGGCTTGTTTGCACGCGCGGGCGGAACTGAGCGCAGGGCATGAATTGTTGTGGCGCAGCGACGTTGTGACGGTCGGCGAAGGTTCTGCTTGTCAGTATAAAGCTGCGCAAGGCACGGCTTATGTGACCATGCCGTTACCGCATGACGGCAAGCTGATCGGCGGCATTGAGTATGCTTGGACAGCATATGTGACGGATGCCTTGAGCGGCGGCGTGCTCGCGACACGTACCGTCCGTTTCAATATGCCGAATACCTATCCGGAGATCGCGATTGAGCCGCTACACGCAGGTGACCTAGTCCGGGTTCGACCTGGCGATAACGAGCAATTCGTCGCCCGAGTCTATGATTACGAAGACGATCAGCTCGGGTACGACACCGTATTGACCTGGTTGGTAAAATCACCTGGCGGACAGGCTCCAGTAATCCGGGTGGACAATAAGAAGGCTTTGTCGTACACCTTCACGCAGCAAGGCCGCTATGAACTGGAATTGCAGGCGACGGATCGCTTCGGTGCGACAAGTACGACCACCTTGCAGGTGTTGGTAGAAGAGAACCGATTACCGCAGCTGACAGTCAAGGCGGTCCAGTTCAAGCGCTCGGCACAGACCAAAAACGTGGCTTGGTCACAGAAAGGTCAGCTCGTTGAGCTGGCAAAGCAGACTTATCTGGTGGGCGACCAGCTGATCTTCACCTTTGACGTCGCCGACGCCGACGGTGATGACGTACGCTTAGTTTTGCGCAATAACCAGACGCCGCTGTTTACTACAACCGTGCCGGGCGCGGGCACCGTAGTCGCGGAACTTGAGCTGTCACAACCGATAACCTACAACCTTGCCGTCGATGTCGTCGATAGTAAGGCGGGGACGCAAAGTTGGCGGTTGGGTGAAATCCTGGCGCTGCCCGAACCTACGCCGGTGGTTTCCATCGTATCGCCCACCCATGGCGGTCGTTATACTACAGGAACCTATGTCACCTTGCAGGCGGAAGCTTATGACGCAGATGATCTTGTTCCGGTGGTCGAGTGGTACCGCCTGTATGAGCATGGTCCGAAGGAGAAGCTGGGGACCGGCAGCAGCTTTACATACATGGTCGGCGAGGGAGCGCAGTCCGTTCAAGCTCAAGTGATAGCCCAACGACCTGAAGCAGGCGGCAATAACACGATCACGGGCATGTCGTCGCCCATTACCCTGTATGGTCATACCGTGCCCAATGAAAAGCCTTCGGTGCGCATCATTCCGCCGGCGGGAGGACTAATTCGCAACACGGACCAGACGAACGGCGGTCATACGGTAACGCTGCAAGCCGAAGCAAGCGACTTCGACGGTCCGAAACCTTTGCGCTACACGTGGTACGTGGCGGATGAACTGATCGCCGGTAGTACCAACCGGATATCCTACACCTTCAACGGCAGCGGCGTTTGGCCCATTCGTGTCGAGGTGAGCGACGGCGCGGACACCTCCAGCGCGGCAGTGGCTATGGTCGTCACCGAGACCTCCGTCTTCGCTTTGCAGATTACGGACGTCGATGGGAATGAGCCGGGGCGGCAGTACAGACAAGGTGATGTGTTGACCTTGCAGGCGGAGTATGACGCTGACGGAGAGGTCGTAACGGCCTGGCAGCTCTCCGGCGCCACACCGGACAATGTCGACATCACGGAATTGGTGGCGTTAGGTAATCCGGTGCGGATTCCATTGGAGCGGGTCGGCGATTTTATAATGGAAACCGTAGCGGTAGATGCTCAAGGACGGCGCGGCAGCGCACGGCTTGAGTTGTCGGTACAAGAGAATCAGCCGCCCGAGGTGGACTTCGTCATCTGGCCGGAGTCTGTTTATGTTGGTGATGTGTTTCAGGTTACGGTAGACCCTGCGGAGACTGAAAGCGACGCTTATATTCACGTCAGCGACCTCGAAGGCGATGCGATTGTTGACGCCCGCTGGTACCTCAATGGGGTCAATGTGGGTAACGGTTTGCGTTTCTCGGCCGCGTTCGCTCATCCGGGCACCTATATATACGGCGTCAATGTAACCGACAGTCACGACGGCGTCGGCGTCGGCGGCTTCGTCATCGATGTCGTCCGTGATCTGCAACCGCCTCAGGTTACGATTACTCAACCGGAAACACGCGTCGTACCGCTGTATACGCCTATTAATCTGCAAGCAAGCATTTACGATCCAGAAGGCGAGGAACGCATTATCGACCAAACCTGGTACGTTGATGGACAAGCCCTCGCACCCGGACGGACGACCTTCACTCCCGATCAGGCGCGAGAATACGTCATCACCTGCCTGGCCCAAGATAGGGCGGGTAATATAGGCGGAGCCACTGTTACTGTGAAGGCCGTACCTGTGGATGCCGGGGTTGCTGCGCAGGTAAGGGAAGAAACACAGACTTCGCCGTTTGAACCGCGCATCGTCGACGTCCGTACCCCGTGGGAAGTCAATCCGTCTGAGCCGTTTGAGCTCCAAGCCGAAGTGGCGGGGGAACCTCATCAGCTCCACACGGTCACTTGGTTGCTGCGCGGCATTCCGGTGGCCACCGGCTCCGTGCGGGGCAGCGGCGTAGTCAGCAGCATGCTGTCTCTACCCAATGCCGGTACATATGCATTGACCGTCCGGCTGGAAGGTACGGCGGAGGAGCGCGTCGCAAATGTGCGGGTTGCCGCGCCCAAGGAGCCGATGATCGTCAGCCCCGATGTACCGCCCGGCAGCGTACGGATTATGAGCGGTCCCATCACTTTTCGGGCGATCAACATCCCCGAGGGAGCGGCGCTCATGTGGGCTTCCGATGTGGACGGCGTGCTGCAAGAGCACGTATCCGAGGTGACGACGACTCTTTCTCCCGGATTGCACACCGTGACGCTTTGGATCGATGATGTGGGCATCAGCGTGCAGGTATCGGTGCAGCCGCCGGTTGAACCTTTACACCACGTGGGTATTATCACGGGTTGGACAGGCTCTCCGGCAATTTCGCGCTATGACGGTCGGATCATCCGCCTACGGCCTGGAGCCGATTTCTCCGATTACAACGCGGCGGATCTTGTGGTGTACGATGTAGATCGCTTGCAATTAGGCGCCGATGATATGCTGCAGCTTCGTTTACTCAGAGACGGGCGCGAGGTGCGCTACACAAGCTCGGATAACGGCAAAACCATTGATAGCTGGGGTATTCCCTATGAACCAGGTGAGCAGAGTGAATAGTATGGTGGCATTAAAGCGAATCACCGTTCAGGTGTGCGCCGCTTTGCTGGTCGCCTGCCTGTGGGGCGCCGGCGTTCAGGCTGTCGTAACGGATATTGATCCGCCCGTTATTGTCCATACGTTGTTGGAGCAAGCTTATGCGAACACCAACTTGATCATCAAGGCGCAGATAAGCGAAACCTCCTTAGTCGACCAGGTACGGCTTTTCTTTCGTCCGCCAGGAGCTGCCGCGTTCTACAGTGTGAACATGGTACTCATACAAGGGGAGTATCGCGCAGTCATTCCGGCCGAATTCATGACGTCCGGGGTGCTCGAGTATTATGTTCAAGCCCGGGATACGATGGGTAACAGCAGCTATTATCCTGTTGAAGACCACCACCCGGCGCCGCAGCGAATAACCGTCGTGCCGGACGATACGTTACCGCAAATAGAGCTGATTCAGCCTGGAAAACGGACCCCGAGCGGTGGGTATACGCTCCTTATTCTTCTGTATGATGCAGCGGGGAATATCGCTCCGGATACGATCCGGCTGTTCTATAATGACACGGATGTAACTGCGCAAGCGTACATCGCCGACTCGATCATCATGTATCACGTTCCGGCCGCAGCCAGTACCTTTCAAACGCGCGTGCGCGTTACCGTCGCCGACATGGCGGGAAATCAAGCGGACCACACCTTTCATTTATGGCGTGCCGTAGCTTGGTCGGGGGAGTTGCAGCTCAATGTAAAAAATGGTGATTGGTCCGGAAGTCGACTTGTGTTTACCTCCGCTTGGGGCCCGCTGGATCTGCGTGTGGGCCTGAGCCCGCCAAGCATGGACGGGCAAGAAGTGTTGTCGTGGACATTGCAGTACGACGCCCGCTTGATGCATTTGGCGCTAGGTGACGTCGTCAGTCGGCCGATTCCTGCAGCGCTTGGTCCGGTGAAGCATCGCGGCGGAGATCTCACATTGCGTTTAGGACCGATCTCGTTGCGGACCATCAACGGCCATGCGTATGTAAATGGGGATTATCAGCGGCAGGTATCAGCTGTCAAACCTGCTCTGGATACCCGCTTTTTAGATTTGTCGCTGACCGTCGTCAAGCTTAAGGATGAGCTCGACCCCATGCATCCGCCGGTGGAGGCTAATCCCAAACTGAACTATGTAATCGCCGGTGAAGGCGGCTTGGCTGCTTTTAACGCAGCTATCGGCGTGCGTGCGGAGGCGAGCGTCAGCTTGTACCACGACAATGCCCGGGGCGATTTGTGGACGTTGATCGACGAGATAGACCCCCGCGAGGTTGCTGCGGGCGACGACGCTTTGGCCGATGTGCTCATTACGCTGATTAACTACCTGAAGACTGTCCCCACCTCCGTGCGCGCCTATTTGGAATTGCCTGACGTCCGGTATGGGCTGCCTAAAGTGGATTTAGGCGGCAAGGTGGATGCGTGGCTGCCGCTGCCCTGGTCGCAGTTGCAGGCGACCGCTTACCGCTACGGCCGCTCATATCAGACTATGAATGAGGAAATCCGGAATAACAGAGAGGGTATTACCGCAAGCTACGCCACCATACGGTTGTTCAACTTCCTGCAGCTGTTCGGCAAGTACGAGTATCAGTTAGATAACGTCGCCTCCCTTCTGGATCTATTGACGCATAATAAGCCTATAGATCGCACTGAAACGCAATACTACGCGGGCAGCGTCAGTTTAGGCCCGGCCGGAGGGGTGAATGTGAACCTGGGAGTCGAGTACGGAGAAACGTCGTCGTACGGAGGAGATGTAGAACAGATAACCAAAGGATACGGGCTGGAGTTGCAGAATGTGGGTTTCCACATCGCTAATGCTCGCCTCACTCTCGACGCCCAAGTTAAGCTGCAGGATTATCAGGTGAAGACCGATCCGGCGGCAGACAGACAGGTGGCGGCTTATCAACTGCGCGGACATGTGGAGCAAGGTGCATTTGCTTACACTCTGAGCTATGGTCAGCAGCTGGAAAAGAACTCCCTGGGCGGCATCCGCTTTTCGGCGCCCAGCCTTACTTGTGGCATCAAGCTGCAGTTGGATGATATCGCCGTTTTTGGTCAATGGCCTAACGCATTTACGTTGCAGCTGTCCGGTAGTCGCAACCTGCCTGTTACAGCCCTTATAGACCAAACGGAGCAGCGCTACTATGCCAAACTGAACCTGGATGCCGAATTGCGCTTGCTCGACACCCTGCGCTTTTCCGCAGGTTGGCAATACGGTCTTAACCCGGGCGTTGCGCCGCAAAGCACGTGGCATGCGGGGCTGCGGTGGCGCTTCTAGGCGCAAGTGCCTGCGGAGAAGTAAACCCAAGGCGTGTCTTTCCCCTGCGGGAGTTGCGCACAAGAACCGATACCAAACACTCCTACCGGTCCACATAGAGAGGTTGACGGCGGCGTGAACGAACAGGCGACGGATTCAGCTTTAGAGGGTTTTCATCCCGCCATACGTACTTGGTTTTGTCGGGAGTTCGCGGCTCCCAGTGCGCCGCAACGGTTGGGATGGCCTGCTATTCGAGCCGGTGAGCATGTTCTGATATTGGCTGCCACCGGCACCGGCAAAACCTTGGCGGCTTTCTTGGAGATCCTGAATCGACTGTACGCCGCGGATGTGGGCCGCGGGGTGCAGGTAGTCTACGTTTCACCGCTCAAAGCGCTCAACAATGATGTGGCGCGCAATCTCACCAAGCCGTTGCGGGAGATCGCGACGCTTGCTCTGGAGTTGGGCGATCCCGTACCCGACGTAAAGGTGGCCGTACGTACCGGCGATACGCCGCAGTCCGCGCGGCAGGCCATGCTGCGCAAACCTCCGGATATCCTCATCACCACCCCGGAAAGCTTATACCTCATGCTCACCTCATCTAAAGCACGTACGATTCTAAGCGCGGCACGTACCGTAATCATTGATGAGATCCATGCGCTGGCGAACAACAAGCGCGGCACGCACTTGGCGCTATCCTTGGAACGCCTTGAGCACTTAGCGCAGCAGCCGTTGCAGCGCATCGGGCTCTCCGCCACACAGCGTCCTCTGGAGGTTATCGCCGACTACCTGGGTGGGCGCCGCGACGATGTACCGCGGCCCGTCCGGATCATCGATGCCCGCACCGCTCGGGACACTCGCATTCAGGTGCAGCTTGGTCCCAAGAGCCTTATCCCCCCTGCCGGTACGGGCATCTGGCCGGATATTTATGAGACGGTGCTGGAACAGGTGCGGCGTCACCGTTCGACCCTCATATTCGTCAACGCGCGAGCTTGGGCGGAGCGGATAACCCGAGGCATCAACGAGCTGGCCGGTGAGGAGATTGCCAAAACGCACCATGGTTCCTTAGCGCGCGAGGTGCGCGAACAGGTGGAGGAGGAGCTGAAAGCCGGCCGGTTGCGAGCTTTGGTCTGTACCTCTACGTTGGAATTAGGCATCGATGTAGGCGCCATCGACCTGGTCATTCAGATTACCTCGCCGCGGTCGGTCGCCGGCGCTCTACAGCGCGCCGGGCGGTCCGGGCACGTTCTTGGTGCGGCGAGCAGTTTATTGATCCTGGCCAAATCGCCGGATGATCTGCTCGATGCCGCCTGGGTCGCCCACGAAATGGCCGGCGGCATGGTTGAGGAGACGCATATCCCGGAGAACTGCTTGGATGTGTTGGCCCAACAGATCGTTTCTCTGGTTGCTGCCGAAGATTGGGAGATGGAGAAGCTCTGGCGGCTGGTGCGCCAAGCGTATCCTTATCGGCATATTACCCGCGACCAGTTGCTGAGTGTGGTAGGATTGCTGAGCGGTCGCTATCCGGCACGCGATTACATAGAGCTGCGTCCTAAATTGGCTTGGGATCGTGTGGGGGACGTATTGCGTGCATTGCCTGGAACGCGCAGCAGCGCCGTAGCCGGTGTGGGAACCATTCCCGATCGCGGGTATTTTCCAGTGTATCTGGCCGGGCAAAATGTGCGCTTGGGGGAATTGGATGAAGAATTCGTGTATGAAAGCCGACCGGGTGACGCATTCCTTTTGGGCAACTCCATTTGGCGCATCGAGCGGATGGGGGATCATCGCGTAGTTGTATCACCGGCTCCCGGCGCTATACCGAAGATGCCTTTTTGGCGTGCGGAACGCGGGGGCAGAGGGATGGAGGCGGGGCGGCGTGTAGGCGCGTTTTGGCGTGCTCTGACACAACGCTTGACGCAGCCTGATGCGCATGCTTGGTTGATGCGTCAGGCGCATTTGGACGAACGCGCTGCCGCCGTACTGATCGATTACCTGAGCGAACAGCAGCGACATTGCGGCTGCGTACCCCATGATCGTCGCCTTCTACTGGAAACGTATATTGATCAAGCAGGAGATTACCGGGTGATTCTGCACAGTCCGTACGGCTACCGCGTCCACTCGGCGTGGGAGATGGCGGCGCGCCGGCAAGTGCGCTCGGAGATGGGTTACGAACTGGTCAGCGTGTCCGCGGATAATGGCATTGCTTGGCATATTCCGCGAGGGCAAGACGTGCCGCCTTTAGAAAGCTTGGTTTATCTCGGCAGCGATATCATTGAACTTCTGATACAGGAGCTGCCTTCTACGGCTTTGTTCGGCGCGTATTTCCGGATGGCGGCGGCGCGCTCCTTAATACTCGGTCAAAGCTCGCTTAAAAAGAGAGTTCCCCTTTGGCTGCAGCGGCTCAAAGCCGGCGATTTGCTCAACCTGGTGCGCAAGGAGAGCGAATTCCCCATTGCTTTAGAAGCGCTGCGCGAGTGCTTACATGATGTGTTGGACGTACCCGGTTTGGTTGCTTTGCAGCAAGAACTGGCGACAGGCGGTGTGCAGGTAGAGTACCATCAGAGCATTACTCCATCGCCTTTTGCCCGCAACTTCATACTGCAGCTCACCGGTAGCAATATGTATGAGGATGATACGCCCCGTGCGGAAAAAAAGGCGCAGTTGCTCAATTTGGATCGAGAGCTGTTACTGCAGATGCTGGGAACTGATGCTGTCAGGCAGCTGCTGGACGCCGATGCGGTAACGGCGACTATAGAGCGCCGGCAGCGAATTGCCCGCGGTTCGCGTGCACGTAATGCGGATGAGTTGGAAGAGACGCTGCTGGATTTGGGTGATTTGACGGCGGAAGAGATCCTCGAACGTACGGAGGACCCCGAGGCGCTTAACACGCTGTTGACCGCCGGTCGCGCGGTTGAATGGCGCTTCCCTTGCGTTTCAGATACTGGGAGCAGCCAATTCCGCGTCGGAAGCGACGATGAAACGAAAACGCAGCGTGAACCTATAACGTCCGGTGAACAAACGCAGTTGCGATACATCGCCGGTGAAGAGCGATCCGTGTATGAGGCGGCATATGCTGTCGACGGGGCCGGCGACGCCGCGCAACAAAAGGCGCGCCTGTTTTTGCTCAAGCGCTATGCTCGTACTCATGGGCCTTTCGCGGTCAGTGCGCCTGCCGTCCGCTTCGGTTGGCCTGTAACTGATGTGTTGCCTCTGCTCTCCTTTTTAGCGCAAGAGGAACTGGTGGAACGCGGTGCCTTTTTACCCGGCGGCACAACTGAGGAATGGTGTCACCGAGATGTGCTTCAGGAGATAAACCGCAGGACCAAAGCGAGGTTGCGCAGCGAAGTGGAAGCGGTAGATCCGCCTTGCTTTGCCGCTTTCTTAAGCGATTGGCAGCAGGTAACGCAGCCGCGTCGGTTCCATAACGGTCCGGATGCCTTGGCCGAGGTGTTGGATCAGCTGGCAGGCTTGTTTCTGCCGTCGGAAGTATGGGAACGCGATGTGTTGCCGGTGCGCCTGCCCGGTTATGATGCGGCTTGGTTAGACGCCATTTGCGCCCGCGGCGAGTTTGTCTGGATTATGCAGGGCGGCGGCGATGTTGGGAAGGGCAAGGTAGCATTCTTGCGCCGCGAGGATGTAGAGCAGGTACTGCCGTTGTTGCTTCCGACGCAGGATATGACGTTATCGCCTGCGGCACAGGCCGTATTCCGGGTTTTGCAGGACACAGGCGCGGCCTTTGCGACCCAAATAGGCAAAGCTTTACCGCCGGATCTGCGCGGCACGCAGCAGGTGTTGAACGGGCTGTGGGAGCTGGCCTCTTTGGGCATGGTGACCAACGATACCTTTACTCCGGTGCGCAAAGGCAAACCACCCGAAGATATACCGGCGGATGCCAAACCAATCGGACGCCATTACCTGCCCGGCGCCCAACGCGCCCGTCTGCGCCGGACAATTCAGGAACGGGTGTCTGCGTCTTCCGTTTGGGGAGGCGGGCGGTGGTCGCTTCTCCGTCAGGCGCAGAGCTCAGAGCAAGCAAGTTGTGAAGCAGAGGGTTTGGTGAGACTGGCGGGGCTCATTCTAGGGCGCTATGGTCTGATTTGTCGTGATTTGTTGGCGGCGGAAGGTTTGGAGCGGTTGTGGCCGCAGTTGTATCGGACTTTGCGTGTGATGGAAGAGGTTGGGGAGGTGCGCGGCGGCTACTTTGTTACGGAGATGTCGGGATCGCAGTTTGCTCATTTACAAGCGGTCGACGCGCTGCGCCGGACGCGGGATACCGCCACAGACCGCACGGACGATGAGAGCGCCTTGTTATTGCTCAACAGCTACGATCCATCATTCATACCGGCCGCACATCGGCGCGGCGACCTCCCGTCAGGCGCCGTGTTTACCCGTTCACCACTAAATTACGTCGTATGCCGGGCCGGGCGACCTCTGCTGTACATCAATGGATATGGCAGAAATTTGTGGACCTCGGAGGATGCGACGCCGGCGGAAATCGCAAAGGCGTTGGCACTGTTGCCGCGGTTACTGGACATTCCAGGGCAGTTGCGTCCGCGACGCCGGATAGCGGTGGCCGCCTACAACGGTCAGCCTGTCGCCAAAGGTCCGCTGGTGCATTACCTTACACAACTTGGTTTTCAAGAGCAAGGCGAGTGCCTGGTTTTATGGCCTAGCAGCCGGAGGAAGATCAACTGACGGCGACCAAGCAGCCTTGTCGTGACGCGCTGTCTCGGGTTAAGGCGTACCCGTTACACTATTTAGCGCGACCAAAGACCCGTAGCTCTGCCTAGGTGCGAGCTGCGGGTCTTGCTCTTTTTCGGCAACCCCAAGTTGCTCACGATAGGGATTGTGTGAAGGTATGCAAACCGCATTCGGTCTTCTGGGCGCCGGGCCAGCGTCCTTCTCTTTCCGCGGCGGCATCAGGGATGCGTGCGGTACACTGCATACAACCGATGCTCTGATAACCTTCATCCAGCAGCTTGTTATACGGCACAGCGTATTTGTGCAGATAAGCCCACACCTGCTGCTTGTTCCAATTCGCCAACGGGTTGATCTTGTATACGACGCGTCCGGCAAGGAGGTGTTCTTCAACAGGTTTAACACTGGCTCGACTAGGTCCTTGATCGCGTCGTAATGCGGTAATCCAGGCGTCCAGTTGATCTAAAGCGCGAGCCATGGGTATCACCTTGCGCAAATGACAACACAGGTTGGGATCGGTCAGGTGTAAGTCCGGACCATATTGCGCAGCCTGTTCGTCTGTTGTTAATGCAGGATACAAGTCGATCACCCGCATGGCATACCGTTGCGTGAACAATTGCCGTAGAGCAATGGTTTCCGGAAAGAGAAAGCCGGTGTTGATGAACAGTACCGGTACCTGAGGCGCTATTTGCGAGAGCATATGGGCGAGCGCCATGCCGCCGGGACCGCTGAAACTGCAGCTGAGCGCAATGCGGTTAAACGTGGCCACCGCCCACTGCAGTATTTCTGCCGCGTCGGCCGTATTGGGTGGGGCGCCCGGCGGTTGCCCCGCCAAAGTCGTTTTATCATGCGTAGTCGCCATGCTCATGGCTGTTCCACCTGGGCGGATAAGATGCCGTTGGCTGTCGGGACGGGTTGAGGCAGATAGTGGAGCGACTCGAGCAGAGCAATGACGCGGGCGGCGCTCTGTTCGGGCTCTTCGGTCGCCGTCTCCAGAATCAAATCGGGGGACAACGGCTCTTCGTAAGGGTCATCAACACCGGTAAAGTGAGAGATCTCTCCTCGGAGTGCTTTTTTGTACAGCCCTTTGACGTCTCGCTCTACGCAAACAGCTAATGGACACCGCACATACACTTCGACAAAACGACCAATGCCTATACGCACTTCAGCGCGCGTATCTCGGTAGGGCGATATGGCGGTGGTAATTACTGCAACGCCATGTTTCGTCAGTAGTTTGGCCACATAACCAATGCGGCGGATATTCGTATCGCGATCTTCCCGCGAAAAGCCTAGGCCTTTACTCAAATGGGTGCGAAACTCATCGCCGTCCAGCATCTCCACGGGTATGCGGCGGCGTTCCAACTCCTGCTTCACCAATGATCCGACGGTTGTTTTACCTGAACCCGACAAGCCGGTAAACCAGAGGGTAAAGCCGGCTGGTCTCCGCATTTCGTTATACAAACCACAAGCCTCCCAGGAACGTGCTCATCATCCTTGCCCGCAGCAAAGGTGCGGTTGTTGAGCACCGTGATATCTATTGCCAATGGAGATCTTGCCGTCTTTCGCGGTCATGGGGCAAGAATCCTAGTCCATGGTATGCAGTTCGTACGTGAAGGTGCTTGTAAACCACAAAGCCCGCATCTCGTCAGATACGGGCTTAGTGGCCGTGTTTATATAGATAGCGGCGTCAGCGGCTCAGCAACGTACCGCGAATGATGGTTGCCCAACCGCTTTGCGGATAGGTGGACAACAAGTAGAACGGCGCTTCAAACGGGTTTTCCAATTGGGCGGAGGGTATCTGCTCCACGGCTATTTCGTCGCCGGGCAGCATATTGAGTACGACATGGCCGAGGTCAATAAAACGCTCCGCCGTCACAGGGAAGCTGACACTGCTAAAGGTCAGTTTCACGGGCTGACTGAACGTAGGCAATCTGCCTTCGCCGTCTCTGAGCACATAGGAACCGTTGCGCAGAGGGGCGACGTTGGCGAATATGAAGTAACCTGCCGCATCGGTTTCCGCGGCGTACAACGACGCACCCACCTGTAGGCGAAGGGTGAAGTTGCTCAGCCAGGTGATGGAGTCTCCCTGTTGAATGCCGAAACGTCCGGCCAAAAGAATCCGGGTGTCGCTAAGCGGATCTTCCAGCTTGAAGGTTGCTGCGGTACTCACAGGGGCCGTTCCGGTAACGACGGCCCGACCTTGCGGGATGGGGGTTGACCCCTCCTCGCCTTCCTCGACAGCCTCTACCGCCGCGTCTTCTTGCGGTTCGACATCCGACGGCTGCGCTTCAGGCATTGCCGGCTCAGCAGGCTGTTCCGTCGGGTCTACGATATGGAAGTTCCTGAACATCGCTAAGAATACGTCACTGCGTTCGGCCGTCAAGTCGGCCGGATAGTCAATCATCACCGCATAGATGGTACCTTCGTGCGTTACGGCTTGCACCGAACGTTGCCAAATTCGGCCGTCCACATTGCGCCAGGTATATGCAAAGCCTACTCCCGGTAAGTTACTCAGAATGATCGGCGTGAAGTCCGTCACCATGCGGAACTCGGGCTCCTGCCGAGCCCACTGGGCTTGCCAGGCCTGCAGCACCGTTTGAGTGGTATAGCGTTCCACACCTGCTTGGGTGTATACGGTAAGAAACCCATTTCCGGCCAGCTCGACGAAGGTGGCGACATTGTCGTCCGAGCTTTGCGCCGCCGGCGGCCACAGGACGGGTACGTCCAGTCTATAGCGTCCCGCCTTATCCGTATACTGCGTTGTTTCCGCAGCTCGCAAGGCCTCCGCTGATATATGGCCGGTAGGAGTAGGACCAAAGGCAAAGTCTGTGGCCAAGTCGGCGGCCTTCTGCCGGTAGGTGGTAGCCAAATAAGCAGGCTCATCGGTGTATTGGATGATATACTGGGCGCCTTGGAACCGGGCGAACAGGGAAACCTCGCCTACTATTTCGCCGGTATGAGCCGCCGGATAGGTATAGTAGGCGGCGTAGGCCGGCCGGCCTTGTACCGCGGTTTCGTACATTTCCACCAGTCTGAACTGGGTGGAGATCCGGGCATACTCCGCCAGTACGTCTTCTGCGAATTCTCTCAGGCCGTCGGGCGTCGCCGCATTGCTGAACACATAGATCATTTGGGGGCTCTTGACTCCGGCAAACGCAACCGTATCGGCCAACAGCCGCATTGGGGCCGCAGGCCAGTCTACAGGTAACGTGATGCTGTAACGCCCGGCCGGGTCGACGTACACGGCCCGGATCGGCTGTTCGGGTACGGTGGTATCGATTTGCGACGTGACGTCCTCAGGCATGCCTGGTTCCGTCGGCGCAACAGGCGCTGCCGATTCGCTCGGCTCAAGCGTCGCCGAAAGAGCGGCCTCATCCGGGTCACCAAGTTCCGCAGGTTCGGCAGGCCCTTCAGGTTCGGTTTTAGGTGGTTCGATGATAATGATCGGACCCGTAACGCTGATCTCTTGAACGGGTTGTTGTCCGACCACGGAGACGGGAATCTCTTCCGGCGTCTGTGGTTCGGGCTCAGGCTCAGGTTCGGGTTCGGGTTCAATTACAGGCGGCGCCGGCGGCTCGGCGGCAGCCGGACCTAAGTCGAGCAGCACCGTAGTAATCACGGTGCGGATGGTCACTTCCTCCAAGGGACCGCCCTGTTGCGTGGGCAGCATCACTTTATTGGTCACATCGACGCTGTACGCGCTTTCGACTACTCGGCCCGTTGCGGGATCCACAAAGGCTTCCAAGTAGCCGGTAGAGTTGGCACGAGTGGGATTATCGCGCGGCGTGAACAAGGTGGAGCCCCGAACATAGGCTAGGGTTTTGCCGCGCCGCAGCTCAAAACCGACCAGGGTATATGTGGTGCGTAAGTCGTAGATAAGGCCCACGCTGGTAATGGTATTGCGCACAATCCAACTTGTGCCTACGCCGGCTGATCCGGCGGGCATCGGGATGGTGAGCCCCATTAGGGCGACGGTGAAGTCTAGGCCGAGTTCACGTAGTTGAGCAGGCGTTTGCACCGACAACAACTGGGTACTGTGATCAAATTGGGTGTCCATGACCTGCGCTGATTCCGGTTTGAGTGGAATGGGTTTTCCGGCGGCGGTCATGCGCGGCGCCACCAAGTTGATGCGGGCCGGCCAGACGTTATTCTTACCCTGAGGACTCCATCTGATTTCTAATCCGGCGGTGAGGTTGATGCTCTGTCTTTGTACTTGCACGTTCTGCCCGCCGGCTGGTTGCGAGATGGTCAGCTCTCCCGTCAACATCATGTCGTAAGCAAAGCCGGTACCCGCCTTCGGCAATACGGCCGCCAGAAAATCCTGAGCCGCGGATGCGGCGCTGTTCGTCATGGCATGGATAGGGGAAGGAAAAGTGCCCATAACGAGCAGGACAAGAATTCCACAGATGAGTTTGAAATAGCGCATTTTATACTACCTCCATCGCGGCTGCCGCCGTCGGAGTCGATTGTTCTCCAGTGGTGCGCGAGTGCCGTGCAAATAGGCTTGACCTGGGGCGTTCACGTGCGTTGCCGGTTGAAGTACGCCTGAAGGCCGCACGCACTATTATACTTAATTAGGCATATATCGCCGGTTCCCTACTTGATCGCGGCGGCAATCGCGGATTATTTAGACCGCTGCATTTGCAACGCAACTGGGCGTATGGGTCGCGTGATGGTATGATGAAAGCACAATAGGTCGCAGCGCGGCGATCCGCCGTAAAGGTTGGTGTCGTTGGATATGTACTTAGTGGATGTATATCTTCTTTTCCCGTTGCTATTCTTGTTCGGCGCCGCCTGGGGCAGCTTTCTCGGTGCGGCCGCTTACCGTATACCGCGTAGGCTTTCGTTGGTTAAGCCTCGCTCGCATTGCACCTCGTGCCGGCGGCAGCTGCAACCTTTGGATTTGATACCGGTCTTCTCCTTTTTCATCCGCCGGGGACGCTGTGCTTATTGTGGTAACCCCCTATCGTGGCGGTACCCGTTGGTGGAAGCGGCGGCAGGGCTGCTGGCAGTGGTTGTGTTTCTGCGTTATGGTTTGAGTTGGTTGTTTGCCGTCTACATTATTATGGCATATTGGGCGCTGCTTTTGGCGACGATCGATATTGAACACCAACGCCTGCCCGACGTCCTCACGTTGCCCGGCATCCTGGTCGGTTTTCTCTTCAATATCATTTTATATTTACAGAGCGGCGTTGTTCACGTGACCGCCCGGATGTCCGTCGCGCCCACCTGGCATTTAAGTTGGTTGGGGAACAGCGGCAGTTCGGTCTTTTGGCCGGGCTGGGAGGTATGCGCTCCGGTTTTTTCGCCTTGGCACTCGCTGTTAGGTATTGTGGTCGGTGGTGGTATTCTTACGCTGATCGCATCGGCGGCGCGCGGCGGTATGGGGTGGGGCGATGTGAAATACCTAGCGGCCGTCGGCGCGTTCATAGGTCCGGGAGCTGCAGGTCTGGTGCTGTTTCTAGGGGCGTTGATCGGGTCGCTGGTTGGGATTGCCATGATGCTGTTGGGGCGAGTAAACCGGCGACAGCCGATTCCTTTCGGTCCTTTTCTTACCGCAGCTCTAATTTTGCTAATCATCTTCGGGCCGTACGCGGCTGCTTAGCAGGGGTCTCCGGTGCGGACTCCGTACAACTCGCAGCCGGGCTACGGCGTAAACCTGGAGCAACACGACGCCGTTTCGCTCAACCTCCGACGCAGTAGGGCTTTACCAGGTGTGAATTATACCCAATCACGGTTTAATCAGGTAACCGACTATCCCGCAGCAACCTTTAATTACCAATGTTGCCTAACCCATGCCAATGTTGCCCGACATTACCTAAAGGTTTCGAAAAAGAGGCGTCTAACCAGAGATATGAAGCTACTGCCGTGTTCCATACGGCAAATTGTCTGTGCAAAAAGGAGGGCGGTACCATGTCGGCTCGTCTACAATTCAACAGACGTTTATGGTTAGGCGCGGCCATCGCGGTCTGCTTCTTCGCCGCTGTGTATGTCGGTCTGAGCAGCATGGGAGAAGGCCCTGTTCCGGCTATGTTGGCCGCACGTGGTATCAGCCTGTTGGAGCAATATCTGCCGCTTGAGATTGATGTAGAAAGCGTCCGCTTCCAGGGGCCTTTGCGTTTAGCGCTCACTAATGTGGATGTAACTACGGCGCAGATAGACGGCATCACCCGCATGCACATCGATGAAGTGTATTTAGATTTTGACTTGCTGAGCGTGTTGCGTAATGACCACTTGGCCGGCATCAAACAGATTCAGCTGATCGCGCCGGAAATCGTGATGGAATATGATGCCTATATGGAGTATGTTCGGCCTGCTGAAGCGCAATCCAGACGAGCGGGCGGCGGCGCGAAGCGGCTAGCGGCGAAGCCGGCTCCGCCTAAAGTGAGTTCTTCTTGGCCCGCATTGACCGTGCATATACGCCGCGGCCGTGTATTGTTGGACGGCGCAGGCGCACCCGGAGCGTTGCAGGTTAATGCTACCGTGCATAGCAGCGACCAAGCCATCCAGGTGAAACGCCTGCAGGTTATGCGCGGCGCCGGACAACTGCTGGCTTATGGCGAACTGCAGGCATCAGGCGATATTTCCGCCCAGATAAAAGCGGCGGATTGGCTATTGGCGGACGCCTTGGCTTGGTATCCCTACTTCACTGTAGCCGGGCGGGGCACATTAGATGGACAAGTGCAGGTAGAAGGTACGTTGCAGGCGCCGGCAACGACGGCTCGGCTCGAATTGCACGCTGCGAAGCTGGCTTGGCCCAACACGACGCCCACCCAGTACCTCGAGCTAACCAAAGCGACGGCTAGTTTGATGAGCATACCGGGGGGATGGCAGGTGGACGCTCTCGAAGTCAATACGCCTACAGGCAAGCTCACGGCGTCCGGACGCACTATGGGGCAAAGTTTACAGTTAGCGTTGGCGGCCCAGGATCTGGCTCTACCGGCCGACATACCGCTTGTGGCGATATGGGGCATTGCGGGTCAAGCGGCGTTTAACGGCGAGGTTACAGGCACTTTTGCTCAACCGGTGTTATCCGGTCGTTTGACGATGGACACAGGCCAAGTGTGGCATCAGGATGTCGACTCCGCCGCCGGTTTTCTCACCTTGACAAGGGAGCGCATGCAGTTTGATCAAATCGAAATCACTAAAGGGCGGGCGCGTTATCAGTTGCAGGGTGAGTTAGATCAACCGGCAGCCGCCGATCCGACCATCGACGGTCGACTCATCAGTACGGCCGGGCGTGTTGAGGACTTGCTTGCGGTGTTGGGATTATCGCTGGACGCTACGGGCGAGATGGATGGTACGCTGACCTTTCAGGGGCCTTTTTCGCAAGTGGTGACCACAGGCGACGTAACGGTGCAAGATGCTTACCTGTTCGGCGAGGCGTTAGATTGGGCACAGGGGCGGTTCCGTTGGGGAGACGGGCAATTGGCGCTACAGGATGTAAAGGCACGCGCCGCTACAGGTGAATTGCTCGTGACGGGCACGGCGGCCCTGGACGGCAGTGCGCTTGATATGCATGTAACCGTTTCTGATTGGGCCTTAGAGCGCATTGAGCATCTTAAGCAACTGGCAACCGATTGGCGCGGCGATTTTTCGTTCCAAGGAGACCTGCAGGGCAGCGCAACCAACCCGCAGGTGCGGGGGCAGATGTCGGCACACCGCCTGCAATTGGGCAAAGCCATGTTTGAAGAGCTATCCGGTCCGGTCACCTTTGCCGATGGGCATCTGGTCTCCAGCGGCTTACATGCACGGACAAAACAAGGCGGTGACTGGCGGCTGTCCGGGGAATTGCGCCATTTGTGGCAAAATCCGCAGCTGGACGTACGCCTGGCGCTGGAAAACGAATCGTTGAGCGCTTTGCTGGCCATGGGGGGCTATAGAGTGCCTGCCGCTTTAGTAGACGGCGCGGTGCACGGTTCCGTGGATTTGGCAGGGGCGATTGGCGATCCCCAGGCTCATCTGAAGCTGTTTTTAACCGATCCGGGCATGCCCGCCCGGCACGGTCTCCAGCTAGAGCTGCGCATTGCTGATCGCCGGGTGAGTATAATTCGCTTGGGCGCATAAAAAACGACGCTACGCGCGATCTGCGTAGCGGCGTTTTTCGTTACCACAGGGTTGACTCGGCCTGAGCTTTAAATCTCTTGCTCAATTAAAGCGCGGCTATGTTTATCGAGCGCCTTGTAGTTTTCGATCTCATAGTTGTTGCCGTCCGCATCGCGCAATAAAATGCGATCATCTATTTTTACCAGTTCTCTGCGAGAACGCAGCTCGAAAACATGGTGACCGCGATCGGTCTCTACATTCCAAACTGGTATGAAGCCCCGCATGGTGATCTTGTTGATCTTCTTTATTTGGGGTATGTGGTAAGCTATGTCGAGCAGCTTTTCCAACAGCTGACGCGTCTCCGGTCGGCACTTGGCCAGATCTTCGATAATGCCGATCTCATTATCATCCGCGTCGACAACAGCTATATGACGCTGTTTGTCCGAACGGGGAAAACAACGTATTAGGCGTACGTTTTCGTAGGTGTCTTCTCCGATCGTCAGCACCAGTTCATTGCGGTTGTTGAGGCGCGCCTCAATGCTGTCTTCCGGTATGGCATCCAGCTCTGCAAAGAGCTTCGTGGCTAAGCTCGTTGCAGAAGCATGACTGTTGACGGCTGCTCTCCACGGTGTCGTGCCGGGCACTGTAATTCCCTCCTAAAGCTGTGCTATTTACTGCATACAGGCTTTATACCACCTTGACCTTGGCCAGCTCGGATTGAATGTTGACCAGGCGGGCATAGATGCCGTCGGGCTTGTTGATGAGTTCATCGTGCGTACCCATTTCAGCGATTTCACCGTGTTCTAAAATGAACAGTCGGTTGGCATTGCGCAGCGTTGATAGGCGGTGCGCGATAGCGAACGTAGTCCGGCCGTGAATCAAGCGTTCCAACGCCTCTTGGATTTTCGCTTCGGTTTCAGTGTCTACGGATGCGGTTGCTTCGTCCAGGATCAAGATCTTAGGATCCTTGAGGATGGCTCTGGCGATGGCCAGACGTTGTCGCTCACCACCGGACAGCCGTGCGCCGCGTTCGCCCACTTGGGTATCGTAACCGTCGGGGAAACGAATGATAAACTCGTGCGCATTGGCCGCCTTCGCCGCGGCGATGATCTCCTGTCGTGAGGCGTCGGGCTTGCCGTAGGCGATATTGGCCGCAATGGTACCGTTGAACAGGAACGGATCTTGCAGTACCACGCCGATTTGGCTGCGCAGCGATTTGGGATCGACCTGGCTGATATCGACGTCGTCGACTAAGACCGTGCCGTCATCTGCCGTGTAGAAAGCCGTGATCATGTTGATGAGCGTGCTTTTACCAGCGCCGCTGTGGCCGGCCAAGCCGATCATTTCGCCGGGTTCTACGGTGAAGTTCAGATTCTTCAGCACCGGCGCGCCGGGTTCGTACCCAAAGGTGACGTTACGGAATTCCACGCGTCCCTTAAGCGGGGGCATCGCCGGCAGAGTGACGCCATCCTGTACCTCGGGTTCAGTGTCCAGCACGTCGAAGACGCGCTCCGCCGAACTCGCGGTCTGTTGGAAGCGTCGATTGAGATTGCACAGGTTGCGGACCGGTTGGTAAAACTGCTGCATGTAGACGTTAAAAGCAGTGAGGTCGCCTATGGAAAGCGTTCCGTCCATGACGCGCATACCGCCGAGCAACCAGATCATCACCGTAGGTATATACGTGATGGTGCCCATTAGCGGACCGTACACCGAGTTGATTTTGGCCGCGCCCAACTCACCTGAAAGCAGATCGGAACTTCGTTCCTCAAAGCGGGCCACTTCTCTTTCTTCCTGGGCAAAGGCCTTGACGACGCGCATGCCTGGAATGGTGTCGGCAAGGATGGAGCTTACGCCGTCATAGCGTTTCCATAACGCCATATAAACACGACGCAGTTTGCGGCTGAACCAGATCGTCGTGATGATCAAAAACGGCGTGGGAATCATGATCATCAACGTCAGCTTCGGGCTCATCATCAATAACATGGTGACGATGGAAGCCAGCTTGATGATGTCCTGCACCACGTCCTGCAGCCCGTTGCTGAGGAAATCCTGCAGGCGACGAACATCGTTGGTGACGCGTTGCATAATCCGCCCGGTATCTTCTCTGGTGAAATAGCTCAGAGAAAGTTTTTGCAGATGTGCGTACATATGATTGCGAATCGTGAAAGTGATGACTTGACCTAAACGCGATATGATGAAATGTCGCCAGGCTTCCAACGCCGCCGCTGTGGTGTGTGAGAAGAACAACAGGGCGCAGAGCAGCGCCAGCAACGAGAACGTACCCGGCTGGGCCAGTGGGGAAAGCAACCGAGCCAAGATGTCGTTGCTGTTGGCGGAGCCTTCGGCAATGACTGCTACTACTTCGTTGCCTTGCATTACGGCTTGCGTGGCAGGTACCAGCACCGAGTCCATGATACTGCGCATAATCAGCGGCGACAGCAGCCCGATGACGGTAGTGACGACTAAGAGAATGGATGCCGTAATGGCCAAGCGCATGTGCGGTACGACGTAACTGGTAAGTCGAACCAGTAGTTTGCGCTTGTTCAGACATGCCAGGCAGACCCGGTGACGTCTGGGAATAACGCCGCCGCATTTGGGACAGCGGTGGGTATGACGCGACTTGGCTTTCCAACGTTCGCTCCGGTCCACTAAAACGCGGTCGTCATGTGCGGCACGCTGAGCAAGTTCCTCCATTAACAACGGCACGCCGGCGAAATTATTCGCTAGCGTACGTGTAAAGCGAACCAGGTCGTAGGCTTGATGCTCCGCGATGACGCGCAGAATGCTGTTTCCCTGGAAATCAATTACGGAAATGTTTTCCATACTGACAAGCGGCAGTGCCGTAATCTCGTTTTCGCGCACTGCCATCACTTGTTTCGGGGTCAGCACCAGCCACTCCGTACCGTACTGTCCCGTCATCAACATATCGGTGTTGTAAACATGGAGTATTTCTTCGCCGGCGCCGAGCTTCTCTTGAACTAGGTTTGCAGCCTGATCGCTAAGTTGCACAGGGTCCGTCGGTCGGGGACGCTGTTCACTGCTTCCTGGAATCAAGGGATCATTCACCTTCTCTAAGTGTTTTCGCCTGACGCAACATGACTAGCCAGCTTGCGCAGCAGAGTCTGTAAGGTATCGAGTTCTTCCGGAGATAACGCATCATAACACTGATGCAGCCACTCGACATGGATCGGTTTGACTTCATCCCAGACTTGTTTGCCCTCAGGGGTGAGTTTTACATAACAGATGCGTCGGTCACTTGTGCTTCTTTGCCGACTGACGAAACCTGAGCGTTCGAGGCGATTCACGATGCCGTTGACCGTGCTGAGGTCGGTATGCATGGCCTCAGCTATTTTCGTCAGCGGCACGCCTTCCGTGTTTGTGCGCGACAGTACCTGAAATTGCGCCGGAGTCAGAGCGAAAGGTTCGAGCCAACTGCGCATGGAGCGCTTCAGCTTCCAATAAGTACGCATCAACAACCGGTTGGTCACTTTCGTCTGTTCGTGCTGGTGCAAAAACATCACCTCCTTGAAACGACAAGCGCATAGGCGGTGGGGACACGCTTAGAGCGGCACGCTGCGTGACCGACCACGCCTTTCAGGCTGATGGCCGCACTTGCCCGGCCGTTTATCCCCATTACTATGCACAGCAATAATTTGCATGCCAACTATTTGCTTACATATAATGTGTGTGCTAACCAAATTCGAGTAGGGGTAACAATGTCCTGCTGCCGGAAGCAAATTGACACTCTTTATTAACAATGCTGGTTTGCAGGCGATTTGAATATGGCAATGCTCGGTAACCACATAGACGCGCTGATGGAAGTGAAGAGATGATCACGGCAGCTATGTAACATGCGGTTACCGAGCGCAGATAAAGGCGTGAGGTGATGAGGAGATTACTTTAGAAGCGACCTACGATTTCGTACCGGAGAAGCCTGTTGACATGGAAACAAAGAACGCCCTGGTTGCGCAGACCGCCGAAATACGGGCACAATAACAGCGGCTGGGATTGATGTTGCGGTTCTTCAGCGGGCAGATCATGCGGTTCACACTCCCATTCTATTAGAAATAATTCCTTACAAAGGGGTGTGGCAGGTGAAAACATGCGCACATGCAGCGGGGCAAAAAATATCCCTCGGGGACATTTTGTTGCCCATCTTTACTGTAGCATAATGTGTGGAAATGAGGAAGAGAAGGGGCTGAAACCTTAGTTTCCTTTTTGTTACTATTTCCGCCAAAACAAGGCAGAGCGTCGTTCAAGGTACTTTAACCCCAGGTAGCGAAGTTGCATAGCATGCGATTGGCCTAACGGGGCAGGTTGACGCCTAGCATACGCTACTTATTTTCATAAAGGGAGTCGTAGCAATCTATGCCGCAAAAAACACAGCACGCACGGAAAACTACACCCAGAAACCGACAACGTCTGCGGTGGGGCCGGAGATTTGCTTATTTGAGCGTTTTTTTCGGTTTTGCCTTGTATAGCTTGAGCAGCAGCGCGGCAGTAACGATACAGGGTATGTATCGTTTACGCACGCATTCGAACCAGGTGTTGGGTGATAAAGAACAGTACGCCCTGGATACCGATCTGTTTGTGGAAAATCGGCTTCGGAACCAGATTATCCTGGATGCTCAGGGTACCGTGGCGCAAAACTGGCGGATGACCGGCAGCTTAAATACCACATTGTCGATGCGCAACGCTTTTCGCTTACAGTTAAACAAAGCAGATACGGAGTTGTTTATCGGGACGCGGGCTATAGAGTCGCCGGCAGGCGGTTTACTTGCATGGAGTCGTCTGCTCACAGGCGCCCAACTGCTGACCGCCGTCAACAATCGGCAGCTGCAATTACAACTTGCTGTCGGCGCTCCCCTGGGCATTCCCGCTAAACACCAGCTATTGGGGATCGGCCGCCCTGGTCCGTACCTTCTGCCCGCACAGCACCTACCCTTAGTGAGCCATTCGGAGCGCGTTTACGTAGACGGTGTTCTCATGCAATCCGAGTTAGATTATGACATTGATTACGAACTTGGTAGTATTACCTTTGCTACGCCCGTACCTTTCGGGACTGTAATTGATGTTGAATATGAGTTTGAGGCGGCTCAGCCGCGTCTGACGACCATCGCCTTGGGCTCCTGGCAAGAAGCACGGACACGAGTGGACTTCGTCATAGGCCAAGAGCGGGCGTGGGCTGCGCTAAAAAACACATCCTCTCCGGAAGATCCCGAATGGGGAGGCCGTATTCCGGCCAAGCAACACATGCTGGGAGTAGGCTTGGCCTGGCAGCCGTATGAGGGCTTGCAACTGGTCGGAACTTGGCTGAACACTACCGCCGACATTCAGGTTGCCGCTGCTCACTTAGGAGGCCGCTGGCAGACCCCATATGGTCGGGCCGGTTGGGATTACCGGGTGGTACCGACAGGCTTTGCACCGCTTGGCGCCGCACCTTTGCAAATGGGTTATCGGGAGCTGACTGCGGGTTACGACGTGCAACTAACGCCGCATTGGTATAGCAAACTCAATTTAATGCGACGGGCCGAATTGCCGCATGTAGGCGCGGAATCCATTACGCTGCGGCAGATGGCGGAGCATGTGCTCACATATGTAAAAGGTAGGGGGATGTTGGGATGGCTGATGGGCGCGACCAGCTTGAGGGAGGCCGGTGAAGCGCATCGTCTCCTTTCCACAGGCCTGTTGGCCGCGGCGCCATGGGGAATGTGGGAAATAGAGGCGGAAGAGCGGCGCTTTTGGCGTAGCGGCGCGCCGAGACCCGGCGACACATGCAGTCGCTGTCGTCTTGTTTTGACT
>DUQB01000042.1 GCA_012838035.1 Bacillota bacterium | reverse complement strand
CCATCCGGAGGGTCCTGCTTGTTTAGATAGTATAAGTAACCTTTTTCTTGAACATCGGAGTAACAAACGACCGAGCACCTTGCTTAGACTACAGTCTCAGCAAGGTACTGCCGATACTTAAAAACCCCTACCCAACCAGTTTTGCTATCGGAGGAAATCCTACGCCACCGCACCTCACCGCCACGGATTCTCCACAACCTCGTTGGCGAACGCCTCGTGCGCAGTAACATAAATGTCCGCTTCGTGTTCCAGTTTGTCGGCTTCGAACCCCAACTTGGCCAAACTCACTCGCCGCAGCCGGGAAAGCTGGACGACAATCTCGTCCGGCTCCTCTAAGCGCAAAGCTAAGCGTAAGCCTAGCGTGAGCCAGCGCAACGCTTCTTCGTGCCGATCTACCGCCTGGTAAGCCATCCCGGCGCTTTGATACAGCCAAACGGCCTCCGGCATCTCGTCTCGCAAGGCGGCAAACAGCTCGCCTGCTTCCTTTGCTCTACCTATATGTAACCAATAAGCAGCGATGTCCGCCCGACCGTCAGGCAGGCCTGTTAAGCCTACCTGTATGGCTCGTTCCATGGTAGCCGCCGCCTCGACATATCGCCCTTGAGCGGCCAAACACCGACTAAGCTCGGCCAGCCAAAAACCTGTGCCTTCTTGCGCTCGATACTCCGGATCGCTGAGCAGTTGATCGATCAATTGCGCCGCGGTTGCGCAATCCGGATTATCCATAGTAAGACAGTGGTATATCTTGCCCATCAAGTTCTGTTTCTGCTCAGTATCCATTAACAACACTCCATATGCCTCGAACGTCTTTAATCATGTGTGACCATAACGTTAAGCGTATTACCTTTTATAAAGATCAATTCCCCTCATCTACACTGATTCCCTGCTGAGCCTGATTTGGCCGACCTCTTCGGCCGTTACGCGGGCTTGCCCACATTACGGCATCATAGACGTACCGCGGCAACGGCAGTGTAGGCGATTTTACGCCGTATAGCAGCCCAAAACAAACCTGCGCCGCAACCCACAACTACCATTTCAAGCAACTGAGCTTGTTGCGCTAAAAAAATGCTGCAACAGCACAGTTTTTAAAAGGGGAACAAGACTAAGAAGCGAATTCAACATCAGGAAACTGTTTCCCAGTGTACCAATCTACCTTTCCTAGTTCCATAGAAAACCGTCGCATGAGTAACTAAAGGTAAGTTTACCCAGTATTCCCGACGTGTTACGATACAGCGCATATCGCTCCTGTCACCTGCGGCAGGATTACATCATAGGACCTATGTGGTGAAATTGAGGCGATGAGATGAGAATTAGAACTGAGTATGCGCAGGAGGCCGCGGCTATTCCCACATACTGGCTTACTGATACTGAAGAGGTTTACGCATACCTGCAGCAAAAGGTTCTTAAAGGCGCGGTGGGCTTGTTAGGCCATAGCGCCGGCAGGCGACCCATTTGGATGGTTTCCTACGGCACGCCGCGCGAGGGTAAAGGTACCACTACGTACTCAGGCAGCCTGGGCTGCAATGATGTGAAAGCTTACTTAGGTCCGGACTACGGAAAACGCGTGATGCTGATTATCGGCGGAGTCCATGCTAGCGAGTTTGAGGGCATTGCAGGCATCGTCAACCTTATTACGGTATTAGAACAGGGCGTCGACTTACGCGGCAAGCCTTGGCCGGACCTGGTGCAAGCGGCTGAGCAGCTGGATCGCATTCTCCTCATCCCCATTCTTAATGTGGACGGACGAGCCAGACTGCCCATCCGGATGGAGCCCTACCGCGGTTCCGACAATCTGCCTCACCAGTACTTAACCAGTGGAGCTTGGTTAGACGGCGCCAACATCGGCTGGCCCAAGGTCAAACAATATATCCCGCTGGATTTCTCGCAGACGGAGTTCCCGGGCACGTACTGTAACGATGGCGGCGTCAATCTGCAGCACGATGATTTCTTTGGCAACCCGCAACCCGAAACCAAGGCCCTTTTCGACCTGTTAGCCAGAGAACGCCCGGACATTACGCTCAACATGCACACAGGAGCCCCGCGCAACAACTATTACATGCGCATGCTCACGCCTTTCTTGGAGAATGCGCTGGTTCCCGTGCAACAAGGGCTCTATCGGCATGTACACACTGCTCTCACGCTGGCAGGACTGCAAGGTAGTCACGATCTTGCGCTAGAGGCGGATCCAAAAAGACAACCACCGCAATGGCCGTTTAACCTAGACTCAGCAATTAACTTGCACTGTGGTTCGCTCAGCGTTACCATAGAGTCCCCTTGCCACGCTTTCTCCGGCAAAAATCGCGCCGGAGCCGAGGTGCGGCATGAGCCGGACGCGTTGATCGATGCGCAATTAGTAGCTTATGAAGCCGGCATGACCTTCCTGCTGAAAAAAGGCGGACGCTGCAACTGGGCGCCCGGGTACCGACAGACGTACCAGCTGTAACAACGGTATTTACCAAAATTTAGAAAGGTGAATCTATCATGATTAATAATGTCATCCTACCAAGCACCACGCCCGACGATTGGCCGGAGATCCGCCAATCCATCTACCAACGTATTGTGGACTCCTTTGGTGAACCCAGCCTTCCTCTCCCTACCGAGAAGGCGGCTTATGAAGAAATCGAGCGTTACGAGAAGTATGGATTAACGCACATACGCTTGCGCTATCACATGATCGGCGATGAATGGAACGAAGGTATCTGCGTCGTACCTGCCGATGTGTCGCCGGAGCGCCCCGCGCCTGCAGTATTGGTTTGCCACGGCAGCAACCTGGTAAAAGGTAAACACGGCATGCTGGATTTAGAGGGGCGGCCCAACCGGGCTTACGCTGTCGAGTTAGCCCAACGCGGCTATGTAACGCTCTCGGTGGACCAACCGGGTTTCGGCCCCGTATTGCAGCACACCACGCAAGAGCAGATTACCAAAGACTTCTATCAGAGACATCCGCGGTGGTCCCTTACCGGATGGCGCATCCATGCGCATAAACGAGCGCTGGAGGTGCTGGAGCAATTGCCTTTTGTGCAAGGACCGTGTTTTGGCGCCATGGGCCATTCCCTCGGCGGCTATGCCGTACTTTGCCTTATGGCCCTTGATGAGCGCGTCGCCGTCGGTGTTACGTCCACCGGCGTGAGCCCCAACTTGTACAACGTCTACCGCTCCATTACCGTGCATCGGCTGCATGAACCGCAGTTTGCGGATGCAGTAGCGAAGAGCAGAGGCCATATGCCTTGGGAAAAGCAAGAGATGATCGCTCTGTGCGCCCCGCGTGCGCTGTTGATGATCGAACCTTTCTACGATCCCTATAATCCGTATATCATACCGACCTTTGAGTCTATGGCAAAGGCGGCGGAGGTGTATAAGTTGCTGTCGGCCCAAGAAAAAATCTCCACGGTCATCCATGGCGACGGACACGATACGATTACGGACATCCGCAACTACTGCTATGGTTGGTTTGATCGCTTCTTGGCACCAAAAGTCGCCGGCGCGTAGTTGCATGTGCGGGGTATCCCGCTGCTAAGCGCCATAAGGAGGATATCTGATGAAACGCCTATTAGCGCTGTTTGCCATAATAGCAGCCGTCCTTGTCCCAATAGCGGTCAATGCGGCAAACAACCTGTTCCCCAATCCCGACTTCGAGCATAACTGGGTTGTTTTCAATACCAAAGCGACCGTACCCACCGAATGGACGCCCAGGCTGGACAATTACGATTACATCGGCCCATCAGCCGACGTCGTATACCACGGACAGTCCGCCTTGCACGTCATCTCATCAGCCAAGTCCGGAGCGCAGATTCTCAATTCCATCGGCGTTCAGGTACAGCCCGGGGTTGTATATAAGATAGGTTATTGGGTGTATGTCAAAGAAGGCGGCATTCGCTTTTCCGTCGTCGACAATACGGCCAAAAGATACTACCCCAAGTTCAATAACCACCATTATGCCGAGGAGTTTTCCTTAGGCGAATGGCAATATGGCGAGATCGAGTTCGAGGCGCCGGAAGGCTGCTTCGAACTGCGTCTTTCCCTGGTTCAACCAACCGATCGCGCTGTAGCTCGTGCGGAGGCCTTTATCGACATGATCACCGTCTATGGACCCGACAACGACGTTGAAACCGCACTAAAGGAGGCGGCCGTACCGACGATTTACCAGGAAGTAGTCAAACGGGGTGAGCCTTCCGATTGGAAGCCGGCCAACCAGAATCCGCCCACGTTTCGCTGGCCGATTAGCAATAGCCCGACCTATGAACTGCAATATGCTTTGCAACCGGATTTTTCAGACGCAGAGACGATTACCGAACTGGACCGCACCTTCTACAGGCCTTCCGGTCCGCTGCCGCCAGGCGACTATTACTGGCGCTACCGGGCGAGCAACGGGCAGTGGTCCGAACCGCTGACCTTCTCCATCACGGCGGATCTACCGGAAGGCTTTACCTACGACTGGGAACAAGCGCTCAGCCTCATTCCTACGAAACATCCTCGTCTTTGGGTGCGACCGGAAACGGTCTCAGCTTTGGTTCAGAACGCCCAAGCGGGCTTAAACCGCTACACCCTCACCAGTTGGAGAGCGCAAGCGCTCACATATGTCGGCCAAGAACTGCTTTTAGCGAAACACACCCCGCGCTTGGCCCCGACCAACTACAATCAGCGCGTACAACAGAGCCAGTCGGCCCTCGCGGATTCGCAGCAGACCATGCAGCCTGCAGGTGAGTTGGCGTTTCTCTACCTACTCACCGGAAACAAGGTATTAGCTGACGAAGCCATCCGCCGGGTAATGGTCGCGACCGAACTGGATGCCGCCGGTTATACCGCACCGACCGTCAACGACTATGCCAACGCTGAAATCATGCGCAACAGCGCCATGGTGTACGACTATATGTACGACATCCTCACCCCGGAACAGAAAGATGCTATTCGATCCATGCTGGTCACGCGCCTAAAGATGGTCTATCAGGACTATCGGCCGAAAAGGGAGCAGGAAGTCTACCACTCTCACACCTGGCAACACATTATGATCGACTTTTTTACCGCCTCCCTGGCCATTTACGGTGAGGTACCCGAAGCCGCGGAGTGGCTGGAGTGGAGCCTGAACATGATCCTGGCCTTCTATCCTTGGTGGGGCAGCGTCGACGGCAGTTCGGGCGGCAGCGCAGCCTACGCGTTAGGACCCAACTTGCTGCATTACAGTCACCTGACTGCTGAACTTATTAAAGCCGCTACCGGCATTGAGTTCATGGATCATCCCTGGTTTGCCGCGAATCCTTATTACGTCATCTATGCATATCCTCCCCGGGGCTTGCGTTCGCAGTTCGGCGATTATCGGCAGCAGTCCAAACCGGGCTCGCAACTCTACATGCCCATGGTGCGATACGCCATGCGTTACCAGAATCCGTACGCGCAAGCCTATGCGAATGAGATCGGCGGTCTGCCCGGCATCATCGAATCTTATATGCTCTACTTCCTGACCCCCCTTGCCGGCATGCCTGCGCCGCGACCGCTAAGCGAGCTGCCTAAAGCCCGCGCTTTTCCCGACGCCGGAGTCGTTTTCATGCATTCCAACATCGCGGATACGGCCGACAACGTGATGTTCGAGTTCCGGAGCAGTCCTTTAGGATCGTTTGGTCACGGCCATGCCGATCAGAACAGTTTTAACATCATCGCCTTCAACGAGATGCTGGCTTTGGATTCCGGCTACTATATCGCCTACGGCGACACGCACCACTATGGCTGGACCGTCACTACGGCGGCGCATAACGCCGTTCTTATCGACGGCAAAGGTCAACCCAGCCGCAATATGGATGCGTACGGTCGGCTAACGGCTT
>DUQB01000041.1 GCA_012838035.1 Bacillota bacterium | reverse complement strand
ACCTTTGACGACGACTACAGTAACCGTGCGGCAGCTGCCGCAGCAGCCACAATGCGCATCGAGCGCGATCTCAATGCAACTGACGTAAAAGGGCGACCACCGGCCGGTTTAAGCGCAGCAGAGCAAAAACGCTGGTACTACCAGCGTTATATCAAAGACTATCTGCGTTGCGTCGCGGCAGTTGATGATAACGTCGGTCGCTTGCTCGACTACCTTGATGCAGCGGGTTTAGCCGAGAACACCGTCGTCGTTTACACCAGCGACCAAGGCTTTTTCTTAGGTGATCACGGATGGTACGATAAACGCTTCTTCTACGAAGAGTCTTTGCGCATGCCATTTGTTATCCGCTACCCCAAGATGATCGCGGCGGGCGGGACTAGTGACCGGATGATACTCAACACCGACTTTGCGCCTACGTTCCTAGAACTCGCCGGCATTCCCGTACCTCAGAACATGCAAGGCGTCAGCTTTGCCCCTATGTTAAGCGGCGCAGCGCCTGAACAAAGGCGTAGCTCCATGTATTACCGCTACTACATGCACTTGGCGCACCATAACGTTTATGCCCACTACGGGGTACGCACCGAACGTTACAAACTGATCTACTACTACATGGAGACTCCGGAGCCCCCCGCCTGGGAGTTATTCGATCTGGAATCAGATCCACACGAACTCAACAACGTCTACGCTGATCCGGCCTACGCGACTGTACGCTCTCAGCTACAAGCCGAGTTACACCGCCTGAGAGCCGAATTGGGCGACACGGAAGATCCTTGGTGCGGAGAGCCGGAGTTTGCCTAAGACAACCAGATCAAAATAACTAGCCGAGGTGACGCCGTGTCCATTGGTCATAGCGTCACCTATTCTTTCTTTCTTGTGTGTTTTGCGTGATACTACAGCTGCTGCCCTAACTCCCGGCAGCATCACGGTTGACGCATCATAGCCGCCATCTACCGGTGATGATAAACCTGCCATCCCATATACTTAGTCAGGGCTTCGTCAACAGCCCGGGCTACGCTCGCCATCGTCACGGCAACATGGTGTTCGAAAGCATTGTTGCAGATGTAGGCCAGCAATTCTTGTAGACGCGGAATCTGAACGACGCCGTATCCGCCAAACGTGAGCAGCGTATCATTGGTCGATTGACCTTCACCCAAATAGGCCGTGATATTGCCGTTGACATCATCGGTGGAAATGCGACAGTACGTCAGCGCCCCCGGTTTCATCCGCCCCACTACGGTACCATACGCGTTCTCTTGACCTACGTCTCCGGCTACGATCGCTTGGAAATCCATCTTCGCCTTGCCTAGAACGTCCTTAGGCAGGTTGCTGCAATGGAAGAATACGGCCTTGTCGTCTTCATCGCCGTAGTTGTTGTTCCAGTCGACCAACGCCGCCGGCCGCCCACTAGCCAGCTGGAGCGCATACATGCTTAGCGCTCCGGGGACATCGACTTCACAGGCGCTGGGAATCATGTTGTTGCTTAACATGCTCATGATGGCGCAAGGCGCGATGCCGAAATAGGTCTCCATCGAAGTCCAGCACTGCACGGCGCATGCCGTCAGCTGATGCTGTTTCATCCAACGATCGACTACGACGCTGAACTTGGCCATCTTTAGCAGCGCTGCGGTAGGCACGCCTTGGCTGTCGATATAGTCCCTGATCTCCTGCAGTTTAGCCGTTACCGCCGGATCATTATCGGCAAGATGATCGGCCTGACCGAAAACCTCGGAGAGATCAATCGGCTCTACTGAGATACCGTACCGTTCCAAGAGTTTTTCACTGTAACGGACGGTGTTGAAGTTCGCCGGCCTGGTGCCGATTGCCCCAATACGCGCGTTTTTCAAGCCCTTTACGACGCGGCACACACCGCTAAACCACGCGAGATCCTCCGAAAAGACCGGCGAAGAAGGACTGATGGTATGTTTTTGTGTGAGCGAGTAGGCGATACCATACTGCTTTAGGTTGTTACATACCGACATCTTGCCGCAGAAGCTGTCCCGCCGATCACTGAGCGTCATCTTCCCGGCATCGTCGGCAAAGGCATGTACAAGTACCGGAACCTGTAAGCCCGACCAGCGAATGGAGTTGGCAACGGCCCGCTCATCGCCGAAGTTCGGCAATGTAACCAGAATGCCATCTATTTCATCTTGATGCGCTTTGAACAGCGCGGCGCATTTCTGCGCGTCCTCAATGGATTCCACCGTACCAAACTTAGTATCTTCCGGCGTCAAGGCAATAACCTTAATACCCGCCTTCTCCAGAACCTCCAGCATCTCTTGGCGTCCCGACTCACACAAATGATCCGGGAAGAACCCGCGATT
>DUQB01000040.1 GCA_012838035.1 Bacillota bacterium | reverse complement strand
GCGCCGTAACCTGGTCATGGATGCTTTCTAAAGCTACCCTTGTCGGCATTGTGCCATTCCATACTTGTGCAAGTGTATTATTGACGATGCCGGTGATCTCACCGGATTTTTTAGTTATCACATAGAGGAACGTCGCTGAAAAAGCGAAAGCCGCCGGAGTGGCGTTACGACAAACCACGTATGACGGCATGTTTCACGTGTTCCAGATGCAGTTCCGGAACTGCCGGGGGGCCAATGCCGCATGGGACGAAGTCGCAGAGTTTATTGCAGAAGTGTATAGGGAATAGCAATAAAACTCTAGCTACCATGCTACTCCTCAACGGACACCAAAAACGCCCGCTTACTGAACCCGCCGCGTTCTTGCTTTTTGGTAAGTCGTAGCTGCTCAAACTCGGCCAGAGTAATGCCTTTCATCTCCAGGATGCCGTATACGACTTCCACCAAGTCGGCTAACTCGGCCACATCACCGGTGGCCAAGTACTCCTGCAGTTCTTCAGTCAATTTTTCATCCAGTTTAGCTTGGAACTCCCCAGGAGGCAGTATCTCTACACGACAAGTCTTGCCCGCACGTGCAATAATGTCCGGAATGAGGTCTCGCACCGCTTTATTATAAATGATCACTGCCAATACTCCTTCTTTCGCAGGGTTTGCACCTGACTTCTACCACAGTCCCATTGTTTGAAGAACTGCTGTCACACTGCCGCAGTATCTCTTTGCTATGTTATGCCGTAACCTGAAAGCCGCTGCACCCTCATACCGTACATACCAGTCAGCAGCTTTGATTTCCACCCGTCCCTGTGAATCGGCTAGTGCCATTGCGGTTGCCTTTAGCGGCTCCAACTCCACAGGAACTCCCAATTGGTGCAAAGCCTCGTACAAAGCCCACTCCGGTTCAGTCTCCAAATAGAGCTCATGAGGTTGCTGTGCTTTGTCCAGCGATAAGCGAGTAGACCACCGAAATGCCCCCACTCCGCTTGGCGCTATTAATGGCTGTGGCCGTTCATCTAGTGCTTCCCAGGTATATTCAATAACCGGGTCAGATGGCACCGGCTGCTCGGATGCGGCATCAACAGAGCAGACCACTTGAATGCCGGTCACTCGTGCCTCATGTGTAATAGCGCCTGGTTGTGTACCGTTACCCGGCAAATAAAAGGCCAGCCATTCTACCGCCAATCTGCGCGGACCCAGACGACGTAGTGGTATCCGCACTCTGTGTTCATGCATCAGCTTCGTCAGACCATCGTATCCATCAGAAACCGGTAAAACCAACGCCGCCTGCGCAGCTGCCATGCGTCGTGCTCTTTCTCGTAAAAGCACGTGGTCATGAACCTGATCAGCCAGCAACCAACCACTTTGTCGGAATACCTTTCGCAACCAATCCGCCACATAGCCTTTCTGGCCTGGCAAGAAAGGTAATGCGCCTATCCCCACCCTTTCCAGGGATTTATAGAATGTGTTGTTTGTAAACTGTCCTGTCGCATCGTTCCCGGGGAACAACGCCACCCCGATCATGATTCGCCGATCTTTCGGTTCGTTGGCAGAAAGGATGGCGTCACGATAGCGATGCATGGCATTTACTGCGTCTACCGGAGGTCCAGGCGTGTTGTGTTGCTTGATATAGTCGTCAGATGCGTCAATCCGGTATTTTGCGTCCAGAATTAATTCAAACGGTGTTTCCCATCCTTCCACCTTCAGGGAAAAACCAACATCCGGCGTTTGTGTACCCGTATCGGTTTTGTAGGAGGGATTATACGATAACGTAACTGCCGTAGGATTAGCAGAAGACTTATTCATCAGCTGGATTTGCTTGGTTCTGCCCCGCTCCAGATCAACCCACAAACCTTTCGACGTCACTCTGAAAAGCTCATGTGGATCTACTGCAGCACCAAGCTCCTGACCTACCAATTGCACCAGCGCCAAATAGCACCAGTATTCGTACAACATCGCAATATCCTTTGTCGAGAGCTGCAGCAGTCCACCTTCCATGCGTAAGCCTAAGCGCAAGGTCAGGCAAGCGGTATAAGCTTGTCTGTAGCCATCAGCGCTTTGCAATACCAGTGAGGAAAAACCGGCCGGCGGACTGCCTACAGCAGCGGTAATGGGTTCCAACTTTAGTAGGAGTGCGATGCGGGACTGCATGTAGGTAATCTCTTCCAGCGTCTTCTTTTGCTTCTGGGAGAGTCTGGTTGTACGTGCTTGTTCGGCTTTTGCCAGCATAGCCAAATGTGAGCGAATATCGTTGAGCTGAGCTCGTAACCAACGATGTTCAGGAGTATCAAGTGTCTCTACCGCATGCAGTTGAGGAATTTGGGAACGTACATAACCCCATGCGGTAGGTTGGGCTTGGCCTCTCCCCTGTCCACGCGTGACCGCGCGACGAACGGTGCTGTCCACTTTGCGCACACGATCCGGACGCACAAGTTGTTCTTCTCTATGTAAGCATCTACGCGGCCGATTATTGATGCGTTGTAGAGCTTGTTCAAGGTCATTGAGAACATGCTTTAGAAGGGTCAGCCACTCTACGTCATAAGGTTCAGGCACCTTAACGGCACGGCCGCCTCTATAGGTGGCGCGTAGGTAATCCAATGCCAATGCCGTCAGGAAGTTGGTTACCTCGGCCAACATCTCTTCGTAATCGGTCTTGTAATCCAACTTACGGGGGAATATCTCGACCTCGAAGGAAAACTCCGTTACACCGTCCACCTGCACCTCAAACTCGGTTAATCCTACCTGACTGCGAAAGTTGACTAATCCCGTGACAACATCCTTGCGTGACGGTGCGGGAACAAACGCCGCTTCGATATCCTTATCACGGTGTCGTATAGAAACAACGCTTTGTGAAGGCGAAGATATGGCAACATGGTACGGGGTTTCCTCAAAAAGGCAGGGACCATCCATTACTTCAGGTCCAGTGACATGGTCACCAAGTGTAGGGCGATATACTGTCACATTTGTGCCGGGACGCGTCGAGACCTTCAGCAAGCCATACGGCGTTGATTTTACCTGAAGACGGTGTGGATTACGCGGTCCACACCACTCCAGGACCGCACGATCGGTTGATATTCGGAACAGCGGATCCATGCCGATCATCCTTATAACCAGTACGAGGTGAAGCCTTCATCGTTGATGCGTTCCCACATTAAGCAGGCGCGCGCTGCACAACGCGGGAAAGCGGTATTGCTTAAAGCACTCGGTCGCCCTTCGTTTTGCCATCTCGCTGTTATCTCATCAGCATCACTATCAGTAAACCGGTCGTTTCTCGATACTGCCCACCCAATGATAGCCACCAACGTGCGCCTTACCGCACCGCTCCCACCGACAATGCGTGGGAGAACCTTCATACTTATCGCCAAATCCAATGGATCTACCGGCTCTTCATTGCTCGTCATAAAGAATCTCTCAATCTCTTTGGCATTGAGTGCGAAAAGGGCGATCTCATCGCGAACCCGGTAACCTACCTGCAACTGGGCCAACCATAGATGGATATTGAGCGTTTCCAAGGTGGAGATCACTTTTTTTACTACGTGTGCCACCTGATCATCTTTGCTGGACACCTGCGCCAAGGTGGTATAGCGCGGTAACATCACAGCAACAGGCCACTTCTCGGGAGTAATGCTTGCGCCTTGTGTTCCCCAACGCTGCAACTCGACGTCGGACATTTCTAAGGTAAATGCTCTATCGAGGACCTTCCGGCTAAACCCATGGGTGCTCTCGTCCATATTGACCGTGCCCACCAACGCCAGGTTGGGTGGGAGTACCACCTTATGCCATTCGTCATGAGGATCTGAGGTACTCACTGACAAGAGCGGATCGCACTGCCAAGTGCCGGCCACAATCCGGCGCTCCTCAATACGACTCAACACTTCTGCGAGGTAGTGCTCAACTCGCGCCAAGTTCATTTCATCGAGCACGACAACATAAGTGGTATCTTGATCTTCCTGCGCTTGATGTGCGACCTTGAGGAACGTGCCGGGACGAAATGCCCCCTGCAGGTCGGTGTACCCCTGCAGGTCACTGCTATCGGTCCAGTCTGGCCGCACTGGTATAGTAACGCTCTTCATTCCGAGCGCTTCCGCTACCAAATGCGGCAACTTTGTTTTTCCAGTACCCGAGATGCCTGCCAGAATGACAAATGGTTTAGTGCGTAATGCCGTTATGTATGCCGCGATCTGCCAGGGTTCAAAATAGAAGCCGCTTCTATTAATGTTGTCGATAAGCCGTCCCATGGCGGCTTCCCAGTCCCATTGCGGAGGGAAGGTTGGGACAAGGAAAAACGCAGCTTTTTTTGTACGACTCACATACTCCTCTTCCTT
>DUQB01000039.1 GCA_012838035.1 Bacillota bacterium | reverse complement strand
TGCACCAGGCGAACCGCCTCATCACGAAACTCAGGTGAGTATGACTTCCGTCCCGCCATGTAGAGACACCCTCTCTTATTCTACTTATTACACATTCAGGGTGTCCACTGGATCGGGGCAAGCTCATTTGCCTA
Source organism: Bacillota bacterium (assembly GCA_012838035.1). Lineage (GTDB taxonomy): Bacteria > Bacillota > Limnochordia > DTU080 > DTU080 > DUQB01. The sequence goes on along the minus strand of DUQB01000039.1, from coordinate 10,543 downwards.
TACGCCTGTTCTTGTTGAACAGCAATTTCTTGCTGTGCCTTCCACGCCCAATACGCATCCATGTTGAAATATCGATGAGTAGTTAACCAAAGTATACGAGTTGACGTCCGCTCTTCTTGAGAGCTTTGGTGCTCCGGGTATGCTCGGCAACTTGGGGATGCTGTCTGAAGAGCGGTAAATAATACCGTAACCTCCGCAAAGGTCTGGTGATTAACCAGGTGGATCCATGCAAATGCCGCTTTACTGTCTAAGCGGTGATCCGGTCAGTGGTAGATTGGATCTAGGTAACGAGGTGAGTGCATTTGCGGGAGTGGGGAGTTGACATAGCCGGACGACTCCTCGCCTCTCACACCCCATACATCACAATCCCCAAACCTCCCGCTATTAGAATTAGCGTTATAGGCGATATTGCTTTGCGTATTAGCGGTTTGGCGCCGAACGTCACTGCGGCGAGAATGGCCGTTATAGCAATCGCTTTGCCCTCAATGGGTCCTTTGTTTGCTAAAGGAATGCAGTTGTTGATCGTCATGTAGAGCCCGGTAGCTAAGATAATACCGATGATGCATGGCTTAAGGCCGCGAAGAACAGCCTGCACGTACTTGTTTTTCAATATGTCTTTTAAGGCGATCGTGACGAGAAGGATGACCAAGAACGACGGCAGTACTACTGCCGAAGTGGCCAGAGCGGCGCCCAGAGCTCCGGCTTGGCTGCTTCCTACATAGGTAGCCAGGTTGACCATAATCGGACCGGGGGTACTTTCGCTGACTGCGATCATATAAGTCAAGGTCTCATCTGTAAGCCAACCGTAGGACAGAACCACGTCGCGAATAAGCGGAATAGCGCCATAGGCGCCGCCAAAGGCGAAACAGCCGACTCGCAGGAACCCGAGGAACAGATCAAGATAAATCAATATTGCGCACCGCCTTTTTGTTCAGTTGCGCCCTTGGCCATATAAACTACAAGACTGATGGTCGCTGCCGTCAACATCAAAGTGATCGTCGAGATTCTCCACGAGAGGATGTTGATAAGCAGCACTATAATAAAGGCGCTAGCCATGATCATGCGAGGCATCAGCTTTTTGGGCATTTTTCTCATCATCTTAATGCCTGCATCGAGTATCAGGATGCCGACGGCCGCTTTGATACCCTTGAAAGCGCCGGCTATGATCGTGATGGCTAGGAAGTTGTCGAAAACCATGGCAATCAGGTATATCACGACGAAAGACGGTAACACAATACCGAGCGTTGCCAACATGGAGCCGATAAGGCCCCCCTGGCGATAGCCGACATACGTGGCGCAGTTGATGGCTATCGGTCCAGGTGTAGATTCGGCGATGACCGTAATATTCATCAAGTCGTCATGCGAAAGCCACTTCTTCTTTTCCACGCAGATATTTTCGATCATAGAGATCATGGCGTATCCACCGCCGAATGTGAACAACCCGATCTGCATAAAGGTCAGCAGTAAATCAAGCAGGATCATTGGTTAAGAAGTCTCCTATCATCATTCCTGGCAGCAGGTAAGGTGTTATGGAAATCCACCAGTAGTTACCGATTACTGGCCAAAAACTCCAGCTATGAAGGCGGCTACTTCATCCCACGCCGCGTTTGCCTCCGGCAGTTGGGGAAACAGCATCTGGAATACGTGAAACATACCGGCATAAGAGGTTTGCTGAACCGCCACTCCAGCAGCCTTCGCATTGTCAGCGACGACGATGGTATCGTTGAGCAGCGCCTCGCTGCCGCCTACCTGCATCAACATGTGAGGGAATCCTTCATAATTCCCATAAATGGGTGAGATGTAGGGGTGATCTGCGGGGTTGTCACCAACATAAGCAGGTACCAATCGACCGTAATTGAGATTTGTCCAGGCGGACATGGTGATGATGGCGGCGGGCATGGGCATATCATGATCTGCCAGGTAAAGCGCAGTTGCCAGTGCTAAGCCGCCACCGGCGGAATCGCCGGCGATGATGATCCGGTCTGCTTGGTAACCTTCACTGAGCAGCCAGTTATACGCTGCCACCGCATCCTCTAATGCCGCCGGATGAGGGTGCTCGGGAGCTACTCTGTAATCGACGGTCAATACGGCTGCGCCGCTGAGCTTCGCATATTGCACCGCTGAGCGGCGATAAGTCGCACCGTTGTCTTTCAATGAACGTGTGTATGCTCCGCCATGGAGTTGTAAAATGGCCTTATCAGGCTGAGTATTCTTTGCTTGGACCCATTCTATCGTCAGACTGCCGGCAACACCGTCAATCTGTTTCACTTCCAACGAGTAATCTTCAGGTAGAACCCAGGCATCATTCAGATGCTGCAGCGCAGCAAAATGCTCACTACCGCCAAGCTCAAACAGGGCGCGTATAATATTACCGCTGCCGATGTTCGGACCGACTGCAGCGAACGCACTGCTCGCGGCAAGTATGATTATCATCGCGGTTGTTACTATCGTCCTATTCATACGTGCTACCTCCATCCGGTGAGCGTTGGTTCATATGTAGAGGAAGTGTGCTCAAGATCGCATCATCAGCCTAGTTTAGTAGCCTTGCCAACCTAGTCTGCGTGAGATGTCCAGCCCCAGCATCTTTAGCGGTTCGGCATGAGAATGTATGGTGTCCAGCGGCATGCGTTCCGCTGGTCCGGATACGCTTATTGAAGCGGTCACTTTGCCGTATTCATCGCGCAGAGGAACGGCAATGCAGCGAATCCCCAGCTCATGCTCCATGTTGTCGACAGCGAAGCCTTGCAAGCGTATTTGTTTGAGCTCTTTATCCAGTTCCTCAAAGGTGGTGATTGTCCTGTCGGTATAGCGAACAAGCCCGTGCTCCTCGATAATCGCTTTTACCTTTTCATCGGGGAAGAAAGCCAATATAGCTTTGCCTACTCCGGTGCAATGCATATGGGCACGTTTGCCTACGGCAATGCGAGCAACGGATCTGTCGGCAGGTTGCACGGTCTCCAAGTACATGACCAGCCCATCTTGTTCAATGGCTAAATGCACCGTTTCGTTATACAGTTCCTTTGCCTTGTGCATAAAGGGGAGGGCGACTTTGCGGAGACCGAGCCCTTCGCGCACAATCGCGGCGCGCTGCAGAAACGCTAGTCCTAAGCGGTAGCGTCGGGTGGTTTTGTCTTGCTCCACATAGCCTTTAAGGGCGAAGGTGTTGAGTATGTTATGAACGCTGCTTTTCGGTAACCCGAGCATGGCGCTGATCTCCGATATGCCTAATTCAGGTTCACTTGATGTAAAACACTCCAGGACATTCAGCGCTTTGGCCAATGAGCTTACGGGCGGCGTACTCTTTACGCCATCGTCCTTTTCGATCATCTGAGAAGGGACACTCCTTCAGGGTAGATATTCGTAGATTTGAAACTTAGTTTTGTATGAATGAATAGACATGCTGTAGTTCACTCATGTAGAACCCTGATATGGTTCTACAAGCAGTAAATAATCCCTGCCGGAGTGGGGATGCCGATCGCCATAACAATGTGGGGCTGTCTGATCAAGATAAGTCAGCAACGTAGTAGGAAGACCGGTTGTAGGTCGGCAGGGAAGAGATTTTCCGCTGAACGGCAGGTTATTTCTACTATCGCATAGAATACTGGCGGCGGTAAGCAGCTTTTTCTGCCTACATCGGCGTAGGTTTGGTTGGTAAAGTTGATGGGAAGTCCCTGGACGATGTTTATTCGTATGGTAACATGATACTAGATCCTATCATAACGACTTAAAGGTGACGCATATGGTTATTCCGGCTTCAGCCACTCAAGTATCCGCAAGCATTGATGAAGTTGCCGTTTATTACCGCCGTATCTCCGGACAGCTTCAGGAAGGGGGCGCTTCATACAGACTGATCGACGCCTTTGCCGGTGCCGGCGGGATGACCCTAGGCTTCACCAAGGCGTTTGGCCATGTATTTAACCCTGTATGGGCCAATGATTTCAACAACGATGCCGTAGCCTCATATAACGCCAATTTCGGCGAGCATTGCGTTTATGGAGATATCATAGACATTCTGGCCGATCCGGCGACGCGGATTCCTCAAGCGGATGTTGTGATCGGCGGACCACCGTGTCAGGGTTTTAGTCTGTTGAACAAAAACCGGAAGAACGATCCACGAAAGCAACTATGGAAACCATTTCTGGAAATAGTCAGGTTGTCCGGCGCCCGCGTATTCGTCATTGAGAACGTCCCGCAATTGTTGAAATCGGGAGAGTATCGAGAGATACGAGAAACGGCTCAGTCAATGGGGTTCAAGATAGCAAGCGAGGTGTTGAGCGCGGCGGACTACGGCGTACCCCAAACGCGTCATCGTGCGATCATCATCGGATGCAGATCAATTGACCCGGCGGTTACGTTTCCTCCTAAGAAAACGCACTTTAATCCGGAAATACTGCAACCTTCGTTACCGTCGCTAGGAGAGTATCTTCAGGGCGCCAAACCGTGGCGCACCGTCAGAGATGCGATTGAGGACCTACCTCCGCCGGAGGGGACCTCGATTCGAACCGTGGAAGCTCCGCTGGATCTTCATTTCGGACGCAACCCCACCCCGTTGAGTTTGAAACGGTACAAGGCTATCCCTGAGGAGGGCATGAACAGGTTTGACCTGCAGCGTATAGCCCCTGAACTCACCCCGACGTGTTGGATACGCAAAACCAAGGGAGGTACCGATTTGTTCGGGCGGTTGTGGTGGGATAAACCGTCGGTAACAATCAGAACGGAGTTTTATAAACCTGAAAAGGGCAGGTATCTCCATCCCTGTCAGCATAGGCCGATCACGCATCGTGAAGCGGCCAGACTGCAATCATTTCCGGATTCATTTCGGTTTATGGGTTCCAAAATAGAGATAGCCAGACAAATCGGCAACGCCGTACCGCCTATGCTGGCCGCTCGCATTGCCGATGTCGTCTATGCCCTGTTGGAAAGCGATGCGTAATGGCCGACATCTTCGCTCCTGAAAAACGCAGCCAAATAATGGCCTTGGTAAAAGGGCGAGATACTACGCCCGAGAGACTGGTCAGAAAGCTTCTGCATAGAATGGGTTATCGGTTTAGACTCCATCGCGGAGATCTGCCGGGTTGCCCGGATATCGTGTTGCCGAAGTATAAGACCGTGATATTAGTACATGGGTGCTTTTGGCACCATCACGAAGGATGCGGCCGAGGGGTAATACCGCAGACGAACAAGGACTTTTGGCTAAAGAAGATAACTGCCAACCGCGAGAGAGACGGACGAAACGTAGAGAGACTAGAAAGCATGGGCTGGCGAGTGTTGATCATCTGGGAGTGTGAAATAAAGAAATCGCGCCTCGGTCCGTTAGCCGATACGCTCAAAGCCTTCCTTGAGGTGACGGAGTGACGAAACGTTTGCAATGTGAGGATCCGGAGAAAATCAGATCGCAGTTGGTTGAGCTGCTGGTCGACTTCCAAAGGCATTTGGTGAAGTCTGATCTCAGGAGCAAAGTATGCGCTCTTATCCCTGCGTACAAAAAGCTGCGCGACCTTGGGAGTTCCCTTATTCCCAGTGAAAAGGCATCTGCGGCTCGCGACCGCATTTTGTTTTATCTGCTCCGTTATCCGCTTACGGTTATTTCCGGGGAAGAACTGATGGTCGTAGCAGGAATTCAGGAGTGGGTCAGGCGCTTGAGGGAACTGAGATGCCAATTTGGTTGGAATATTGTGAACGGTGTAACGGCCAAAGAAATGAGTCAGGAAGGCGAGTTTCCGCTGGAAAACGGCGATGTGCGCAATATGGGACCTGACGATTATATTCTGCTTAGTACCGAGCAGGACAAGGAAGCCGCATATCGCTGGCATGTAGCGAATGAGGTTCGCAGGAAGAGACTGTCCGTGCGTGATAAACTGCTTGAGTACTTAAGAAAAAACGTCGGTAGGCCGATTTCCGGCGAAGAGCTGAGATATGTGGCGAACGAGAAAACTGAATGGGCTAGGCGGATTCGAGAATTACGCACGGAATACGGTTGGCCGATCGTCACCAGAGTCTCGGGTAATCCCGACTTACCTGTCGGAGTCTACATGCTGGAAGATGATCGCCAAAGTCCGATACATGACCGGATCATACCCGATGCGGCTCGACGAGCCGTACTGCGACGCGACGGTTACTGTTGCCGTAGTTGCGGTTGGTCGCATAAGGAATGGAATCGTTCCGATCCTCGCCATTTGGAGCTGCACCATGTGAAACCTCATGCTCAGGGCGGCGAAAACTATTCAGATAACCTGATCACTTTATGTACGGTATGTCATGACGAGATACACGCTAATGATCAGGAAAGATAGCTGCGTCATAACTAAGCAAACAAAGGCTGTCTCAGTATACCGGCAGATGGTTGCTCAACATCACCCAGGGCACCGTAAGGAACATCGGCTTTGCGGCCTTAATTACACAAGGTGACCAAATAAGGCGCGGGACGACAAGATTCGGTATGCCTTCCGAATGGCGGGAATCTATCAAGAGGTATGGCGCAAGCGTTAATGTCTCTAGTGCGTATAGCCTTCCAAATTACTAGAGCACTTCAGTCCATTCATCATGAGAGCGTCCGTGGCGTTGCATCAACCTCGTCATCTGACAGGTCAATACGCTTGTCAGGTTGAACTGCTCCGCCTCAGAACATGCTCAATGTCTCCGTTCCATACCAGGTATAGGCGACAAGGAACATGAGACGCTGAACCAAGCCTGCAATCGTGGGATAAAATAGCATCAAAAGCGGAACGACTGTAGCGGCTGCTATGGCAATACCGTCGAGGAGCTGTCTTTGTAATAGCCGAAATACGAGCGCCGCAGTAAAGGCAAAACCCATGGCAGTTGCCGTAAAGGAATGAAGGGCGTCCTCTATATGGTCATACGGGATTCCGGTGAGCCAAGGCTTATGGAGAAAACCGCCGTAGAAACCATACACGCGCCAAAGGCCATATGCAGCCGGACTACGTCGCGAGACCATGTACTAATGCGCACATTAGAAAGCCATATGACCGCTAAGCCGAACAACAGGAGGCCTGCACGCGCCGGCCATGCGCCTTCCAGTCCTTGAGCGGCGGATTCATTGATGGTGTGTTTTATCCTGGAGCAGCCTGCCGGCATGAGCAGGGGGGCGCACAGGAGCGCCCCATAGAGAGCGCGAGGAGAAGTAGGATGGCAAAAGCTGATACCTGCCTGTTCTTCTTTAATCCGGGCGAAACGAATGCTCTTAACGACATACCCATCAAAGTGATCGCCTCCATCTAAGGGGCTGCGCCTCGGTATGTAAGCCGCTTTATGGTGTGTGCTTTGGCAGACCGGAACCGGTCCTTGCGTTAGGACCCGGCCTCTCCCGGTTACAAAGGAAACGCCATCATCCAAACATAGAAAGGCTACCTCGCAAGAACATAACCAGAGGTAGCCTGCTCCAAACAGCGAAGGGTGCCCGGCTACGGGATAACCTTCGTAATGGGCAATTCGATAATGTCCGAGGCGCCGGCTGCTTTCAACCGGGGAATGAGTAAGTTGATTCCGCTCTTCTCGACCACCGATTCTACTGCGCAGTACTCTTCTCGCTCGCCGGACAACGAGGAGATGGTGGGCGTTTTCATCGATGGCAGGACCTTCAGCACCGCATCCAGGTCGGCTTTGGCGACGTTCATCTTCATCAAGACCTTGCCGCGTGCATGTAGTACGCCGAGCAACAGTGTGACCAAGTCGTCAATATGTCTACGTTTCTGCGGATCTTTCCAGCTGTCTTTGTTGGCCATTAAAACGGTGCTGGATTCCATAATGGTGTCCACAATTTTAAGGTCGTTGGCGCGCAGGCTGGATCCGCTCTCGGTAAGCTCAACAACTATGTCGGCAATCTCGGGCACCTTGGCTTCGGTGGTTCCGTAAGAGAATTCTATATGGACAGGCACGCCCAGTTTCTCAAAGTACTTCTGTGCGATCTTCACATATTCGGTGGTCACTCTGCTGCCGGGCTTAATTTCCTGTGGGGAATCGATACCTGAGTCATTAGCCACGGCTACGACCAGTCGGACCGGTTTGTTAGTCCGTTTGCTGTAATTCAGCTTGGCGACGATCTCCACCGTATCTTCGCAACCGCGTTCAATCACCCAGTCGTAACCGCCAATGCCTACATCAAACAGGCCTTGGCTTACATACACGGGAATTTCTTGCGGGCGCATCCACCGCACGGATGATATGCGGTAGTCATCTACCGTTGCGTCATAGCTGCGTGAATCGGGCATACTGATGCCCAACTCGGCAGCTGCAAACAAATCCAGGGTACCTTGTTGTAAACTGCCCGAAGGCAGCACTAACTTCAGCACGAAACCTACCTCCCGGCACCTAAAAGGTGCGTATCACAATTGTCATATGTCAGCCTACCATAGGAAGACTGCTACTAAAAGGGTGATTTGCTTTGGTAGCCTCAGTCGTCGTTGTCGTACTCGGTTATTGTGCCTGAACATTCTACATCTAGCCACAAATACCTCTTGAGCATACAGCACAACCGGTGTTTTTCTCTTCTTGATTTGACGTGCCCAAATGTAGTGCAACGGAGCCTACGCGCAATCTATAAATACCTAAAGTCCCACTTGGACGATGGCCCGACCCGCAGGCAACAGCAGCGTGAGCTGCTCGGATTGCCAGTTGTAATCAACATGATTCACGCCATTGATCAATACATGCGCGGGCCTTTGAGGCATCGGGAGGGTTATGCTGGTCTCATGGCCGATTTGCGCCACCATCTCGACTCGCTCAGAGGTGTACTCTATAGACATCGTAACCGGATGACTGGTCTTTAAGACGCCGCCATCAGCCAACGTTACCTCCTGGCCTTCTTTAAACAGCAATTTAGCCAAACGCCCGCCCTGCCGACTCACAGAGACCATTCGCGCTTGAGCAGCTACGCCTGCCCCGTGCAGGTTGGTCGCCCGGTCGGTTAGGCTGAGCAATGTGACGTCGCGCCGATCCGTACCAGTGGCCAGAATTTGATAGGCCTCACCTGCATAGGAACCGCTGAACTGCAGATCCGGCTCGCTTTGCCGATACGGATGCAAAACCGTCACAAAGAACTCGTCAGTCGCAGCCTCAGGCGTGGTGGCAGCGAAGTGGTACTGGGGAGGCTGCGCCGTCTCGGGCGGGACTTCATTCGCCTTAAACACCGTGAGCGCATCACCGCTGGTCAAGGGTCGGTCGGTGATCTCAGACTGCAACTGCGTAGGTTGCAGGAAACGCACTTGTAAACCTACGTTCTCGTGACGCAGATTGAGTGTTTGCGACTCCTCGTCCAAGCTAGGCGGCGCCAAGGTGTGTAGCAACCAGTTGTAATGTACGGGTTTGGGCGCCTTCAGACGGTCAATCACCACAAAGTAATCGGGCACGCAGTAGAGTATTTCCCGGCTGAATTCATCGAGCCTACCGCTATACGCTTGTGCTGCCTGACCAACACTAAAGTCGTATCCGGGGCCGGTGAAGAACTCGCTAATCTTGCCGGCAGCCTCTATGCTGTTAAATTGCTGCCCTTCTCCGTCGACCAAGATGGTGTTCTTCGAGCGGGTCTGCCGCGTGAACTGGTTGTGATGCGGGCTACCGTAATAGTCGTAGTAACCGCTGGAAATGAGCAACGGCGTGTTCCAGGCCGTTAAGGTGAACGAATTCTGTTCACCGTGGCTGTGACTGGCGCTGCCTAAAGGACTGCTCTTAAAGTAGAGGCTGACATCATCTGCTGCATTCGCGAGGTTAGAGTGCATGGCCACCCAACCCACATCGTAGAACGCTCGTGATCGGGGCAGTTCCTCCGGTAACCTCTGTTCCAACGCCCGGTAAGCGTCGCCATAGCGGTAGAAGAAGAGATAAGCGAAGATAGGTGAACTAAACGAACCGCTCTGCTTTTGGGCATACCACTTCAAATACGGGTCGTTTAGGGCAGCCGCCAAGCGGATGGAATGCGTATAATCCGAGTCTCCGGGGCCGCTGCCAAACGAGCCGTCGCCAAACACATTCATATACCTAACACCGCTGGGTTGGAAATACATCTGGAAGTAGCCGGTGTTCCGATACCAAGCCTTCCCATACAGATCGGCAATCCCCGCTTCACGCAGCATGTCCGCCGCTTCTAAAGCCAGCTCCATACTAAAACGCCAGTAGTTGATGCCTTCATTCCAACCACCATCGTCGCCTCCCCAGGGCGGATATACATCCTTGAAAAAGCGGGCGATAAAATCCAGCCACTGTTGGGCCTCGGGAATGTCGGACAACACCAAAGCCGCCCGCATCAGATAGGTCAGAGACGAAACGGCATGCGAGTTGTAAGGATCTTGATCCAGCTTCTGAACCTGAACGCGGAAGAGCTCTCGCCCACGGGCCAACAACACAGGTCGTATCTCGTTCAGCTCATCGTCGCTCAGCGTATCGTAGATCCAATCGACTGCAAGGCTCATCGAACTGAGCAGCCACCGACCCAGGTCATCGTGATACGTAGAGCTGGTAGTGCCGTTGACGTCCCAGCTACATACCAGTTTGATCCAGCGTTTAGCCTCTTGAGCATAGCGTTCTTGTC
>DUQB01000038.1 GCA_012838035.1 Bacillota bacterium | reverse complement strand
TTGTTCCTCAGGCTTAGCGTTTTGGTACTCCAACTGTGATTGGATCATGACAATATTATAATCCCATTCGAAAATGTTTAGATACGGGTCCCGAGCATAGCGGTCTCGATCTACGGAGAACCCTGTGGGAAAGAGGTTCCGCTCATAGGGATAGTGGATGAATGTGGTGACGATATTGTGTTCGCACGCTCTATCGACGGCAGCATAAACCTTCTCCCGGCTTTGCTCCAAAAAGGCGGCGGAAGAGTATGTGAGGATATCAATGTCATTCTCTATCGCCCAATCGATCGCCCTGACTATGGCGCCCACTTTACCATCTTCGTTTTCAAACGTTATGCCCAAGGCGAAAATCTGCGCCTCAGGAGCTATCTCTCTGAGCGTAAGCGCCATCCAGTACCCGTGATGGGCCGTATTGTCAAACCCGTCTTGGTTTCCGCCGAAATCGCGGCCTCCCGCGTATAGGTGCGGATGCTGAGTGTAAGCAAAGTGTTGATCTAGGATACCTACTTTAACACCTGCGCCTTTAGCTAGTTCATGGGCCTTCTTGATGTTGTGAATGGTGAAGTAGGTGTCTTGGAATTGGCATCTCCATAGACAAGAAAATTACCACTGCTTTTTATTGCGGATATGTAGCTTACCATATATATATTCAGCCCTAGTGATCCGACTAACGTGATGAATAACAGGATAAGCGACACCTTTCTCAAAGCATTCACCTCTAACCGCTTAATCCTCAGCATCAAAACATAGGCATCACAGGGCTAATACTAAGCTAAATTCAGCAATTGCCAAGCTTCTTCTCGCCAGGTTTACATATGATTTTGACTACCTTATATAAGGAAGCATGCGAGTCGCGCTCTCTTTGCCGTAGTCACTCCGTGCTTAATTGGCTTTGCGGCCTTCTGATCGCCCTGGCATAGAGCGTCGCCATCAACGCAATAGCCAAAACCCCGACTAGCCAAACTCCAGCAGACAGGTCCGCTCCTCCCTCATACATACCGTATAAACCAAACCCGAAGAAAATCAGCGCAGCCCCTACCTGAATCGCACGTTCCGGGAGGCGTGCGCCAAGCAGTTTCCCAACCATGATGGCTAACGCATCCGAAAGCACCATACCCAGCGTCGAACCCAGCCACACGGGAAGAGCCGGGTTATTGGCGGCCAACGTAACCGTGCTGAGCATCGTCTTGTCCCCCAGTTCACCGCAAAAAAACGTAGCTGTAACCAGCATAAAAGGGGAAGCGAAGCGGCGTTGGCAGTTGCATTCGTCATCGTCCAGGCTATCGCCGCGCAGCGTCCAAAAACCAAAGCCGATAAAGGCCAAACCAGCTATGAAGTTGATCCATGCTGTGGGCAACAATTCGCCGACGGCTCCGCCCAACGCTACCGATAGCAGGTGAATGAGGAACGTCGCTGTAAAAATACCGGCCAGAGTCACCCACGCTTTGTATTTAGTAGCTAATGTCAGTGCCAGCAGCTGGCTTTTATCGCCTAATTCCGCCAAGAAGACCATACCGAATGACAGCCAAAAAGCGCCCAACTGAAAACATCTCCCTAATTTTAACGTGGTCGAAGCGACGCAAAAAGAGACCATTACGCCTTCGTTTTATGGCGTAAAGGTCCCGCTAAACTGCATAAAGGCAGGTAGCACCAGCTTGAAATCCGGCTTGGTGACTCTACCTACAATGAAGCTGCTCCCTTTATACACTGTACACATTATCCTTAGAATGGACAATCCCCTTGTTTCTCATGTGGTTTATTTACAACCATGCGAGCAACTCGCACCTGCGCCGGCTAACCGTTTATCAACTGCCAATCGCCGACGCCGTCGGTGTAGTAGAGATCGCCATTCGGCGCTATGGTCAGGATTTTTTCTTCGTCACCCACTTGTACCACCGTCACAGAATCAAAACGGCGGACGGGCGAATTGGGAACCAACGACTCTTGACTACCATCCGGCTTACAGCGCCATAAACCTTCATTAGTGGCCAACAGTAACTCAGACTGGTCCGGACGCACGGCTATTCCGTTAATCGCCCTGACTACCGGCAGTTTTTCCCAGGTATTGCCCATATCGGCGCTAACATACAACCCCTGATTCGTTCCTGCCCAAGCCTGTGCGCCGTTCGGCGCAACCGCCAGCGCGACTTGGATATGGTTGGAAAAGACGCTCTGGAACACAGGCTCCCACCCTGTGTCCATCCCTGTCGTTCGATACAGCCCAAGCCCGTAGACCCAAGCCAACGCTCCTTGCCGTGACCAACCGAGACTTGTTGTCGTGCCCGGCAGATCCGGCGTTACACTCCGGCTTACGACGGTCCAGGCAGCTCCGGCATTGTCGCTGTACCACTGTTTATCCTCATCCAAAAGATAAAGGCCGTCGCGGATCACAAACTGATAACGCTCACCTGCTTGTCCGACGGTGCGCTCCTTATCTGGGGAAGTTCCTGTTACTTCCAAATAAAGCTGGTGCAAATCCTCAAAGGAAGCAGGCCCATGCCACTCACGCCGTACTATGCCGCGCCGGTCGATCACCCAGGTTGTCGGTAACGCGTAAACGAGGTAGCTATCCGCCACCTGACCGCTTTCATCGCGCAATAAAGGAAAGGCGATGTCGAATTGCTGTTGGAACTGCTTGACGGCATCTTCACTTTCCTTGTAGTTCACCCCCACAATAGCCACTTGGGTGGGATATCGTGCAGCAAACGTTTGCAATCCGGCTGCTTCCGCAACGCAGTATTTACACCAACCAGCCCAAAAATTAAGGAAGACAACCTTTCCGCGGAGATCGCGCAGTGAAACGCCGGTCCCGTTCAAACCAGGCAGTGTGAAGGACGGCGCCGCTTTATTGAGCGTAACCTGCCGTGGCGGCAGCATGCGATACCGTACCACGAGGCCGATAATTAAAAGTATGGCGAGAAAGACGGGCCACCACTGGAGAATGGCTTGCCGCCTCGGCATGTCCCTGGAACTCTGCTTGCGCATCGACACGACTCCTGTCGCCGGCGCGACATCAGGTTTATGCGCTGCCGGCGGATGTAGGCCCAGACTTGCCGTTGACCTGCAGGCTCGGCCTTCCTCAACCTATTTGCCGCCTTCTGCCGATAATCCTGTTGAGAACCTGTCGTCGGGTACAGTTAATGCAAGCTTAAGCAATCTTCCGGCGACGAGAAAAATGACTATACTACGGGAGGTTTGCGGACTGTTACGTAACTTCAACTAATTGGAGGCGGGGTAGAAATATAGGACACCAGAGCTTACTTAAGACTCTGGCGCCACTGGTTTAGAAGTAAAAGAAACACGGGTGACCGGGATCAGGGAGCACTACACACTCATCAGCCAGTGCCGTCGGAGCTGCTACGGCCAATATCACAACAAGACAGAGAACGCAGACAATCATATTCCCAGCGAGTGGTAATATCATCTTATGTATCTACTCCCCTTCGCATTATGTTAGTATACGCTACCATAATATACAAGGGGATTAGACATGTCAATAATAAACATAGAATTAGCAGGTGTTTTTATGTAACAGCAAGTGTATGTGTAGTATGACACACTTGGTTTTTACAAACATAATGGAGGTTTGCCCTTAATGTGAATTGAATTCGCACTGACAATGCACTTATTATGCGCTAAAATATAACTAGCTTATCCGCGTTTTCGTCGCGTAAGTCATACGCGCCGGTTTTCGCCCCTGCAAATATTAGCCATATGCTTTTTCCAAGTGTATGCAAATCTCAAAAAAATAGTGGGAAGCAGTTTTACTTTCGCCCCGCGTGTGTTAATCTATGTTTAGAAATAGTGTTAGTTCATGAGGAGGCTTCCGCATGGCACGCAAAGACAGAGTAACTTTAGCTAAACGGATAAAGGAACGACGTCTGCAACTAGGCCTAACCCAGCGGGAAGTAGCCGGCGACGATTTTACCAGAGGGTTCATATCGCAAGTGGAAAACGGCATTATCGACCCCTCGCTGAAGTCGCTGGAAATTATTGCTAAGCGATTAGGCACCACAACTGCCGCTTTCCTCCAAGACGCTTCTCCTGCCGACTCCGGAGACATTCTAAGTGAGTTGCGCAAGTTGGCCGAGCTACGCGATAACGGAGACCACGAAGCTGCCTTGGAACTAGCCTTACGAATCAACGAGACGGCTGCCGACCAACCGGATACGCACCTGGTCGCTACCGTGCGTTACGCCTTAGGCTGGTCTTACTATCAAACAAATCGTTATGAGGAAGCTGCTCGCGTTCTGGAAGAAGCATCGGCTACCTTCCGTCACGCCGGTGATCTGTTGGCTGCTTCAAAGGCCTTGAATACGGCGGCTACCGCCTGTTATTTCGTACCGCAAATGGACGAAGCCATTCGTCTTTACAAAGCTGCGCTGCGCATCCAAGACGACCTGTTCGGCAACATGGAAGATAAACTGCGTATTAACGTCAATCTGGCGTTAGCCTACGTAGCCAACCACGATTACGACCGAGCGCTGCCCTTACTGCAGAAAGTGTTGGACCTGGAGAATCGCTACTCCGACTTCTACCGCATTGGCGACATTTACATGGCGTTAGGTATTGTATATCGGCATTTAGGGCGTTATGAGCACTCCGCCGACTCCTATAAGAAAGCGATCGGCATCTTCCAAAACATAGGCGATCCCCTCCGTGTGGCTCATTCCACCTTAAACCTGGGTATCACTTATACGGAACTGAAAGACTTCGCCATGGCCAAGCAGGCATTTAATGAAGCCAAGGCCACCTATGCGGATAAGCAACTGAAAGAGAACGTAGCCAACGCCAACGCCGAATTGGCTTGGGTGGCTTGGCTGGAAGAGGATGTAGAAACAGCGGATAAGCTTAGCGCTTTAGCCCTTGACGATTTAGGTCCATGCAAAGAGAAGGGGCGCATGCTTATCCTGCGCGGTCGCATCTTAGATAAGCAAGGCCATCCGGAAGATGCCTTGGCATCGTATATGGCCGGGTATAAGCTGCTGGATTCCCTGGGTAAAAGCGCCCTGGTCGACGCTACCGATTCCTGCTTCGAAATCGGCAATTTGCTATTGCGGCTGAATCGAGCGGATGAGGCCAGTCAGTTCTTAATCCGCGCCGCAACGGCCTATCGAGAGATGAGCAACAACTAACACGGTAACGGGGCCCCCGCCATCTAGGCGAATACGCTATCTACACACTTCGGCGGCGGGCCCCAGCGCCGTACGACCTGCTTCCCCGGCTCTTGCGAAAGGGCAGCCATATGCTTGCGCACCGTTAATCCCGCTACCCGCAAGTCGCCGTCCAGCTCCGCTAAAGGAACCAGAACAAATAGGCGCTCCGTAATGCGGGGATGCGGCAGAATGAGATCCGCAGTGGCGCATGTCACATCATCGTATAGCAGCAAATCCAGATCGATGCGGCGCGGGCCCCAGCGCACCGTGCGCGTCCGTCCTAACCGGTCCTCAATTTTCAACAACCGCCGCAGTAGACCATCGGGCGGAAGCTCAGTGCGCACCTGCGCCGCTCCGTTCAGAAACGGCGCCTGCTCTTCGTAACCCCAAGGGGCGGTTTCGTAGATAGAGCTTACCGCAATTACCTGAGTTTGCGGTAGTTGCCGCATGTGCGTCAAGGCCGCACACAGCAACGCATAGCGATCGCCCATATTACTTCCTAAACCCACATAAGCCGTAGCCAGTTAAATCACCCGCTATCCTCGCCGCAGCATGGCCTGGGTCATGATACTGACGCGCCGCATCTGCTCCACATCGTGAACCCGGATGATATCAGCGCCCTGTAGCACGGACATCGCTACGGTGGCGGCAGTCCCTTCCCGGCGGTCCGTAACTGGCAAGTTAAGCACCTTCCCTACCACCGATTTGCGCGACGCTCCGATGAGGACCGGATAACCCAAGCGCAGGAAGTCGCCGGAGCGCGCCAGGATCTCCAAATTGTGCTCTACCGTCTTACCGAAGCCGACGCCGGGATCGATGATGATCTGTTCCGGCCGTACGCCGGCTGCAATTGCCTGTTGACCAGCCTTATCCAACCACGTCAGCACGTCGGCCATCACGTCTTCATAAACAGGCGCATCCTGCATAGTCTGCGGGGTACCCTGCATGTGCATGATGATCGCCGGCACGCCTGTTTTTGCTACCAACGCCGTCATCTTCGGATTGGTCAATCCGGTGATGTCGTTGACGATGGTTGCTCCCGTTTCCAATGCGGCCTCCGCCACCTCCGGCTTATACGTATCGATGGAGATGGGCGTCTGCGTCTCGCGAGCAACCGCCCGAATAACCGGTAGCACTCGGTTGAGCTCTTCTGCAATCGGCACCGCCGCGGCGCCCGGTCGGGTGGACTCACCGCCGATATCCAAGATGCTTGCGCCTGCGGCGACTAACTGGAGCGCATGTCGTACCGCTGTGGACGGCGTACTGAACTGCCCGCCATCCGAAAACGAATCCGGGGTAACATTGACGACACCCATGAGCACCGGACCTTGGCCCCATCCTTCCGGCGCGGCGCCCGGCCACGGCACCTCCAACGCCAAGCGGAAGGGTACCCCTAACGCCTGCGCCAATGCTGCACCCAACTCGGGGTCCGCTGCGTGCGGCCATCGCACCAGCAACGCGCGAAACGCCGCCATGGTCCCCGTCATGTAATGATACATTTGATCGCGCCACAACCGGAGGCCGTACCGCTGATGCAACGGCGCAAGCGCTGCCAAAGTAGCGGCATTTATACAAACCATGATTGTAGCATGTCTGGCGGCAAGCAGTTCAGCTGCCAACGCCGGTTTGTAGCTGCCTGTAAATGCATCCGTCAGCGCTCGATACGTTTCCAGCCCGGTCACTGAGATGATGTAACCGCTATCTGGTTGTTCAGGCATGTTCTACCTCCCCAATACGTACAGTCCTGCCATAACTCCGTTGTACAAGCCATGGACGATAATGCTGTCCCACAGATTGCCGTGCCGTTCATACTCCCGAGTCAGTTTTACTCCCAAAATATAAATAGGTAAGCTGCGAATAATATACAGATGGGGTAACGTGAAGAGCAAGCTGCTTATCCAAACGGCACGCTCCCCTAATTTTTCCTTCAGCATACCATGAAAGTAACCGCG
>DUQB01000002.1 GCA_012838035.1 Bacillota bacterium | reverse complement strand
CCGTCGTCTTTTTAAGATTACCTGCGCCTTGCCCTCTAGCCGCGGCTAAGGATGCCAATACGCCGCTTCTGTTCCTGCTGCAACAAGTGAATATGGTTATCTGCCACGCATTGCCCGGCTCTATCGGGCCGCTTTCCCACGCCATCGCCCCATCGACGTCATTCATCTCCATTACCCCGCCTGAAAGCCATCCATCCTGGGCGTCGTTCCATGCGGAATGATCGTAGGGGCGCGGTCCTACGCGGTACCCCTTGGGACTCCGCGATCCGCCCACCGCCACCCATATGTCTCGGCGATAAGCCGCCATACAGCCTGCTTCCGGTTCCCACAACATAGTGTTGTACCGGGTACTCTCCCCAATATGTAACGCGAGATAGTACAGAAAGGTGAGGCTGATGCCATGCGTGCCGGTGTTATGCACCCGGAAACGGCGTATCAGGGTGTCTTGCCCCGGAGGAACAAAACTGGTCTGGACAACCGTGAGATCAAGCCCCACATTTTCAGAGCGGGTCTCTACGATGGGGCTGTTTCCGGCATAGCGCTGCTGGTGCGTCCAACCATCGCCATCCAACCAAACAACGCCTTCTCTGCCCCAAACATGTACGCCGGCAGCGATCCGCCCTACCAAATTCGGGTAGTCGATATGCGGCCAATAGAGCTGGGTGAGCTCGCCGTTATGTTTAAGGTTGCCGAGCATGCGCCCGTTGCCCACAATAGCTGATACCAATGGTCCATGGGGCATGGTATGTCGTTCTCCCTCTATATCCTGATGGTGGTTTAAGCATAAAGAAAAGGCGCCACAGAACAGGTGCGTTCTACGGCGCCATATAATCCGGCGCGTTTAGCCGTAAACAACCTCGACTCGGCAGTTTTCCGCAACGTCGAAGATGATGGCGCTAAACTGTTCGCCTGCCGCAGACACGCTCCGTGCTTCGACCATTTGGCCATTCACACGGATCTCTTTTACTCTCTGGGAATCTAGTGTCTCACTGAACAGTAATGTATATCCTTCCAGTGACGCCGACGTGCCGGCGGCCGGTTGCAGCGTCACCGTCAGCGTTTTCCCATCCCAAGTTTGGTCTATCCGCATCTGCGCCCGAGCAATGTACCATTCGGCCACATCCACAGGACGCACAAACCAGACGTTCTTCGGCGCATACCCGTTCTCGCCTCGCAGGTAGGAAACGTAGAGGTCCTGCATTTCGATGCCGTACAATGCATCGTGTCGGTGTGAGGGGTGGCCGTTCCAAGAAGCGTGCCCATGTACGGCGGCAACGGCATCCACATAGCTCTTGAGGCGTTCTTTGGCTAAATTCAGATTGCTGGTCCCCAAGTAGTAGGCGCCGTTGTTCGCCATCATCACGCCATCTTCGTTCCGACCCGGCAACTCCAACACCGATAGAATCTTATCGCCATGTTTCAGATAGAACGGATGCAAAGTGCCGGTAAAGGAAGCTTGTTTCCAATCCATGTCGTAGAATGTGCTGTCATAAAGAAAACCTTGCTCATGCCACCACAACGGCGAGTCTTTGTAGAAGCGGAGATAGTGCACGCACATGCCCTTAATCTCTTCTGCGGGGATGCCGATATTGGCTACCATATGCGCCTTGTCCTGGATCATCTTGGCCGCGACGTCTGTTGGAGCAGGGTTTTTATCTACATGTAAGCCGATTTCCCAGCCGCCTTCGTACCACAATTTGGCTTCGGCCGGCGGATATCTGTCCGGCACCAACACGTAGAGGGCGGAGCGAACACCGCGCGCTTCTTCCCATTCGCGGAACTCGATTGCATCCGGCCCCTTGCCGCCGTCCCAGTCGTGCTGAATAGAGGCGGCGAAGTCCTTCAGTTCAGGCCAGTACCATTGCCATACGAAGGGCTTTGCTTGCTGTTTGGCCGCCCAAACCAGCGTTTGCTGCACCAGTTTGGCGTACTCATCGCCCCAGAAGAGGTTGGGCGCGTCCTCGCTGACGAATTCCTTCTTGATGGCTAAAGCTGTTTCCCAGTTGAATACCTTGTGGGTCTCGCCGGGATGAGTTGGAAAAAGATAATGCTGCTCATCAGGGTCAGTGGCAAAGCCTAAGCCGTAACCAAAGGAGGCGAACGGATTCGTACCGAAGGTGATGAAGTAACCATTGCCGTGGTTCTTGATCACAAGGGCCGCGCCGTTTGCCGTTCCAAGTTGAGCGCTGCCCACGCCTTGCGCGCCGCCGACTGCGGTAATGACGGGATACGATGATGTACCATGCGGTAACAGAATGGGCATGGCCCGTTGCGTAACGCCCTGAAGAACAGGGTGCTCGCTTTGGTGCGTAAAACGCCCGGCAATTTGTGGTACGCCGCTCGTGCCGGAACCGATTACTTGTACGCCTAACGCCGCCTGCGAACTGTCGGACCCGCCTAGCACAACAACGCCGCCTTGCTCCACATAGGAAGTCAGCGTGTTTATCGCGGCGCCGGACAATTGGTGCCCCGGGTAAATCACAATGGTATAATCGCTCAACAGGTTCAGATTGGTGAGCGTATCAGTTGGTTCAATACGGTAAGGTACGCCTAACTGCGTCAGCATCTGCGAAGCCCCATAGGCCGCATAGTCTTGAGCATGCGTTAGCGTGCCGTCGGGACTGATATCCGCTATAAGCGCAATGCTGTTGGGCAGATCGGCCGCCCATATAGTGCCGCTGAGCAATAGCAACGCTGTCGCCGTTACCAGTGAACAAACGAAAAGGCCTAGAGTTTTTCGCAATTTGCATCTCTCCATTCACTGTGTCTTGTATAGGTAAAGGTTCTTGGCAAGTGTTCACTTATCCTGCGCAATAAATTAAAGGTTAGCGTTGGATTCTTGCTGTCATTACGTGAGACCGGCTTTAGCCGAGAAGCGACTCGGCGGCAGGCGTCGCTGCGGCCAGGCAGCGCTCGCCTTGGCCAAGCCGGCCGTAGTCCACAATCGGACCGCCGGAGGTGGTATGGACGCAAGCGCCAAAAAGCCGACGAACTGCTGCTCGTCGGCTTTGACGTATGCGTAATCGGTATATACCCAAGCGGTGTGTGTCTTTAGCCGCACACCTCACCGGCAGGATCAATCTCTGTCTCGTCGGCGGAGACCGCATCCTGTGTTGGTTCCCATTGCGTCGGCGTCTGAGGTGATTCCAGCGGCTGTGGATACTCCTCTTGCGCCGCCTCAATCTGTACCGGTTCTATCGTTACCTCTGCCGCTTGATCGGCTTCTACAGCATGATCAGCCTCTGCCGCTTCGTCGATCTCCGCCGCCGGTTCTTGCTCTTCCGGCCAGGGAATGCCTGCGGCAAGCGCCGGATACTCTTTGTTCATGTCCTTGAGGCGCTCGTATGAGGCATTCACCGAAGACTGCAGTTCACTGCGCAAGCGTTCCGCCTTCTCCAACTCACTTTGCGTACTGCGACTTTGCGACTGCATTGCGGCAATGCTGGTCTGCAGGGCGGCGGCCTGCCTCTTGAACGGGCCCAACCACTCAGGTTCTTCGTCCAGCGCAGCCATCAGCAAGTCGCGCGCTATGCTCTGCAACATATTGGTCATCGCTCTTTGATCCTTTACCTTCACCACAGCGCCGCCAAGGCTCTTAACTCTAGACCAGGTCTTCTCCAGAAAACTGCGTTTCTTAGCAGCTTTTTCGGCCTGCTCCTGTCGCTTCTGCAATTCCCGTTCCGCCGTCTTTGCGTCAAGCGAAAGGTACTGTTGCGCTTGACCGGCAATAGGCCCCTGTTCAGCAAGCTCTTCTATGAAGCTGCGCTCCGTAGCCAAGTGTTCGGCAACCAGCTTGACGATCTGATTGTAACGGGTATTCTCTTCACGTAAATCGGCATCAAGGGCCTTCTTTTTCGCTTTGATCTCCTCCAGCTTCTCTTCCGCTCGGCGAAGCTTGCCGGAGACCTTCGTATGCCATTGTTCTTCCTGGCGATACTCGCCGTAGAGATTCCGCCAGCGCTCCATAATGGCGGCACGGGCACGTTCTATGGGTTGAGGTTCCGTTTCTCCCAGTAAGATCAAAGCGACCAATATGGGAAGCACACGCTGTTGCAGTTGACGGTTTTGCGTGCGAATCAGCTTCTTGCCCTCTTCACCCAACACGGCGGCGATGAAGAGGTTATCTGAAAGCAAAGCGCTTTGCCGCCCCACCAGACTGTCTAGGCCTATCTCTTCAATAATTACTCGTACCAATATGCGCCTGAGCATAGCCGCATGGAGCACTTCCGTCGTGAGGGCGGTACAATCCAACGCTTTGCATACGCGCTCTTGTTGCTCCTCAGGCAAGGATTCAAAGTAATCCAGAATCTGTTGTATGGCCATTAGCTGCTGATCGTCCGGCATGTCGATATACACGATACGCATATCGTCGAGCAACTCGGTTAGTTGAGTCGTGTAAAACTCATCTATTGTTTCGCCGGCAAAGCGGGTGTTGTTGACGCGATACAACTCGATCGCTTTCGCCTCAATGCGCCTGCTTAGGTCGGCTAATCCCGCCTCTGTGCCCAGCTCGATTTTATCCAGTTCCAACGCATGAATCATTTCTAAGAAGAAATCGAATAAAATTGATTCATACTTTAAGTCCCGGCGCGCATTTGCCGTGCGTGTCACCCGTTGTATAAAGGCATCTTGCGCCTTTTGGGCCCCCCGCAGTCCTGTAGCTAAATCACTCACGGTATCCATAATCACGTTACTGGGGCTTGTTTCGCTGAATAACGCGCTTAGGTACCTCAAATTCGCGGGTGAAAGCGATAAGAGCGACTCTATAAAATTATGCATACGGACACCTCACTTTCCGCTTGGCGGCGTTATAGGAACACAAGATGCGCAGACTACTCATCGCTAAGCATATTCGGATCTATAGTACCATTATAACCATTTAACGGATGAGCCCAACACCTTCTTTCCCAAATGCGCCACGCCGCCGGGCCCGCCTACTCCGTAGCAGACCGGGAGAATTTTACACACTTTTTTTGTAAAAAGCCGCTTCGCCCAACCTGATACTCTTCGTACAAGGGATTACTGTAGTTTGAAACCGCAAAACATGACGCCACAAAAAAGGTACCTAAGTGCGGTTCGGGAATTATATATGGATATGATTTTCGTATGCTCGGTTTTAACCGTGTCGAGCGCCTACCCCGCAAGTAGCGGGAACATAATGGCACGTTTAAGGCGGCTGAAATCCGATCCCAGGTTATCTAAACTGCCGGGACGGGCGGCTGTCGCTGTTAGATATAAAGCACTTGTTAACCATTGAAGGAGGCAGAGTGATGAGACGGAACCCTATGTTTACAGCACTAATTACGTTGTTTTGTCTTTTAATCTGCATCGCGCCCATTTCCGGGGCGGAACCGGTTCAGGAAGATCCACTCCTTGAATTCAGGCAGCTTGTTGCCAAGGGCTTTCCCAATGGCCATGCAGACCGCATCATTGAGGCGGGGCGCAATCGTACCGCAGGCAGTTTCCTCGCCTGGTCCTCCTCTTACCTATGGGACGCTTATCTAAGCGCCTATGAAGTGAGTGGCGAATACCAGTGGCTCGATCAACTCATAAAGGATTTTGACGCAGCTTTCTCCGTACGAGATGACGTAATGAACTACGCGGATTACGCCGGGCGTGTGCAGCCGGTATGGGGCACCTTTGGTTATACGGGCGATGAGTATACGGCATGGGCTGTTCATAACGGTTGGGCCGCTTATCCCATGCTCCGCTTTGCCAAACTGGTGTTGAACGAACCGGACTTGCCGCCTATTTATCATGAGAAAGCGCAGGAGTATGTGGAGAAGCTGCGCGGCACCTTGGACGCCTACGATGTCGATTGGCGTGAAGGACCGCGTGCAGGACAAGGTTACTACATTTTCCCCGCAGACATGCCGTTCGCGTCACGGGGAAACAAAATGCCGCTTAATCAGCATAACGCGATGGGCTTAGCGCTCTTTCTCATGGCCGACCTGACCGGTGAGCAGAAGTATTTTGATAAGGCCGCAGCCATGGCCGAGTACTTCCGTAGCGTATTAAAACAGTTGCCCAACGGCAGCATCGTGTGGTCATACTGGGGCAACACCAATGAAGCAACGGCCACGCCGCCGCAAAAGCTCAATGCTGCCCAAGGTCTTGCTTTTGCGGGTGAAGATATCAGCCATGCGGTAATCAACGCCCGCTTCGCCTACGAAGCCTACTTGCACGGCGTTGCTTTTACATTGCAGGATATGCAGGGAATCGCCCGTGCCGTGGTAGATAATATTACGCAACAAGACGACCAGGGTGGAGTTGCCGTCTACTGGCAGATGAACGGCCGCGGCAACCTACTCACGGATGGCTCACTCATCCACGTATCCCGCGGCTGGACATTTCTAACGCAGTTTGATCCTCGCGTCTACCTGGCGGCACGGCAAACCTATGCTGCAGCTCCGGAGAACACTACGGCGGTACTACGCGTGTTAGGCGCAGCTCAGCTAGCCCGCTGGGCTATGGATGAAGAACAGATCGCATCCGTGCTAAGACAAGGATTTGAGAGCGGCGATCCTTGGGCTCCTAAAGCCATCATCCCGCATCCCGTACCTAAAGCCGATACCGTCATAACCGGTCCCACCCAGGTTGATCTACCCATCATTGCTATGACGGACATAGAGAATGTAGCCGTCTACTTGAATCAGGAACTTATTTACACAGGCAAAACGGCCCCTCGCGATCTGGTGATCAATACCGGAGAGCTCGCCGACGCGGTTCATACCATGTGGGTCGACGTCACGATGCAAGGCGACGCAACCCGGCAGATCATCCCCTTTACCGTCTCTAATTTGACCATCATCAGTCCGGCAACAAAAACAAGGGTACAGGGAACATTTGAGCTACAGCTCAATTACAGCCTGCCCGATTCCGCCGTTCACGCAGTTGAGGTTCTGGTAGGTGATACCGTGGTCTACACCGGCGAGACCGTACCGGCCGTACTGCAGATAGACACCAAGCCCTTTGCGGACAAAACTCACACGGTCAGCGTGCGGGTGACGACGAAACAGGGGGCCATTGCCGAAAAATCGGTAGATCTCTACTTCAATAACCTCTGGTCTCTGATCGACGGGCTCGATGCGCCTATAGAATCAAGCTGGTTCGGCGTCATCGATACCTCCAGGACCATTGATAATTCAGACGGTTGGCAGTATGATACGTCGGCGCCGGAGAATTTCTTCGGCGACAAGAGTCGTAGAACGCGCATGCAAAACACTACGGAGTATCTTACCTGGGAAACGCCGGCGCTACGCAGCGCATTATTCACGCTCTACGTCAAGGATCCGGCCTATGTAGGTCAAACTCAGTTGTACACCTCTGTGGATGGCGTCAACTGGACACCTTTGGTATATGTGGTTACAGACCAGACCAAGGGCAACGGCGGTTGGTACAGAGTGCTGTTGTCGGCCCAAGTGCCGGCCAACCGTTCTGTAGAGTATCTCAAGTTGATATTCAACGCCGGCGTGGCCCCTGTTACCGCGCTTCAACTGGGCAATGCGGACCTGGTCGGCGAACTGGATCCGGCAAGCGACTAAGCGTGACTTATCCCTCATAGAACGCAAAACGGGAAGCTCAACACTGAGCTTCCCGTTTACTTTGTTGAGGATGCTCGGTTGGAGAGCGAGGCGTCTCTAGATCGGAGTTGAGCTTGAGCAACCCGCAGATGCGCACCGCCGCCGCCGTTAGTCGCCACACCTTTTGTTAGCCCATGGAAACATCGTTGCTCTTGTCTAAGTTCACATAAACTGGCTATACTCTCCCTATAGGTTTATCACCAAGAATATGCACAGGAAGAAAAGAGAGTAGAACGCAATGGCCGCCGTCGCCGATAACCGAGGGATACGCCTTAAGCAACGTCTCAGCCGTATTGCGGTAATCATAAGCATCACGCTACTGGGGTTAAAGCTGTGGGCTTGGAGCGTCTCGCACAGCTTAGCCATCCTTTCGGATACGCTCAACTCGCTGTTGGACGTATTCTCCTATACTACAGTCGCCTTTAGCATGCGCATCCAAGATCAAGCTCCGGACGCATCTCATCCCTTCGGGCATCGACGCGCCGAGCCGTTAGCCGGCATGCTCATCGCCATTGTAGCCGCCTTACTCGGCTTTAACTTGGCCAAAGACGGCGTTTTAGCCTTAATTGCGCCGTCGGAAACCACTTTAACACCGACAGCCGTCTATATCATGGTCATTGCCATTGCGGCCAAAATCGGTCTGGTAATTGCGTACGACAAAGCCTGGAAAATAACCGCGAGTCCGGCGATCTATGCCAGTATGGTCGACTCCCGCAACGACATACTCATGTCCTGCGCAGCGCTCTTCGGCTTTCTATACGGAGGAATATGGGACGCTTCAGCCGCCTTAATCATCGGTCTCTGGGTGATGTGGTCAGGCGTGCGCATCGGGTTGGACAACATGGATTATCTGATGGGTAAAACAGCTTCTACCGAGTACATAGATAAGTTGCGCCGCATCGCGCTTAGCGTCCCCGGCGTATTGGGGACCAACGATATCCGAGCGCATTATGTAGGGGACCAACTGCATGTAGAATTACATGCCGAAGTGAGTGCGGAGATCGGTATTGTGGACGGCCATCTCATCGAGGTCGCCTTACGTGATCGTCTTGAAGCGCTGGACGAAGTGGGACATGCCTTCATCCACCTGGATCCCGTCCGAAAGCCGCCGGTTTAGCCTTACCCCTGACGCATACCGCAGCGTATGCATCAACCTCAGCCCGGTGAATTACCAACCACATCCACCTACTTCCGCCCAAACCCGGCTCCAGCGCATGCTCAAACAGACACGCGGTCAAACTACATATAGCACGCAGCTTGGCAAGGAGCGTTCTGCATGTGCATCCGACTTCTCTTTGTGGCGCGCCCAGCCGTCGGCGGGATGGCCAATCATATTCGTTCGCTGTGCACGCTGATCGATCCGGCCCGGTATAGCATCACCTTAGCCTGTCCGGCTTCAACAGCCGATTTGATATCGGACCTTCCCGTATCCTACATACCGCTACCTATTGCAGATCGACTCTCGCCTCCGGCGGATCTCCGGGTCCTCGGCGCTCTATACCGTCTGATGCGGCAGGGCGACTATGACTTAGCGCATACCCACGGTCTCAAAGCGGCGCTGCTCGCCACTTTAGCTTATCGCGCGACAAAAGTTCCTTTGGTCATCACCTTGCATAACCGCTTGCCTGAACCCAGAAGGAAGTCTCTCAGAATACTGACAAACGCCGTCTTGCGCTGGGTATTAAAAACAGCGACTCATGTAGTGGTCGTTTCCCAAGCGCAAGCTGACGAAATCTTACGCCGCAGGCTGCTTGCATCGCAGCGGCTTTCCGTTATTCCTAACGGCATCTCACCGGACGCCTTTACAGCTCATGCCGTAGATGCGGATCGTGTCCGCCAAAGCTGGGGTATCCCGCCGGACGGCCTGCTGATACTGATGGTGGGGCGCATGATTGCCGCAAAAGGCGTGGAAGATCTACTGACAGCAGCCCAGGTTTTGGTGCGCCAAGGCAACTACTATTTTGCACTGGCAGGCGCAGGGCCCGACCTAGCAGGCTTCCGTCAGGTCGCGCAAGAAACGGGACTTACGGAGCGGGTGCGCTTTCTCGGCTACCGCGATGATATCGCCACCCTTCTGCAATGCGCCGATATCTTCGTACTGCCCTCATACAGCGAAGGCATGCCCTTGACCGTTCTGGAAGCTATGGCTGCAGGAAAACCGATTGTGGCCACTCGTGTGGGCGGCATTCCCGAACTCATCGAGCATGATGTCACGGGCGTATTGGTAGAGCCACGGCAACCAAGGATTTTAGCAGCTGCGCTACACCACCTGGCGCAAGATCCTGCTCGGCGCGAAAGGCTGAGCCGAGCCGCCAAAACCCATGTAACCACCCACTTTACCGATACGGAAATGGTACGAAGGCTGCTGCTGGTTTATCAGCAGTTACTGGCGAGGCATTAGTCCACAACCCAACCCGATCGCCAAAGAGCAAGCCCGTAGGCTTGCTCTGGTCGCGCTGCTGTTTATTCTAAGCGCCAAGAATGGGTACTAGCTGGTCATATAGTATTTTTTGCAACAAATAACCTTTACTACTGGTAATTCTCTGCCATTAGTGCAATAATAGAAGCCCCCAGTACCATTAAAGCCCGCCGCCTAGAGATGTCCGTCATGCTTAAAGGTGCTGAAAAAGGGCTCATGAACTGTCAGTTTACGTCTATACACCGAGTGCTTACCGAGGTCGCATCATGTCGTCAGGGCAACCACCTTGGTACTAATATCGAGTGGGTCATCGCCGCTGTGCTGACTATTGAACAATTCGGCCCCGCCGGGCTCAAGCAGGAGCAGATCGTGCGAATCGTGCTGGACGTGCTTAACGGTCGACGTAGCGTGCAACAGTCCATTCTGCTTTTATTCCGCGATACAGTCTACCCGGACCGCTAGAGCTCTCAACCCGCGTCAAGCCGCACTCCAGATCTCGGCTGAACAACCGTAGCAGAGCATTACAGTTCTGAATACGCATGCCTGCGTTCAATAATCCGCGCCCCGTTTCATGAACCGCGGAAAAGCGCTGCCGAATCCTTGTCTAAGTATAGCGTCGCGTTGGAATGCGTGCGCAGTATGGACGCAGGGCACGAGGTAGCGATAGGTCCGGTAAGCGCTCTATGCACAGCTTCGGCCTTACGCGCATCCGGCACCACGGAAATGATTTCTTGCGCCGCCATAATTGCCGGCACCGTTAGACTAACGGCATACTGAGGCACCGCGTCGATGTTAGGAAACCATCCCTCGCCTACCTGCTGTTTCCTACTAGCCTGATCCAGTTCTACAATCTTAACCCAGTGCGGGTCGTTGAAATCGGCCACCGGAGGATCATTAAACGCAATGTGACCATTCTCGCCGATGCCGATGAACCCTAAATGGCACGGATGCTCCTTTAACAACGCCGCGTAACGAGCGCATTCCGCTGCGGTATCAGGCGCATCGCCTTCAATGTAGTAAAACGCAGCCGGATTAAATTTCTGTTCAATGCGCGTGCGCAACCACAGACGGAAAGCGGCACTGTGCTCTTTATCAATACCTACGTATTCATCCAGGTGAAAGCCCTGCACCTGCCCCCACGGGATGTTTTGCTCCTGCAGACCCGCCATCAAGGGGAATTGAGAGGCTCCCGTTGAAAAAACCACGTTACATAACGGTTCGGATTCCAGCGCTTTGGCAATACTCTGCGCAGCATGACGGGCTGCCGCCAAACCTAGCGCTTCCTTAGTGGGATACACCTTGATGCGCAGCTTACCAACCGTAGTCGTAAAAACAGGTTCATGCATTCTAAGCACCTTCCTAACCCCATAAATTTAGAGCGCTTGCAAATGGTCACAGAATACCACCGGTAAAAGAGCGATGTAGAATCCCGGATTGCGTATACTCTTAGCTGCAACGCCGACTAGTTCCTGCCCCCATAGCGTAAGATGCCGCTTTTCCTAACGAGGTCAATGCCGATATGTGGCGAATAGTGCGTATATAATACTTTCTGTGCAAGGCAGGTGTGGTACATGGCCACAAGTAATAAAGCCTTTTTGGCCGTCGACTTAGGCGCGGAAAGCGGTCGCGGCATCATTGGCCGCTTCATCGATGATCGCCTCCAACTTGACCAGATACACCGGTTCTCCACCGCGCCGGTAAAAGTACGACATAGGTTACTGTGGGATGTATTAAGCATACATCAAGAGATCAAAAACAGTATTGCGATCGCCTCTCAGCAAGAGCGGCAGCTGGCCGGCATGGCCATCGACAGCTGGGGCGTCGACTTCGGCTTACTTACAGCTGAGGGCGACTTGTTGGGGGCGCCCCACCATTACCGCGACGAACGCACCACGGGAATGTTCGAAGTCGCCTTCCGCAAGCTGCCGCAAGAACGGATCTTCCATCTGACCGGCATTCAGTTTTTAGAGTTCAACACGCTTTATCAGCTGCTGGCGATGATAGAAGAAGGCGATTCCACACTGAGCATTGCCAAGTGCCTGCTCATGATGGGCGAGTTGTTTACATACTTTCTAACTGGTGAACGTGTAGCCGAATTCACCAATGCCACTACTACGCAACTCTACAACCCGACGCAAGGCGCTTGGGCGGATGAGTTGTTGGTGGCCATGCGGATCCCTGCAGACATCTTACCTCCGGTAGTTCCACCGGGTACCCAAGTAGGCTGCCTTAACCCCCTGGTACAAAGCGAGTTAGGCGTCGGCCGGCTGCCGGTGTATATGCCCGCCGTACACGATACGGCATCAGCCATTGCCGCCGTACCCTTGTCTGGTCCCACCAGCTGTTACATTAGCTCAGGCACCTGGTCCTTAATGGGCGTGGAAACAGATCAGCCCATCATTACCCCAGCCGCTTTGGCTGCCAACATGACCAACGAAGGGGGCGTAGCGGGCAAGTTCTGCTTCCTGAAAAACATCATGGGCATGTGGTTGCTGCAAGAGTGCCGCCGCACATGGGAGCAAAAGGCAGGGTCTTTGGACTATGCCGCGCTGCAGAACCTCGCTGAAGCGGCTACGCCGCTCGTAACGCTCATCAACCCCGATCATGCGGATTTCTTTGCTCCCGGGCAAATGCCGCGACGCATTGCCGCATATGCTGAACGCACCGGCCAACCGGTACCCGCAGACTACGGCGCAATGGTCCGTTGTATCCTCGATAGCCTGGCTTTACGGTATAAACAGGTATTACTACAATTACAGGAGTTAACGCATCGACAAATCGACACCATACATATCGTAGGCGGCGGTTCGCAAAATACCTTGCTCAATCAACTTACAGCCGATGCCACAGGTTGTCGTGTAGTAGCCGGTCCCGTAGAAGCCACCGCCATCGGCAATATTCTGGTCCAGGCGATGGCGGCGGGCGTAATAGACGACCTTGCGGAAGGACGTACCATCATCCGCAATTCCTTTGGCATTCAAGTCTACGAGCCTCAGTACGGTACGGCTTGGAGTGACGCGTATGCAAGATTTTTGGCATTACCTTAACAATACCGAGTACCTCCTGGCTACGCTGCTCTTCTGTGCGGTCTTCCTTAAATGCACGGCTCGCGCCGCAGCAGCGGAAATCAGTCTGCGCACGCGCATACTGCTTGAGTTCGGCCGTGTCGTACCTTTGGGAATGATAGAGCCTGCCGTCACTAAAGCCGGTGAGCTATATGCCTTGGGCTATCACGAAGATAATGCCGGTCCGTTCCTGGTCACCGTGCAGCGCGATCTCACCTATGATCACAGTCATAAGCTAAAGCTGGATCTCTATGCGCCTCAGTTCGCCCCGTCTCCTCTACCGGCGGTTATCCTGATTCACGGCGGTGGATGGAAGTACTTTAACAAATCGGCCACCAGCGGTTATGCGCGCTTCTTGGCTTCCCACGGTTTTGCCGCCGTCTCCGTCGATTACCGACTACAAACCGAAGCCAAGTGGCCTGCTCAGCTCGACGATCTCCGTACCGCTCTGCTTTGGATCACGGAAAACAACCTGAAGCTCAATATCGATCCGCACCATATCGCTACCCTGGGCGATTCCGCGGGAGGGCATCTGGCCGCCATGCTCGGACTGACCTGCAACGACCCGCAAGGGCCGCAGATCGCTGCCGTCATCGCCTACTACGGCGTATATGATATGAGCGCGCTGCTTAGCAGAGACCATTTGGCTAGAGAGAATCCGATTAACCAGTTGCTCGGCGACGCTTCGGACATCGAGCAAACGGCAAGGGATGCGAGCCCTATCACCCATGTGCATCCTGGGGCGCCACCGTTTTTTCTCGTCCACGGCACGGCTGACTCCGTCGTACCGGTTGAGCAAACGAAGGCTCTGGCTGCGGCGCTGAAAGATGCCGGCGTACCGGCGCAAACCCTTTATGTAAAAGGTGCCGATCATCTATTGCTCGGATTATCCGGACCAATCGACCCGCCTTTGGTTGTTACCGATAATCAGGTGCTGAGCTTTCTCCGCCGTTACCTATGGCGGACGACTGTGACCTGAAGCAGCAGCTTGTGGGCGCTCAAAGGCTACCTGCAGGAACGCTGCAAAGACCTTGACGAGGGTAGACCACTTTTCGCCGATGAAAATGCGGCGCATCCCGACAAAACGCCGTTGGGACGCGCCGCAACATCCTACACAAAACCTACTTTAGGCGCAGTAGCGTATGATATATGCTTATTAGATCTCGGTTTGATCACCGCCGACCAAGCTGATGCCTATACTTCCAGTTCCAGCAAAGAACGACTCTCTGCATCTAAAGCCGACATGTTAGAGATATCATAGCGGTTACCATCCATATCGCGCACGATGAAGCGGCCGCCGCCCAGCGACCGAATGTCGTGGCGCGACCGTACCTCAAATGAGCGAGGCCCCTTATCCGTTTCCACTCGCCAGCGAATGACGCCGAACTCTTCCTTGATCTCAAGGATCTTGCGGATCTTGGGGATGAAATAATTCAACTCCAACTCCTCGCTCAGCACGGCAAGCGACTCACCTTCGAGTTCCGCCAAGTTGGCTATAACGCCAAGCTCATTGTCATCCTTGTCGCAGATGGTGATGAGTTCGTTGGGGCGCGTTAAAGGAAACATCTGATGCACCCGTACGTCGGTGTACTCACCCTGCACCGTACCATCGCTACCCTGAACCATCAGGCATAAGCCCTCTGTTTTCTGCGCTTCTTTATATAGCTTTAATGTTTTAGGATCCAGCAACTGCATCTGTTGTCCCGCACGATACACCTGAAGATCCTCCTTTTCCTGTTACTGTTACTGTTATGGTTCACTCGCACCGCGGTTCTAACTAGACCAACCTCGAACGCGCCACTTCGGACTGCAACTGTACTAAACGAGCAAACACGCCGTCCTCCTTTTGCAGCAGCTCCTCATGCGTACCCACTTCAGCAACTTTACCATCTTGCAAAACTACCAAACGCGACGCATTCTGCAGCGTGGAAAGCCTGTGCGCGATAGCAATAGTGGTACGACCCTGAATCAGGCGATCAATCGCCTGTTGGATCAGTTTCTCCGTCTCTGTGTCTACCGCCGAGGTGGCTTCATCCAAAATAAGGATGCGTGGATTCTTCAATATGGCGCGGGCGATGCTGATACGTTGCTTTTGTCCACCTGATAACCCCACGCCGCGTTCACCAATGCGCGTGTCGTAGCCATCGGGCAGTTCCATGATAAAGCCGTGCGCATTCGCCATCATCGCCGCTTCCACAATTTCATCCAAGCCGGCCTCCGGTCGCCCATAGGCGATGTTCTCAGCAATGGTGCCGTGGAAGAGGAACGGCTCCTGCAGCACCATGCCGATGTGGTTGCGCAAGAAGGCCAAATCGAGATCGCGCAAGTCATGTCCGTCAAGCAAGATACGGCCCTCACTAACGTCGTAGAACCGGGCGATCAGATTGATCAAGGTTGTTTTCCCCGAACCGGACGAACCGACCAAGCCGATCATCTCGCCGGGTTGGATGTCTAAATCAATGCGCTGCAGTACCGGATCGCCTTTCTCGTAGTAGAACGAGACATCCTCAAAGCGTATGTGCCCTTTAATTTCCGGCAACGCGGTACCTTTTTCATCCTCCGCCTCTATCGGCGTATCCAAGATCTCAAAAAGACGTTCCGCTGCGGTGGTCGCCCCCTGTAATTGTTCGCTAAGGCGGGAAAGCGCCTGAATGGGAGCATAGAAGCGCCACGTATAGTTGATGAAGGCCATCAGCACGCCGACGCTCAAGCCGCCTATACCCTGGATCACCTGATAACCACCGATGCCCCACACCAGTAATCCGCCCAGCTGAGTAGTAAAACCCATCGCGGGGAAGAACACGCTCGAAACGCGGGCAGCCCGGATATTCTCATTAAACACTTCTTCGTTTTTCTCTACGAACTTGGCTACCTCTTCATCTTCTCGGTTAAAGGCTTTCACCACCCGAATTCCAGGAATGGTGTCGCCCAAAACGGCATGCATATTCGATACTCGACGCCAGATGCGGTGATACACCTTGTGCATGCGCCGAGAGAACTTCGTAGTGGCATAGCTGACGATAGGCGTCGGCAATAAGGCCAAGAGAGCCAACTTCCAGTTGATACTAAACATGATGACGGCAATGCCCACCAAGGTGAACACTTGTATGACGATATCCTGCAAACCGTTCACCAAAAAGCTCTGAAGGTAACTGGTGTCGTTGGTGACCCGCGACATAATCCAACCCGTTTGTCGCTTGTCGTAGAACTTCAGGGTCAGCCTTTGTACATGGCGGTATACATCCGTACGCAGATTTACCACCACTCGGTTACCCAACAGCTGCTGTAAGTAGATGTGCGTGGAGTTGAGTAAGCTTTGGAAAAAGTAGACCCCTGCTAAGCTCACTAAAGTAATGATCAGTAGGCGCATATCATTGTTGGGAAAAACTCTGTCCAACAACACCGTAGTGAACAACGGCGGTACCAAGCCGAGCATCGTCACCATGACGGTAGACAGGAAGTTACCTATAAACAACCACTTGTAGGGCAAGACGTATTGAAAAGCTCGCCCCAGCAGCCGGCGGCGGTCCATACACCGCGGACACACCGATTGCCCCGGCGGAAGCACGCGGCCGCAGCTGCGGCATATTCCCTTGCGCTTATTGCTGCCGAAGAGATCGGTATCTGCTTCAGGCTGCCAATCGACTTCCTTGTCCTGCGCAGTCGGAATGAGGCGATGGGTGAGATCTTGCAACACTTCGTCCATTTGATCGTCCAGCGTGCGCGAGAAGCGAAACACGTCGGCGCTAGGACCTGTTAACGGTACATCGTCTAGATCGGCCGAAGCCTCCGTCTCCGCATCGGGCTCATCAATGGTCTGAGCCACTTGCAGCAACATATCCGCCGGGGCATCTTCCATAAAGCGCAGTTCCAACACGGAGTTCCCGTATAACTGGCGAATCCGTGCGCCTGTCAACTGGTTGAGGTGGACGACGAGGGAGCCGTCCTGATGCCCGGAATCAAATACTATAAGTTTATCCTCAGTAATGAATAGCCACGATTCATCAGTGTAGGTACCCAAGAGATTCATGTCTGAGTTAACAGAGTAGATGACCTCCTTGGTACCGGCCAACATCTGTAGTCGATCGCGTACTGTTTCCGGCGCCTGTTCCAGATCCGCTTGAACCGACTCCGGCGTAGTAAGACCGCTTAACAGAAAAATCACTCCTCTAGAGCTCGCTGTTCCCGTGTGCAATTACGTCCGGTCTCTCGTTCACCTCATTGGTGGCTTCGTTCTATGGTGCGACCTCACACGACTCCTGTAGACACCGCTGCTACCATGTTTAATATCCGCTCCAACATATGTGTTGCTGCTGCACACCATCAGTCGGCGGCGGAGAGGTCATAGGCCTACCTCCTTGCGGAAACCAAATTCGCCAACACAAAAGGGCTGCTGACCTGATCAGTCAGAGCCCCGCCAAGTAACACGCGTAAGATAACCTTTTCATGTTGGTTAGCTTGAATTTGCCTCGGCTTTGCGTATCGTCGGGCCAAACCATGCCGCACCACCAAACAATCCCGCTAGTTGTGTCAATCTTACCCTGGTACGGAAGAGGGAGCAACCTCCGGCGCTTCACTTCCAACACCTCAGGTGAACGCCAGGTGATGCCGCTTAGCAATATACTCCATCACCACCATCAATCTCCCTAAATCTCCCTATTTCTCCATTTCTCTTACCTTCTTGTTTCTACGTGGCGTTTACTGCCGCAGAGATAACAAATAGTTCACAAAAGGGTCTCAAAGACTTTTTTGCCCAATCCGGCGCGGATATAAAAGCCCTTGATTGCCGGCGCATCGCAACAGACGGTGCGTGATTCATCAAGTCGGAGTCGCGCGTACACATCACTTCTTCCGGCGATCCCGGATTTGTTACTGTTATGTAATTAGGCTTGACGCAGTGACGCTGACGCTGTAGTATGAAATCGCAATATACCCCCCAGGGGTATATGAACGGATGATGCGCATAACTACAACCCGGAACCGGCGGCAAAAGGGGAAAATGTTTCGCATGTCGCAACTTCCCCGGATACATGGCCGATCAGCCTGCAAGGCAGTGCTGAATATAAGACGGCGGGAATAAAAGCGATGCGCATTTTCCACTACGCCGATTTATGAAGAGGGAGGACCAACCGGTGGCTGAACAGCAAAGCACGATGGAGCGCAAAACCTCACCGCAAGGTGAATCGCAACAGCTTACCCTGAGTATCCAAGGCATGACCTGCGCCGCCTGCGTAGCTCGCGTGGAAAAAAGTTTGGCCAAAGTGCCCGGAGTATCCTCTGCCACAGTGAATCTGACCACTGAGCGCGCGACGGTAGATTACGCCCCCGGTATCGTCACGCCGGAGCAGTTACAGCAAGCCGTCAGCAGAATAGGTTACGGTGCTACGCCGCTCGATACTCACAGCAAACAGGCCAAGGACTCGGAACAAGCAGCGCGTGAGCAAGAGATCAGGCGACAAACCCGTCGTTTCTGGTTGGCTGCCGCATTAACCGCGCCGTTGTTCCTTTGGCACATGATTCTGATGCCGGCGGCAGACTATCTGGGTTGGCATTGGATCATGCAGATCCCTTTACTGGGGCACAGTTATTTCCAGTTTGCCTTAGGAACGATCATCCAAGTTTTTGTCGGCGGTCCCTTTTACCGCCGGGCTTGGCTGAGCCTCAAACATGGTACGGCGAATATGGACGTATTGGTAGCCTTAGGTACCACGGCGGCCTATGGGTATAGCGTAGCCGCCACCTTCTTTGTTCCCGGCGACCTGTACTATGAAGCGGCAGCGGTCATTCTCACTTTGGTGTTATTGGGCAAGCTGCTGGAAGCGCGGGCCAAAGGGCGTACTTCCGCCGCCATCCGCAAGCTCCTGGGCCTACAGGCGCAAACCGCTCGCGTCATACGCGACAAGGTGGAAACCGTGATCCCGGCAGACCAAGTGCAGGTGGGAGATATCATCGCCGTACGTCCGGGAGAGAAAATACCTGTCGACGGCGTGATTATCCAAGGACACTCAACGGTAGATGAATCTATGCTCACCGGTGAAAGCGTCCCTATAGATAAAACCGTCGGTGATCGAGTGACCGGCGCTACCGTGAACAAGTTCGGGACATTTCAGTTTCGCGCCGAACATGTAGGTGCAGATACGGTCTTATCGCAAATCGTACGCCTGGTGGAAGAAGCGCAAGGGTCCAAGCCGCCTATCCAAAGGCTGGCCGATCAGATTGCGGCATACTTCGTACCGGCCGTTTTAGCCGTCGCCTTGGTTACCTTTATTGGTTGGTACCTAAAGAGCGGCGATCTCACCTTTACCTTAATGGCCGCCACCTCGGTGCTGGTCATCGCTTGTCCATGCGCCATGGGTTTGGCTACGCCCACCGCGATTATGGTGGGTACCGGATTAGGCGCTGAACACGGCATTCTGTTCCGAGGCGGCGAACACTTGGAGCACGCCGGGAAATTGAGAGCCATCGTTCTCGACAAGACCGGTACGCTCACCCGCGGCCAACCGCAGGTGACCGACGTGGAGCCCTTGGCGGCATGGGATAAGGCCGCATTGCTGGCTTTGGTAGCTGCTGCGGAGCGATCATCAGAGCACCCGTTAGGTCAAGCCGTTGTGGAAGCCGCCGTTGCCGCAGGTTACGACCTGCCTGCAGCGGAAGACTTCCTTGTAGTACCGGGCCAAGGTTTAATGGCTGTTGTGTCAGGTAAGCAAGTGCTCATCGGCAACCGCAAGCTGATGCAGAGCCATCAGGTGCAGATAGAGAGCGCACAGCCTCGCATGGCCGATCTGGAGGCAGCCGGCAAAACCGTTATGTTGGCGGCGGTAGATGGTGAACTCGCCGGGTTAATCGCCGTAGCCGATACGATCAAAGAGGGTTCCCGTGCAGCGGTCAATGAACTGCACCGTCTTGGTTT
This sequence comes from Bacillota bacterium, assembly GCA_012838035.1. Lineage (GTDB taxonomy): Bacteria > Bacillota > Limnochordia > DTU080 > DTU080 > DUQB01. The sequence continues at coordinate 7,064 of DUQB01000002.1, read as the reverse complement.
GCATGTGGTCATGCTCACCGGAGACAATCGGCAGACGGCAAAGGCGATCGCTGAGCAGGTGGGCATCGAGCACGTGGCGGCGGAGGTTCTGCCTGACGAGAAAGCGAGTCATATCACCCTACTGAAACAGCAGTACGGGCAGGTAGGTATGGTAGGCGACGGCATCAACGACGCTCCGGCCTTGGCTACGGCCGATGTGGGGATGGCCATCGGTACGGGTACGGACATTGCCATCGAAGCTGCCGACATCACCCTCATGGCCGGAGACTTGCGCAGCGTGCCCGCCGCCATTCGGCTGAGTCGGACAACCATGAACCGCGTCAAGTTGAACCTCTTCTGGGCGTTCATCTATAACATCATCGGCATCCCGCTGGCGGCTTTCGGCTATCTCAGCCCAGTCATCGCAGGCGCAGCCATGGCCTTCAGTTCGGTGTCCGTAGTCACCAGTTCGCTGCTGCTCAGACGGTACAATCCACGTACGCACGCATAAAGCAGGTATCGAGCACCAAACGCCATGGGGAGCGGCAGCTCGCCGGACTACCGTCCCCTTTGCAAATGCAACTTATCCCGGTAGATGCTTCTAGGGTGGAAAGGCGGTGTAGACCCATGGACCATGTAGCGCCGGACTGTGCGCAACCAGATCGATCACGTCAGCAAGCGGCCCGATCCGAGCCCCCGGCAGGCTGTCCTCTGTGTCACAGCGATCCGTCTTGGGGCGATTACCACGCCATGTTGCCCCGCTTAAGGCGCATTGAAGGACAAGTGCGCGGCATTCAACGCATGATTGAGGAGAAACGCTACTGCGTAGACATACTCACGCAGATTTCGGCAGTTCAGGCTGCATTGCGCCAGGTAAGCCTGGCCATCCTGGACGAACACACGAAAGGTTGCGTAAGTCGCGCCATAAAAGAAGACCGTGGTGAAGAAACCGTAGATGAACTGCTTGCCGTCATCAAAAGACTTCTTTAGATCGCAGGCGTGGTGAATCCCCGCCTCAGTATATTCGCATTGGAGGGCGTATAATGGAGAGCATTACATTGCATGTAGAAGGGATGAGCTGTAATCACTGCAAAATGGCGGTCACCAACGCGCTGAAAAGCTTAACCGGCGTCGGTGATGTAAACGTTGACTTGAACGCCAAGCAAGTGATCGTGCAGTACCAGCCGACACAGGTGTCCGTATCTGCCATGCGGGAAGCCATAGAAGAGGAAGGGTATACCGTAAAATAGACGCATGAGCCGCAAGGTTGCTATGCGCATCTGCTTAAAAAACAGCGGAACAAGCGCCGATCGACGTCTTGTTCCGCTCTGTTGTTTTAGATTGTAATTACTGCAGCCACTTGTCCAAGTGCTCGGCTACAAAGGCATCGTCGTTCAAATGCGGATACTCGCGATACACGCGGTCGATCTCTTCCATCTGACCGGGCGAAAGCACTTCGTTGGGATTGAGACACCAACGGCCCTCCAGCAGGCCTTGCCGCCGCAGCACCTCGTGGATACCGGGAATACAACCGGCGAAATTGTGGCTGGGATCGAAGAAAGCGGCATTGGAATCGGTTACTTGCGCGGCCAAAGTCAGCATTTCATGCGGGATGCCTTCTGCCGAATCGCGCACGGCTTTGGCTTTCTCCAGCAACTCCACGGCTTTTTGCGTCCATACCGCCCAGTGGCCCAGCAACCCGCCGACGATCCTTTTTTCCACAACCTCCCCGTCGACCTGGAAGCGGTACTTCGTCAGCAGATCCACAACAATATTGTCGTCATTACCGGTATAGAGAGCGATTTCATCACGCCGCTCGGACATGCACACCGCCCGCACGACATCCAACGTTTGGTAACGGTTGAACGGCGCGATTTTTACCGCCACCACGCCGGGTACGTCTGCTACTCGGCGCCAGAAGTCGTAGCTGAGCAACCGGCCGCCGACTGAAGGCTGCAGGTAAAAACCGATGACGGGTATGATCTCGGCTACAGCCTTGGTACGCTCAACCAATTGGTCGTCGGACCAAGAGCCCAAACCGCCGTTGCTCAACAGCCCAACATCGTAACCCAACGAAACCGCCAGCCGCGCTTCCCGTACAGCCTGTTCAGTGGGACCACAAATACCGGCGACTTTAATAAAGGGTCGTGTTAATCGCTCCGCGTCAATCGTCTCGGCGGTAATGCGCAAGACCGGTTCAAAAAGGTTCACTTCCGGATCGCGAATTTCAAACTGCGTGGTATGCACGCCTACGGCCAAACCACCGGAGCCGGCCGCCATGTAGTAGCGCGCCAATGCCCGCTGCCGCCGTTCGTCAAACGAGCGATCGCTTTTTAGCGCCAGCGGAATAGCCGGAATTACCGTACCGTCAAACAACAGCTTCTGCAACTCAGATTTTAACGCCTTGCTCATCAGTTAGAACCTCCCCCGCCGCTCCTGGAAATGCGTAGGCTTATTCAGAGTCTCTCCGTCGATCTTTACCCAGTGCGCCACCCACTCGATCATCTGCCGCAGCGACACGCGCGGGTACCCAAACAGCTGATGCGCCCGAGATGCGTTGCTTAACAAGGCGCTGTCCTGTTCCTCGCCGGTAAAGACGGGCTCCTTACCCAACAGTTCGCCGAAGCGTTCGGCCAACCAGCGAATGGAGATGGTTTCCGGACCGGTAACGTTCATGGTCACCGGCGGATAGGCCGCTACATGCAGAGCCCGCAGAGCGATCTCGTTGGCGTCGCCTTGCCAGATTACATTCGCGTGGCCCATGCTGAGGTCGATGGCGCGTCCTGCGTTTACGGACTGCGCTACATCGAGCAATACGCCGTAACGCAAATCAATGGCGTAGTTCAGGCGGTAGATGAAAAGCGGCGTTTGGTTCTTGTGGGAGAAATACTCAAAAACGCGCTCTCTGCCTAGTGCCGACTGAGCATAATCGCCCACCGGCGCTACCGGGTGTTCTTCTGATGCTCCGCACATGGCCAGCGGCGTTAAGTGATAAACGTTACCGGTGGAGAAAACCACAGCCCGCGATTGATCAAAATGGCTGGCCACCCTGCCCGGCAGGTACGAATTCATAGCCCAGGACAGATACTCGTTGCCCGTGCTGCCGAATTTAAAACCTACCATGAAAATGATGTTTTCGACCTTTGGCAACTGCTTTAACTGATCTTCGTTCAGCAAATCGGCAGATATGGTCTCCACGCCGTCTCGCTCAAGCTCTTGCGCCAGGTTGCCGGAAGAAAAACGCGAAACCCCGATAATCCTTTTCCGGACGCCTGCCGCTTTGCAGGCATTCACAGCCAACCGCGCCAAACTGGGGCCCATTTTACCGCCTACGCCCAACAGCATAATGTCGCCCGAGAGGCGCTTCATATCATCAATAAGCAACTCCGACGGCTCTGCTAATTTGCGTTCCAGCTGTTCTACGCTCTCAATCATTATCTCATTCCTCTCACAGCCTTAAAGACAGGCCGATATTTTTTAGGGGCAAACTTGGCATCACGACGAGATCTAAACAGACTAGAAAATCGCCTGGACATATTCTGCGAGCCGGGGCTCCCCAGTCTAAGCCTGTGAAAGAAAGGATCTCCGCCTTGTATACAGCCACCTTAATTCTCAAACGGAAACAAGAAGGCCATATTGATCATTAGGTGATCGTTATGTAGACCCGTTTAGATGCGTAGTCTCAACAACAGGATTTAAGCGGACGGGCCCTGTAACCCTTCTTCTACGGCCCAGGTTTAACATTTTAGACCCACGCGCACCCATGCTCGGACGCTACCAGCATTATACCGCAAATGGTCGCCGCATAATGCTCCCTTTTATGCCGAATACTGGTAATAGCGCTCATTCGGGCGCACGAACGCCGGTCATATGGGAAGTGATCGTGATTGCGCTGGCCATGGTCCAAGCCAAAGGAAACGGAGCCACCAACGCAACTTACCTCGCCGCCCCTGCAAGATGATTTGGAAGTAAACATCCAAACACTCCAGCTAATATTCGGCAACTCCACCGACCTGATCGTACGCCGGTTAAATATCCGCGAGCCGAGTATACAAGCTGCGACGCTCTACTTTCAAACGCTGGTGGACATGCCTGAGCTGGCGCAAAGGGTGTTGGAACCCATTTTAGCAGGCCTGCCCCGCACGGATACGTCCGGCGCCGACCCTAAAACGACTTTACAGGCTATGGAAGACGCCTTGATTACGGCAGGTGAAGTGAAACGAGTTGCAAATACGGCGGATGCCGTTGATGCCCTGCTGCAAGAGTGCGCTTTGGTGTTCGTGGCGGGAGTAGCCGGCGCCTTGGCAATTCGCTTACCGCGCCGGGACGGTCGCCAGGTGGAAGAGCCCGATATCGAGCTGGTCTTATCGGGACCGCGTGACGGTTTCGTAGAGGATTTAGCTACTAATCTCAGCCTCATCCACAGCAGGTTGCGTACCGACAAACTCCGCATAGAGACTACCAAGGTAGGCAAGTATACCCAGACCAAATTGGTCCTGATCTACTTGGACGGGCTAGTCAATCCGAACATCATCGTCGAGGCGAGAAAACGCATCAGTCGCGTCAACGTAGATGGGGTACTCAGCGTAGAGCATATCGAGGAGCTCCTGGAAGACGCACCCTACTCTCTTTTCCCCACCATGGGCTCAACCCGACGTCCCGACACCTGCGTAGCTCAATTAATCGAAGGCAGCTTTGCCGTCATCTGCGACGGCAGTCCGGTCGCCCTATTTGCTCCGGTCACCTTCTTCACTTTCTTCCAATCGCCCGACGACTACTACACCAGATATCCCGGCGTGACCTGGCTGCGCTGGCTGCGACTCTTCGGACTCCTGATATCTACCACGGCTCCGGCATTTTGGGTCGCCTTGGTCAATTTCCATCCCGAGCTGATCCCATTCAACCTGTTTGTTACGGTGGCTCAAGCCAGGGAAGTGGTGCCTTTCCCCTTGGTGTTCGAAATCCTCATGATGGACATCACATTTGAACTGCTGCGCGAAGCCCAAATACGCATGCCGCGCCCCATCGGACAGGCCATGAGCATCCTGGGAGCCTTGGTGCTGGGGCAAGTCGTCATACAGTCGGGGTTGGTCGGCAGCCATGCGCTTCTTGTAGTAGCGATCACCGCCATAACGTCGTTTATGGTAGGCCGCATTAAAATCACGCAAGCTACCCGCATTTTGCGTTTCGCGGTCATCATCTCGGCAAGTATCATGGGCTTTTTAGGCTTAGTGCTGACGCTTATCGCCATCATCACGCACCAAGTGAGTTTGCGCTCCTATGGCGTACCTTATATGTACCCTCTCGCCCCGCGCAACTGGCAAGCTATGAAGGACGTGCTCATCCGTGCCCCGCGTTGGGCGTACACCAATGTTTCTTCAGCCTACATCTGGGATGAACGCCGGCGACAGATCTCCCCTAAGCCGAGCCCGGAGCTGCAGGAATAGCCGTACTGCCGCTCAACAGCATCCCTGATTAACACAGGTGGTTCGCGACAGCAGCCGAGTTGACACAGAGCATGGACGGATTGACGGAGCGACTGGAGAGCAAAGTTTGCAGGTATGTCCGCAACTGCCGTTAAGGAGGAGAAAACGCTGTGGAGATGTTCATCATCACAAGCTTGTTTTTCCTTTCGATCATCTGCATCATCCTGCTTCATCCCCAGTTGCCCCGAAAGCCCAAGGATGCGGTTGTTGTAGGAAGTCTTCTGCTATTGGCATATGTGATTGCCATGATCGAAGCCCGCGGACACCTGCATATCACCATTGACGGTATGCTCAGCGCCCTGTTCAGTCTTCTCTCTCCTAGTAGATACTTCAGGCGGTGATATTCGTGTTGGAAAAAGGCAGTATTTCCAAACAGCAGATGATGTTTTTGGTTACCAGCAGCCTGCTGGGTACTTCCATCCTGTTTTTGCCACAGGTACTTGCGCTCCACGCCAAACAAGACTGCTGGCTGACCGCAATTTTGGGCGGGCTGGCAGGACTATTGCTTTTCTTGCTTTGGGTAGCGTTAGCCACCCGCTTTCCAAGGCGCAACCTGGTAGAGTATGCCCGAAAAACTCTGGGCCCTTGGTTGGGCACCTTGGTGGTGATTCCTTATGCTGGCTATCTGCTGTGGTTACTCATGACGATGCTGCGTCAGGTCAGTAGTTTCTTTGCGCTCGTCTATCCGGAAACCCCACTGGTTGTGATCGCTTTTCTGATCATCTTGGTTGCGATGTACATCGTGCACCATGGTTTGGAAGTGCTGGCCCGGGTCAACGACCTGCTGTCACCCATTCTCTTTTTGGGCATCCTCGTGATGATTCTGCTCGCCTTACCGAAATTCACTATTCAAGCTTTTCAACCCGTACTGGCCGACGGTTTGGGACCTGTGCTGTCGCCGCTTAAGCTGCATGTGGACTTTCCCTACGGTAATGCCGCAGCTTTTTTGATGATCTTTCCTTATATCAACCGACCGCAGGAACTGCGTTCCGCCGTAGTTAAAGGCAGTCTGTTCGGTTCAGCGCTCATCGTCATCTTGCTCGCCTTTTCCTTATTTACTTTGGGACCGGAAAGCATGATCCGCACCGTATACCCGACTTATGCCGCAGCGCGCACGATTGTGATCGCCGGAATTTTGGCCAGAATAGACGGCTTGGTCATCATTCTATGGATTCTGAGCAACGTCATCCGCATCGCCATCTTCTTTTACGCAGCCGTGCTTTGTTTGTCCGAGCTTTTCGGTCTGAGTTCCTATCAGTATCTGATCATTCCCTTAGGTCATTTGATCACCATCGGTTCCATCATCGTTTACACTTCAGCGGTTGACGGTGACGCGTTTAACGCCAAGTGGTTCCCTTGGGCCACTATCCCGGTAATTCTAGTCGTACCGTTACTACTGTTGATTATCAGCAGCATTAGATCCAAAAGGCAACAGAGGGCGAGGACATGAGAACGCGCAAACGCTTAGCATACATCTCTATACTGCTTATCTTGCCTATATTGTTAGGTGGTTGTTGGTCCGGCGTGGAGGTACAACGCCGCGCTATTTTAGCGTCAGCCGGCATTGACGTTGCGGATGATCCTGCAATGATGTCCCTG
>DUQB01000037.1 GCA_012838035.1 Bacillota bacterium | reverse complement strand
TACTTCTTGAAGGAAGCCGCCAAACCGGTAGAGTAGTCGTCGCCGCTGTTCATCAAGATGGCCGCCCTGCGCACGTTCAAGGTGACATAAGCAAACTCAGCCATCGCCTTGGCTTGGAAGTCATCCAAGAAACAGGAGCGGAAGATATACTCGCCGATCTGAGTTACACTTTCAGCCGTTGCCGTGGGGCTTAAAAGAGGTACCTTCTTCTCTTGCGCTACGTTACCGGCGGCAATGGTCTTACCACTAGTAACCGGACCGACCATAGCAATCACCTTTTGCGAAATCAGGCGGGTTGCTATGGCTGCAGCCTCAGCGTCCTGAGACTTATTGTCCAACTTGATGAGCTTTATTTCCTTATCCAGCAGTCCCTGTTCATTTGCTTGTTCGATGTACAGGGATAAACCGTTAAACGTTGACTGACCGAAACTTGCCAAATCGCCCGTTAGCTCCATGTTTACGCCAATTAGAATCTCATCTTTGCCTCCACGATTCGACAGCGCGATACCCAGCACGATAGCGAGTACCGCCACGACCGCGATGATTACCCAAGTCTGTTTATTCAACCTTATCCACCATCCTTTTTTCTTTTGTGCAAACCATCCCCTTGGCTTGCACACATCCTCGCTTGAGGTAACTATAATGCGACTGGTAGACACTGTCAACTCTGGCAGCCATTTCTTCTCCCAGACATAGGCACTGTATATATGACAAAATTAGATTAATTATTACTTAAAACTTAGCGGCTAATGTAAAAAGACCAGTTAAATGACTGCTCCAGGTCTCTAAAAACCGCCATAAACAGGACGGATGACTGCCGAAACGTCATTATGCTATGGTAAATAGCGTAGCGGGTCCATAGCTTTGCCATTTTTGCGAATTTCAAAGTGCAGATGAGGACCGGTCGTGTTTCCCGTATTACCGGAGCGAGCTATAACATCCCCCTTCAACGCCCTATCCCCTACAGCGACGCGTAATTCCGAGTTGTGCGCGTACCAGCTTTCCCACCCTTGGCCGTGATCTACCTTGACCAGGTAGCCGTAGCCATTGGACCAACCGGCAAATATGACCACACCGTCCGCCGCTACACGCACAGGAGTTCCTACCGGTACCGCCAAATCAATGCCTTCGTGCATGCGCCCCCAACGGAAGCCGAATTTGGAAGTAAGTACTCCGGATACCGGCCATTGCATGTCGGCTGTAGGATCAGAAACACGCTCGAGAGCTTCTCGTGCTCGATCGATATTGGCTGAAACGGCAAGCGGAACCGTATCGCCTTCAATGCTGTCCGCGCTGAGTGTAACCTGCGTCGGCGTATTCGGGGAAACCTCTTGTTTCTGAGACGGCAAGGTTTCCATCACCTTAGGCGTACCCGCATCCGTTACCACCGTAGGTACTTGTACAGGTAAAACCACAGCGCCCATCGGCGTTACGACAGGCACCGCCGTCTGCGTCGTCAGCAGGGTACTTTCGCCTGTTTGCGGTTGATTCTCAGAAGCTTGGGCGGTAACGCTCACTGGATGGACAGGCTCCGCCGGTCTGCTTTCCAAAAGTAAAACCTGCCCGGGATGGAGAATGGAGTTTTCTCGTAGACTGTTAATTTGAAGCAGATCGGTTAGTGGGACGCCGGTTTTTCGCGAGATACCCCAGAGGGTATCTCCCGCCTGGACGGTATATGTCGCCGGTGGTTTTGACTCAGCCGAGCCGGTAGCACCTGTTCGCAGGACCAACACATAACCCGGTTTGATTAGATTGGGGTTGTCGATGTCGTTCAGACGTGCGACTTCGTCTACCGTCAGTCCGAATTTTTTGGTGATACTATATAGAGTGTCCCCGCTTTGCACGGTATAGGTAGTGGGAGTGGGAACGGCGGCGATGGACACGCTGACCGTAGACATCAATACCGCGTACATTAGGGAAAGTAACAAGTATAAGCAGTACCTGCTGACTGGACAAGGCACAATGGCGCCTCCCCTGCAAACGAGTAAAATTGCGATTGACCAACAATCTCCCATTCCGTCGTCGGCGTCGATACCGTCTAATTGCAGCCCAAGAGCCCATCGAGCGGCTACATACCCCTTAAGCACAAGATATGCAGCCATATCTCCGCATTATTACGGCATCTGTGAATAAAGGCCTCGCCGCAACGGCCCGGTGTTTACCCATTGTCGACCAAAACCTTGTGAAGCCGTGTTCTGAGGTTTGATAAATGGTTAACAATATGTAAGAACCAGCCCAGGAAGGTTGTACCTCTTTGATCCTAGTGTTACCATATTATTGAAAAAGAGCGATTTCCTCGGATCGCTACACTCCAAAAAACAACGGAGGTGTACCACATGAGTACAAACAAGAGCAAAAACGTAAGGCCAATTGACAACCTGATCGCCCAAGCAGAGATGGATCGGATGGTACGCCTTTTCTTTAAGCGGAGAAACCGGGGACGTAACCAACACCTATCCTGCTCATCCGCATAAAAACCTAACATATAGTATGATTGATGGTGACATAACAAGTCAAGAGTCTCGCGGCTCTTGACTTGTTTTTTATCCCGTTTTTCCAGGTCCGCTGGATCATTGTGCCAACACCGTCGTTACTACGCACATACAGATTACGCCGGCTAGGGATTTCAGGATATAACTCCAATTCATTGCAGGTAGAAAGGAATTTAGCTCGAAACATACTTGGGCTCACCGGAAGTTATGCGAACAGAGGTTAAAATTTGAGCAGCGTACATATACACCTCCAGCTCCGTTGCGGCAATCACAAAAGGAGGCTGAAAATGCGGTGATCTCCAGATCGTTACCGCCCTGCCTATGAGTATTCGAGTTCTATTACTAGCTCTTGCCACCACGTTGTTTTGGTCATCGGCTTTTGCCGGCATCAGGGTCGGCTTGGTAGGTTATTCGCCCTACCACCTCACTCTGCTGCGTTTTATCGTAGCCTCCTTAGTTTTTGCGTGCTATGCCGTCATTACCCACATGCGTTTACCCCGGTTAAAAGATATCCCTGCATTATTCGGTTTGGGTCTGGTGGGTATAACGCTCTACCATTTGGCTTTGAATATCGGTCAGAGATCAGTTTCAGCGGGAGCAGCCAGCCTGATCATTGCCGTCGCCCCTGTAATAACCGCCGTGTTGTCTCGCATCTTTTTGCAGGAGCGCTTTAGCCCGTGGACTATCGTCGGGTTGATCATTGCCTTTAGCGGCGTGACTTTCATGATTGTGAGCGGCGGTAATCTCGCCTTTTCCCATGGTGCATACTTCATTTTGTTCTCTTCACTTTGTACCTCTGTCTACTTCGTCTTTCAGAAGCCTCTGCTGAAGCAGTATGGGGCGATACGATTCACCGCCTACATCACTTGGTTGGGCACCTTGCCTTTATTGGCGTTTCTGCCGGGATTCTACACCGCGATGAGTCAAGCACCGCTCTCGTCCACCCTGGCCGGCGTCTACATCGGCGTCTTTCCGGCTGCAATCGCCTATGCCACTTGGAGTATGGCTCTAGCGGAGGTACCAGCAGGGCGATTAAGCAGTTTCCTCTACCTTAACCCGCCGTTGGCCATCCTCTTTGGCTTCATATGGGCGCGAGAGTTGCCTTTGGCGACAGACATTATTGGCGGATTCATCGCTTTGGCGGGAGTCGTGGCGGCCAACACTCTTGGTAAACCACAGGTGAAACCGACGTCTTCCAGCAGCACGCTTGTAGAATCGCAAACCAAATACTAGGAGGTTTTCCAATATGTCGAAAGTAAAAGTGGGTATCATCGGGTGTGGTAACATCAGCGCCATCTATGCCAAAAACCTTTCACAGATGTTCCACCAGGTTGAACTGGTAGCGTGTGCCGATTTGATCAAAGATAGAGCGGAAGCGCGGGCTCAAGAGTATCAAATCCCCAATGTCTATACGCCTGAAGCGTTGCTTGCTGATCCGAACATCGATATTGTGGTCAACCTGACCACGCCGCCGGTGCACGGCAGTATTTGTACAGCTACGCTTGAGGCAGGGAAGCACAGTTACGTTGAAAAACCGCTGGCTCTCACTCGCGATGAAGCCCAGCAAGTGCTCGACTTAGCCAAACAGAAGACTCTACGCATTGGCGGTGCGCCGGATACGTTCTTAGGCGCCGGCTTACAAACATGCCGCAAGCTGATTGAAGACGGCTGGATCGGCGAACCGGTCGCAGCAACAGCTTTTATGCTTTGCCACGGCCATGAACATTGGCATCCCGATCCGGATTTCTACTACAAGCCTGGTGGCGGGCCCATGTTCGATATGGGACCGTACTATCTCACGGCACTGGTTTCTTTGCTTGGTCCGGTTAAACGAGTTACAGGCTCCAACCGGATCACCTTCCCGGAGCGCACCATCACCAGCGCTGCCAAATTCGGACAGAAAATTGCGGTAGAGGTACCTACCCATGTGGCAGGTATCCTTGAATTCACTCGCGGACCTATTGCCACCATCGTCACCAGTTTTGACGTGTGGGGCGGTCAAGTACCACGCATTGAGATTTACGGTACCACAGGCACGCTAAGCTGTCCGGACCCCAATACATTCGGCGGCCCTGTACTTATTCGCCGCGCCGGCACCAAAGAGTTCAGTGAGATTCCGTTAGCATATGAGTACGCGGAGAATAGCCGCGGTTTAGGCGTTGCCGATATGGCGCAGGCCATACGGACCAATAGGCGGCATCGAGCAGACGGCGCCCTAACGTATCATGTACTGGACATTATGACCGCCATTCACGAAGCTGCCGAATATGGCCGCCACATTGATCTGGACAGCACCTGCGAACAACCGGTGCCATTTCCATTGGGAATGCAAAAGGGTTATATAGACTAATACAACCGCTAAGCGGACTGAACCATGTGACGCTGTGGCGAAAACGGCGCAGCGTCACACATTTCCTTACTGTCTGACGAACCTGTGTCAAAAGGGCGCCTCGAATGACAAGACACCCGCGGCTCCGTACCGTACGCATTGCCTGTTAGTGTTTCGACTCGATATAGGCCATGGCGCGGGATTCGGCTGTCTGTACCGCCCACAAAGGCATATACATCAGATTTAGATACTCCACCAGCATCCGCTCGGCGGTGAAACGATGCTGCGCCATGTCGATGCTGGCATACATCATCTCTATCCAGCGCTCTCGATCCTCATAAGTCGGTAATACTTCGTTCAGCAGGATGTCATACAGCGAGAGCAAATCCTGCTCATTCTGGTCCGGGCCTTGGTAACCATTGCCGAACTGCCAGCCGTTTACGCCGTGATGACACCCTTCAGGCCACCAACCGTCCAAAATACTCAAGTTTAGCACACCGTTGAGCGCAGCCTTCATTCCTGAAGTTCCGGATGCTTCCAAGGGACGCCGCGGGTTGTTCAGCCATACGTCACAACCTTGTACGAGCAAACGTCCGATCTTCATGTCATAGTTTTGTAAGTAAACGACACTGTCCGGGTATCTCGAGGCTGCAGCAGCCATATTGGCCACGATCTCGCGTCCCGTGTGATCATGTGGGTGCGCTTTTCCGGAAAAGATCATACTTACCTGCCCCGACAGGAGCAAAGGCTCAATAACGTCCGGTCGGCGGAAGATAAAATCGCTGCGTTTATATGGCGCCGCTCTGCGTGCAAAGCCGATCAGCAAGGAATCCGGGTTTAACCGCCTGCCGGTAGTCGCAGCTACGTAGGCGAGCAACTCGTTTTTCGCGTCGCAGTGCGCTTGCCATAGGTCGCCTCCCTGCTTTACTACCTGACGTATCCGAGCATTTTGCCATGTAGGCGCATGCACGCCGTTTGTAATGGAGACAATAGGCGCCCTCGGCTCAATATCCGCCCACATTTCCCGCGCCGTAACGCCATGCAGCTTCGAAACGCCGTTTGCCATCTGCGCTAAGCGTAAGCCGGCTACCGTCATGCCGAAGGGGTCTCCCCCAATGTATCTCATCTGCTCATAACTAAGGCCGCAATTAGCGCCCAAATCGCAAAGCAGCTGGTGCGAGTGGCTCTCGTTGCCGGCCATGACCGGGGTGTGCGTGGTAAACACAATACGCGGTCGTACAGAGTGCAGCGCATATTCAAATGATTTGCCCCGGTCCATCTCTTCCCGCATGAGTTCCAAACCCGCTAGTACGGCATGGCCCTCATTGAAATGATAGAGATCAACCTCAATACCTAACTCCCGCAATGCGCGAACGCCGCCGATACCCAATACGATTTCTTGGGCGACTCGATCAACCTCGCTACCGCCATAAAGGCGTTTGGTAATCCAATTATGCGGACTGCCGGGTATATCGGCATCCAGTAGGTAAAGCGGCGCATTCCGGAAAGCAGTGGTGCGCCAAATCCGCAAGGGGACCTCATCTCGCCCCACTTGCACTACCACCTTAGCCCCCGTATCTTCCAGACCCGCCGTGCTAAAGGCAGGATAAGTATCGTATGGTTTACCGTCGTCACCGATATACTGCGCAGTATAGCCTTCCTGCCATAGTATGCCGATACCTACCAGCGGTAACCGAATGTCATGAGCGGCCTTGACAATATCTCCCGCCAGAATGCCCAATCCCCCTGCATAGATGTGCAGATCTTCGTGCAGACCATACTCCATGCAGAAATAAGCGACGCGCGGCATACCAGCTGTGTTTTGCATTATACGACACCCTCCGGGATGAAGCCGAAAATTATTGAGAACCCGTAGTCAGGTTACCCTAATCCAGTCTCGCATACGCGCCATATCCATGCAAGGCGGAAACCGGCGCATCAGGCGGAGTCCGGCGTACTGTTCTACATACTATGCAGTTCAGCGCCTGCTCACATCACGTTGAATCGTGGTACGATTAGTCTGCCCAATCAGGAGGTCGGTTCGCACATCTCTAAGACCTGCATCATTTTGCCAGGCTACCGGCGACGAAACAGGCGTAGACCTGATAAAAGCCGTCGTATGGCAGGATTCGGTAACATAAGGTGGAAGTCTACTTGGCAACTAGAGGAAATAACCACTCGAATGGCAGGAGGATGAAACATGCCGGAATTTGGGCTGATCCACTACAATTTCAAAGGCACTTTAGAGGAGTTCCTCGCATTTGCCCACGAAGCCGGATTTCAATGCACCGAGCTGATGCACAGGGACGTCTGGGACGCTGCCAATGGCGAAACGTTCGAGGATGCCAAGCAACGAGCTGAGCAAGTACGTCTGTTGCTGGAGAAGTATCAGATACGGGCATCAACGGTTGCGGCGGGCAATGACTTCGTCGTTCCGGATAAAGAGACCATGGTCAAACAAGTCGAACGCATGAAGCAAGTATGCGAATTGGCACGCATCACCGGAACATCCATGCTGCGCATTGACGGCGGTTGGCCGAAAGACTCCGTCCCTGCCGAACGCCAAGTATATTTGGACCTGATCGTGGATGGTTTGCAGCGTGTGGCCGAGTTCGTCGAGGCGAACGGATTCCTATTGGCATTGGACAACCATGGTCTGATTACCAACGATGCCGACTTCCAGATAGAGGTATTTCAGCGTGTTGGCTGTAAAAACCTGGGAGCCAACATCGATACCATGAACTACCGGTGGGCAGGTCATGATATAGAGACTGTGCGCGGCTTCTACGAAAAAATAGCGCCTTATGTCATCCACACGCATTTCAAAGATGGCGTCGGTAGCCGCTCCGAGTACGTCGGTACCGCATTGGGCGAAGGAGAAGTCCCGTTGGAGTATGCCGTAGAACGCCTCAAGGAAGTGGGCTATAGCGGCCCTTGGAATGTGGAGTACGAAGGAAAAACCGATGCGCGGGAAGGGTTCCGCAAAGGATTGGCGTGGCTGAAAGCTCACGTCTAACCGACCTACCCAATCTCAGATGATAACCTCTGCAAACCGCCTGGGAATATCACCGTCGGCGCCGATCCGCCTCCCATATGCCGGCAAGATATTTCAGGCGGTTCAATTTCTGTGCTAGCTCATAGGCCGCCGGGCATATAACACTCTGGTAGAGGAGTGGGTGTCTGTGCGATCTTTCCCGAGGATCTTTTTTTCACTGTCCGGCTGCATTATCTTGCGTTCGTCTTTAGCGCACTCGCCGTCATAACGGTTCTACTTTATGTGCGAGTGACTGGAGCGCAAATTCGCACCAAAGCTTTATCCGGCTGGTTGATCGCGGTCGACGCCGGACATGGAGGACACGATAAGGGAGCGTGGTTTCCACAACAGGGGCTGGTGGAAAAAGATGTTAATTTGGCAGTAGCAAAAGAGCTGGGTCAGGTCCTTCACGACGTAAGCGCAGCCGTCATTCTCACTCGCCATGGCGATACGTTTGTAGACCTATCCGAGCGCGCCCGTATGGCGAATGCTGCTGATGCGCAGCTTTTTGTGAGTATTCATGTGAATCGCTTCCCAGCAGATCCATCTTGTTGCGGCGCTCAGGTATTTTATGCCGATTCCCCTGCAAGTAAGCAACTGGGCATAATGGTACAAGCACAGCTAATTGCCATTGACCCGCAGAATCGTCGCAAAGCCTTGCCGGGCGACTACAAGGTACTGCGTGATACTCGGATGCCGGCCATATTGGTAGAGATCGGCTTTGCCACAAACGCGCGCGATCGCACATTGATCATGAACCCCCGGTATCGCCAGGATGTCGCTAAGGCCATAAGAGACGGCATCATCGAGTTTTCACAATGGTCCACCGCCGCACGGATACCAAAGAACGCCGCGGATAGGTGATTCCGGGGCGTTCTGTATCACAGCAAACTAAGATCTGGAAATCGCTACTGAGCGTACTTAACCTTCATGTCGGCGATCGTGATCGGCTTGTAGTCGAAGGCATGCCCGGCGCAACCAAACTCGTGCATCCTCCGGCTGACAATCTTGGTCATCGCCTCTCGTGCCGCGGACATATAATCGCGCAAATCGAATTTCTGCGGTTCCTCTGCCAAGAGCTTGCGTACCGCTGCCGTGGAGGCCAAGCGAATATCGGTATCGACGTTGATCTTGCGTACGCCGTATTTAATTGTAGCCTGGATGGCGCTGATAGGCACCCCGTAGGTGGCTTCCAACTTACCGCCGTATTTGTTGATTTCCGCTACCAAGTCTTGCGGTACGGAAGACGCGCCGTGCATAACCAGAGGTATATGTACGCGATCCCACACCTCAGCCACCAGATCGATGGCCAGCTTAGGCTCCGCCTTGAACTTATAGGCACCATGCGATGTGCCGATAGCCAATGCTAACGCATCGCAACCGGTACGCTCCACAAATTCCGCAGCCTGATCCGGGTCGGTTAACTGCACCTCGCCTACCACGTCTTCTTCTATCCCGCCTAAGGTGCCTAATTCAGCTTCAACCGAAACCCCATGATCATGAGCTAATGCTACGACCTCCTTGGTGACGGCTACATTCTCCTCAAAAGGCAGATGAGACCCATCGATCATGACGGAGGTGAATCCAAGGGGGATGGCCTGTTTAACCGCTTCTAAAGTACCATGATCCAAGTGTAGAACCACGGGGATTTCCGGGTGTTCTTCTACGGCTGCTTGCACAAGATGCTTGAGGTAAACCATGTTGGTATACTTAAGTGCACCTCGGCTGGCCTGCAAAATGACCGGCGACTTACACTCCTGAGCAGCTTTCATAATGCTTTGAACCTGCTCCATGTTGTTACAGTTGAAGGCTCCGACTCCGTATCCGCCTTTTACAGCTTCTCCTAGTACTTGCGTTAAAGGAACGAGCGGCATACCTTCATCACTCCCTTTCCTTTGATGAGTGTAGTGGAACAAGACGGCAACGTTGGGTGTCATCCGTCGCGGCTTTTGCATCGCCGACCACCTGGGTATACAGGTCTGTTTCAGGTCGGAGGTTAATGCTCATTAACGATCAACACCAAGTATAAAAACGCACGGCTACTCTTTCTGCGCAGTGCTCGGGGATGCCGCACCGCCTATTGATCGAATCGCTGCGAGTTCGGCGTTCTTAGTATTACCCAGCCGCAACCGCCGTCTTGAATACTACTACTGAAAAACTTGGTATATAAACAACGTCCTCTCTTCGCCCTAGGGCCAGAGGGCTCCTCCTACTACTTTGTTAAAATACGGTCAAGCTTTTACCCGACAGGGAAACTCTATCTCAACACAGAAACTAGTCATCAAGCAAATTACCATTATCTGCCGGCTAAAGGCGTAACGCTTGCTATTCGAGGACATTCCTTAGGGGGCGAATCCATGAACTATCCCGATATTACCGTCGGCTTAGGCCAGATGCATGTGGTGTGGGGCGATGTAACAGGCAACTTAGAGCGTGCCGCCGCCATGGTTAAACAAGCGGCGCAAGTTGGATGTACGGTATTGGTACTGCCGGAGTGCCTCGATTACGGTTATGCCTACCCTGAGGTCAAAGACTTAGCTCAACCTATCGGCGGCCAAGTATATCAACAGTTGGCGGAGATGAGCCGTGCCCATGCGCTCTATGTGATTGCCGGCATTACCGAACGCTGCGGCGAGCATATTTACAGTGCCGCAGCCTTGATCGACCCGCAGGGCGAGTTGCAGTTGTTGCATCGCAAGATTAACGAACTGACGCCGGCGCACCACATCTACAGTATCGGAGATCGCATGGGAGTTGTGGACACACCGTTCGGCACCGTCGGACTCACGATTGGGTCAGATAATTTTACATCATCTTTAGCCCTTGGTCATGCACTTTGTCGTATGGGCGCGCACTACATTTTTTCTCCGTCAACATGGATGGTCGAGGCTTCACACGATCAGCAACAAAATCCTTTCGGCGCCTCGTGGCGCCAGTCCCATCGCCGACTTGCGTATCTGTACGGCATCACCATGGCCAGCACAAGTTGTGTTGGCAGTATCACCGCCGGACCGTGGAAGGGACGCAAAGCGATCGGCTCTTCTCTAGCATTTGCCCCAGGAGGTGAAGCGGTTGCCCAAGGACCTTTCGGCGTTGATGCCGTGCAACTGATCACATTCCGTGCCAAAGCCATGGCGCGCGCTGTAAAAGGCTCCGCTTACGCGCCTTATCTGAAAGCGAAGGGCTACGACGGACCGTAGCCTACTACACTTTGGCCTTATATACGAGTTTGCGCTGTGGCATAACGGCCACTTGGAAGACCAAAGACACGATCAAACACATGCCGAGCAGAGCTTCACCATACCGCATATAAAACGTAATCGAGTTCAGCGCGGGAATGCTGCCGACCAGCGTCCCTGCCCCAAAGCTGGGCAATGCCGCGCTGATGGTACCATCAGGCGCTGCTATGAGCGTAGCGCCCACCATGCCCGCCTGGGCTACATAACGCCCGGTTTCGGCTGCTCTAAAAGGAGCAAATGCGCCGTGTAACCCTATAGCTGAAGACACCCCCAAGTATGAGAGGCTGGAGAGGTATACCAACACCTCCGCGCCGTTTTTCGTCAGCGTACGCGCAACCAAAGGATCGATCAACTCCGAACACAAGCCTACTCCCACTCGGATGTCGTTTACCTGCAGCGGATACCAGCCCTCCCCGGGCGTTACCCAGGATTCCGCAATAGGAATGGGGCGTACTTTCGAGTAGCGTCCTTGCATTTGTCCTGAGGTATCGATGAGGATGGCGCTGTTATACCAGTCCCCATCTTCCGCCCAGGGAAAGCCGGCTAATACCCATGTTTGAGCCTCAGTTGCCAACCGATAGGTGCTAAGTGCATGACTAGGATAGTTGAGCATGGGTAGATGAAGCACGGTTTCCGACCAAACCACCAACGTAGTCGCTTCTTTGACTGATGCGCCATCTGCTGCGCGATATTGCCGGTAGCTGTTTATCCCCGCCTGTGACTGATGCAATATCCGGTCGTACAATTGTAATGTCAAACTGAACTCCTCTGCAGCCGCTTCACGTAAAGAGACAGGAAAACCGTTTTGGACCAGAATTAAGTTTAGATAACGCCCATGTGGGTCATGCGCTTTGGTAGCCTGCAACGCTTCATTTTCAGCATACACAGGGATGGTGGTACCGGCTAACGATGTGCTCACCACGCTTAACGGCAGCGTCGGAGGTACGCCGTAAGGCCGCAAAGCGCCTTTTGTAGCGCTTGCTATGATCACGCCGATGATGATGAGGCTGGTAACCGGCGAATATACTCGATTTTCCCACCACAGAGATTTTTCATGGGCAACAAAGCGCCGCCAGACCAGGTAAACCGCCGCGTTAACAGAAGCCAACATTCCGGATAGCCCGACCAGTCCTATGTAGGCGCTCAAGCGTACCACCGCGGAGTAACGCCATTGGGTCAGACCGAAATGAAAAGACAAACCTAAGAAGATTTTCTGAATTGCCCATTCAACAGCCGCCCAAAGCAGCCCCGTGAGTATGACAGCGCCTGCGAAGCGCAGTAGAACGCGCCGAGTCGCGGTGGCGTTTTTGGCCTGCGCCCAACACAACAGCCGCCGGCTAGGTACTGCAAGTACTACGCCCTCGATGGCGAAAATGCCGGAAATGGCCAACGAAGCCGCGAAGCGCTGATACCAAGCGGCAGTATCGATCATCCAGGTAAAATAAAGCACGCTGCTTGCCAGCAGCACGCCTAATAAAGCGCCGCAAGTGATCACCTGCCGCCGGGACTGCTGTTTTTCCAGCAGACTGAAGAACGGAACGAATGCTACGAATGCGAGCCAACCTATCCCATTCGGTGGATAAGCCGATACCAAAAGTGCGGTGGTTATCAGCAACGCAGGCAATCCGGACAAACGACATCCTCCACTCTAGCCAGTATAGTCCTCGCGGACAATGCCCACTCCGCAGTTTTCGGCACGGCGATACAAAGTCCCTGCTTCGGTAGAAACGTACATATGGCGCCGATACGCAGACGACATTAAGAGACCCTCCGCAAAATGCGCAGGGTCTGCGAATAAGCTGTTGCTCTCTTACGCTCCACCAAGCATTCTAGAAGGTGATGCTGTCCCAAAGCATGCCGCCGTCAACTCCGACGCTGCTCGCATCGGAGCCAAACAGCTCCTGAACAACGGGTAGAGCCGCCAGTTCGGCCGGAATACCGTTCACTTCCTGAGTTGTGCCATCAGTGGTTATCAAGGTGGTTCTAACACTTGGTCCACTCGATAAGGTCATCATGGATGCCAGCGAGCCGGAAGGATAATGCAGTTTCAGGAACGGCGCCAAATAGTACATCACCCGTAGATACTCTTTCTCTTCCGAACTAAAGGTGTTGCGTTGGGAACCGGTAAGATACGGATACATAAGGGAGTCGGGGTCCTGACTGTGTCCTGCGCCGACTACGTGACCGAATTCGTGCGCCATTACCAGTGAGGTGTTGATATCGCCATAATCAACGTCAACCAATACTAAGACTTTCTGCATGTAACCTAGGGCATCGAATTGAGTCACCTTAGCCAATCCGACGGTTCCCGGCCCCACATCCTCAATGATGGGGATTTGGCCGGAACCGACCCACTGCACTTGCACGAAGCGTGTGGTGGTATCCGGCCGATAACCGAAGTTAATAGTGCTGGTAACTCGGTAATCGGTCAGTTTGGTCCAATCGTTCAAGTAATAATACGCATTATTGATCATAGCGGTGGAGGCATAGTCGTTAGCATCCAAATACACCGGCACATAAGCACCCGTCGGCCAAAGCCATGTGCCTTGGCCGCTACCTTTACCCAAACCGCCGCCTGATTGGGCGTACAGATCCCACAGTCCGCTCATGAAGTAGAAATCGTCTACGCTAAACCCGATCGGAAACGACACGTTGCGGTCATAGACAGTGTTGTCGTATACCGACAGGCTGCTTATATCCTGGCCGAACGGCGTTTCCACCGTGACCGTATACTGGCCCGACAGCAGGTTGGTAATAGTGTAATAACCGTTGCTGTCGGTAGTTGCCGTACGCTCAACGGGTCCGGACATGCGCACTTCCACCCCGGCTAGGGGCAAGTTACTCTGACCAATGGTAATTCTACCCGTAACTTGATGGTACAGTGGTTGAATGATGATCGTACATCCAGTCATACCGATAACCATGAGGAGCAGAATTATGAGCGCTCCGACGCGTCGTGCTCTTGACCAGTGCCGTATCAAACTGCCCACCGTAACTACCTCCCGTCTTCGCTATCCATAATGCGCCATCAGCAAAACTCACAAGGGCTTATTGCAAGATGGCTTCGAACGTGCTGCCGGCACCATTCGTCCATTTGATGTACTTAGGTAACGGCAGCTGTAGGTCCACATCAATCTCCAACGGACGTCCCTCACTGGTTTCCAAGTGAGCGCGGTAGTACGTGGCGCCCTTTACATCGCGCAGCATCTGATCGATGGTAAACTGCGAAGCGGACCCGCCCCGCACCGCCCATCCGGGACCGACACGCCACTCGAGAGCGGCAAACTGATGCGCCCAGCGATTCACCATAAACGGCGTCCACAGCAGACTGATCTCGTCCGCGCTCCATAAACCGTCTGCCAGGAGCGCCGTCATATACGTTTCACCTGGTGAAGACGCACTCGGACGCCAAGCCGCGGCACCGCTTCTGCCGCCGATATGGTATTGGCAAATGATATACGCCGACGATACCTCAATCTGCAAAGTGCCTACGGTATACAGCCCGATACCCCGGTACGTCAATTGATATTCATACTTGGCAGGTTTATCAAACCGCAACAATGTGTGCCACGTACCGCCGACGGCATCCTGTAACGGGTCCTGCGCATTTATCACCTGTACCGCACTCCGCTCCGTTTCTTGACTATCCAGGCTTCCTATGGCCAGCGTCTGCTGACCGCTCAGAGCGATTACAAGGCACGCCATGCCCAGCAGAGTAATGTAGATGAGCCAATTTATACGACAGTTCGACAACCGCATCACTCACAACCCCATTTCACGGCTGCTATATGCGAGCCATCCAATTTTACAACGGATGCGTTCGCTCTTACTCTAATATTTAGAGACAAATTTCAGTTGTTGTTACCTGACCGGCGCTATGTCGGTTAAAAATCCGGCTCATCTACCGCGATCGGCTACGATAGGCCATTGGTGCTACTTATTCGGGAGCTCTGTCCTAAGTCGCAAATACAATACTCAACGTATGGTATGACAGAGCAAACTGCAACCACCTACTGGTTTCAGAGCTTCTTAACCTATAAGGAGGTTATTAACTCATGGCCAACAACTACTGGAGCAGCTTCAATGGGTCGCAAAATACGTTAGTCGCCGGTATTAGCGGCGGACTGACGAGCAACAGGTGTAATAACGCCGTTGTCGCAGGCATCACCAGCGGCAGCACTTGTTTTGGTCCGCCCTTCTTTGTGCAACGTTTGCAGGCGTTCCAAGGCGTGCCGGTGTGCATCTGCACGGAAAACGATCGCTGCGTTATGGGTACCATAATGGAAGTCTGCGCCGACTATCTTTCATTCAATAACGGCGGTCATCTGGAAATCATCCCGCTGTCCCAAATCACCCGTGTAAGCCTTGCTCCCCATCCGTAACACGGGTTTTGTTCGCAAGAGCAACGGATAAGGTCGGATCGTGCGAACTACGCTAAAACAGGCCGCTCTTGAGGCGGTCTGTTTTCCTGCTGACGCTATTCCGTGGCATAGATAGGGAAACTGGCTATTTGAGAGTGATTCACCTCAACAATAAATTGATACACCCCGGCTAAATTAAAATTAACATTAGGCCATTTCGTGATTTGCTGTTGAAGATGGTCTGGTTGTTGCGTCTGCATAGAGTCGCTGTAAAAAGCACGGGGCTGGTTATCAGGCCCTACGATTACAAGGCGATATGAGTAGTATCCGGGTTGCGGCACCATAAAAGTGGTAAGCGATTGGAAGCTAGCCGCTCTACCCGCTTTAAAAGCGAGAATCTGCCGATTAATGCGCGCGCCGCCCGAGCGATCCCTGGTGATGGATTCCGCCAAGATGTTCGATGTGACTATCACCTGACCGTCGGCAGCCAGTATGGCGTCTACCATGGAGAACACAAACGCCAGCGCAATAAAAACCACCAGGCAACGTTTCATCTTAGCCACTCCATTCTTCACTTCCAGCTACCGGTATGCTGACTCCCGAACCTATACCAACGTCCGAAGGGCTGGTTAGTACCGTATCGGTTACCCCGAGATCTCCATCGATCGGTATAGTGGTAGCAACCCCGGTAGACCAGCCTGAAGCGGCCACAACGGTTACCCCCGTACCAAACCATGTACTAATCCCCAATGATAACATGATCACGAGGACCGCGCAGGCGGCCGCTCCGCTCAGCAGCATGGAAAACCTAGGATTAAACAAACGCCGCGCATGCGACAGCGCCGGCTCCATGGCAGTTGCCAACACCACCGTATTTATCATCTCATCCCGCTTCCATAGTAGGTTATCAAGCTCGTGCATAAAGGACAGTTGCATACGCAACTCCTGACGACAAGCCCGACAGCGCCTCGTATGCCGTTCCACCCAAGTGGTTAAAGGCCAGGGCAATCGACCATCGGCATATTTATCCAACCATGTTTGCCATATGCGATGTGCCAACAGACTCACTCCCCCCAGCGAGGATCTGCCATATATATGGCACGTAGTTTTGTTTTTGCGTCAAAATACCTTTTACGCACCGTCCCCTGACTGCACTTCAAGTAATGGGCAATATCCGGATCGGACCAACCGCTACGCCTTAATCGGAAAACTTCAGCTTGCTCTTTAGTAAGACCTGCCGCTCGCGCCATTTCATTAAATGAGCGAAGGGCCTGTTGATCCGCCTCCTTATTCGCCAACGTTTCCTCAAAGGATTCTTCAGTTGAATTGACCGCATGTAAATTATCCAGCCAATGAGCTTCACTTATACCGCTGTCTTGCAGGTGCGCCGGCATATGCAACCGACGCCGCGCCTCCTTTGCCCGTTTTTTTAAAACCCGCATGACATGATTCCGTGCTATGGTACTCACATATGTTTCCGCCTTTGCTTCACCTCTAAAGCGCTCAATGGCCTTCGGCAGAAGCATTAGGACCTCATGCGTCAGTTCTTCGATCTCGTCTGAGTCTACTCGACCGCTAAACGTAGACGAAACGTACCAGCGTCCGCGCGCTTGACTGTGCAAGGTATACGCTACCGCCTTAGTCACAACATCGCCGAAGCGTTCCACTATTTCAGCGAAGGGATTAGGATTTGTACCTGACATGTAGTTAATCTCACCCTTCACTTCGTTCTCACCTGCTTTCTTCGGCGTCATAGGGTACATTCACCTGCTTTAGTAGAGTATTTCCAACGGCAAACGTTACGCTGTTTTTGTAGAACGGGAGATAACGCAGGTGCCTGTTGAGCACTTGCGCTAACCCATGCTATGATGATTTGCCGGGTCGGCAAATGCACCTAAAACAAATAGCATGATGGAAAGAAGGAGTAAGCGAACTATTGCCCAACAACCTATGCAGTGAGGAATGCCGTATTTAGACGTAAGGGGGATTTCCGTGCCTAAACAACGTGCTTATCGCCGTAGCGGCAACAACCGCAGCAGCGCCAAATGGTGGCTGATCTGGCTGGGCGTGTTAGTACTGCTCATAGTGATCAACTACCTGACCAGACCATCGCAACAAGTTCCCAAAGTCGTCGATTTACTCGATACGGATTACGCGCTTGAGGTTGCGGGAACTGCAGGCTGGGATTTCCATCAGACACTAGAGTACGATCTCGATGGAGACGGGGTTGACGAAACGATCGAG
>DUQB01000036.1 GCA_012838035.1 Bacillota bacterium | reverse complement strand
TGTTTTTGATCAATTCGTTTATAACCCCGAAGAGTTCATTATCCGAGCAGCCAACATTATCAATGAACAAAAAGCCACAGCGATTATTGAGCATATCACCTATGACAAACTGACTGCGACATATGGGACAGATATCTTTACCGAACCCGACCTGAAAAAAGGAACTCTAGGTGTCAACGCCATGGAGGCAAAACGGCACCTGTATGACTATGTCATCTACGATTCAACCAATGAACGTGATTTTGCCGCAACACTAGAAGAGCATAACCAAGAAATTGAGGTATATGTCAAGTTACCGAGGGGCTTTTATATCAACACCCCAGTAGGCAAGTACAACCCAGATTGGGCTATCGCGTTTTACGAGGGAAAGGTTAAACACATCTACTTTGTTGCTGAGACAAAAGGGGATATGTCCTCACTAGAACTGCGTCAAATTGAGAGTGCCAAAGTCCACTGTGCTCGTGAGCATTTCCGGTCAATTAGTGGTGAGAATGTAAAGTATGATGTGGTAGACAGTTACGACAGGCTGTGGGAACTTGTACAGGGATAGCACTACCTAATCCACAAAGTGGCCTGTAATAGGTTCACGTTACGGGCCCTTCTAGCGGCACTGCGGACACAACCCGTACACTTCCAAATGGTGCCCTTTGATCTCGAAGTCCGTCTGAAGGCGCAGGTGTTCTTCGAGCTTATCTAGGGGGCAGGGTTGGATGGGCACGGTGGTTTGGCAACGCATGCAACGCAATACATGGGTGACATGCTGACCGGCCAGTTGGTACAGGGCTGTAGCACGACTGGCGGAGGCGACGCTTTTGGTAACCAACCCTTTTTCACCAAATAGATCAAGCATCCTATACACAGTAGCCAGACTGACCGGAACCTGGTTCTCTCTTAGCTGCATGAAGATGGCATCAACCGTAAGCGGCTCATCGGCCTGCTGCAACACTCTTAAAACCGCATTGCGCTGCCGGGTGCTTTTCAACCCCTTTTGGGCCAGTAAGTGCGTTGTATCGGAGCGGCTATTCATGTGAATCACCTCACTACTCACATAACAAGCTGTAGAATCAGTCCAGCCGAAATCGCCACTGCGAGCAGCATGCCGATGACGCGCAACGTATCGCGCCGCTCGTTCTCTCGCAGCAGCACCAGAATACCCACGCCGGCGTTGGCGCTAAGGCCGGCTATGACGGAACCAAAGCTGAGCGCGCCCTGCAAGTACCCTTCAGTGATGGCCACGGAGGCCGCACAGTTGGGTATAAGGCCGATGAAAGCGGCTATGACGGGCTGAATCAGGCTGTTTGCGTAGAAGACGGCGCCCAGATTTTCCTCGCCCACTAAGTGAATCACGTAGTTGATAAGGAGCGTCACTAGAAAGAGAAAAACGAAAACCTTCCCCGTATGACGCAAAGGATGGATGAGCAGTTGGTTGATCGTTCTGTTCCCGGAGGCTACCGCATGGTTGCAGCACCCCTGCAAGTCGGCGTCAGGGCCGCAGTGACAGTCCGGACCATGGCGATGCCCATGACAGTGATGCTCCGCATGCTCGCTTGCATCTTCCTCCGAAGGCGTTTCCGTCTGTCGGCGCATAGGTATGAGCGCATCAATCAGATAACCCGCTACTAAACCGACAGCGAATTTGCTCGCCAGCAGAGGCCATAGGAGCTGAATTTTCTCCGGGTGGGCTAGAATAACAGGGATCGCTTCGTCCGAGGTGGCCAGGTATACGGCCATCAGCGTACCGATGGTCAGCAGCCGTTTGGCGTATAACGATGAGGCGATCACGGAAAAACCGCACTGAGGTAGCAAGCCCACGGCGGCGCCCAACGCCGGACCGGCTTTGCCTACGCGCATGACGCTGCGTTGTAAAGCGCTGCCCCACTTCATCTCCATCAGTTCGATCAGCGCATAGATCACCAACAGCCAGGGTACCATGCGCAGGCTGTCCAGTAGAGCGTCTTCTACGAGCTCCCACATACTACGCACCTCCTTGCGAATCATTATATTTTGCATTTAAAACAGCGTCAACCCAAAAGAGGTGAAGCAGAGAAAAACAGCGTTTACTGCATTTGGCAACCATCTGTTTCCTAACCTAGCAGCATTTGGGGAGGACTCGCCCGTCTAGCGCAGAATGAGTCTGTGTTTTTAGTCGCTAAAATTCCGAGGAGCAGGTGCGCGATGAATCACAGTAATAGATCCGAAGAACCTCTCTCCATTCTCCAATACCGGCCGCAAGCGCAGGCGCGGGTACCTGTAACCGAGGTTTTTCAAGCCAAATATCCGGCTATTGATGCCCACAATCACTTCGTTTCCGGTCTCGATGTGGAGCGAGTAGTCGAACACATGGATGCCTGCAATATTCGCACCTTCGTCGACCTGTCGGGAGGCAACGGCGATCAGCTCAAACGTCGCCTGGATATGCTCAAAGGACGGCATCCCGCGCGATTTGCCGTCTTTTTCGTGCCCGATTTCAAACGTATCGGTGAGCGCTGTTTCAGCGAAAGCGTCGTATGCGAGTTGGAGCAAGCCGCAGGTTTGGGAGTACAAGGTGTAAAAGTCTACAAAGAGCTGGGTTTAAGCGTGCGGGATAAGGACGGCACACTGGTACACGTCAACGATCCGCGGCTTTGGCCCATTTGGCAAACGGCAGGAGAGTTAGGCTTACCGGTGCTGATGCACATAGCGGACCCCTGGGCTTACTTCGCGCCTTTAGATGAACGCAACGAGCGTTACATCCAGCTATATCGCGATCCGGCGCGGCATTTCTACGGCGCGGATTATCCATCACTACAACAGCTGCTGGAGGAACGCGACGAGGTAATAGAACGCCATCCCGCTACGCAGTTCATCGGCGCGCATATCGGCAGTCAAGCTGAGGATCTCGCTGCCGCTGCCGCAGTGCTGAACAGGTATCCTAATTATACCGTGGACTTCTCCGCCCGAGTGGCCGAACTCGGGCGCAAGCCGCGCCAGGCTCGGGAGTTCTGCATCAAGTATCAAGACCGTATTCTGTTTGGTACCGACGGTCTGGACGATCCCGTCATGTATCGCTCTTACTTCCGCTTCCTGGAAACTGCGGATGAGTGCATGGAGTATTACATGTACCCTAACCACGGTTTCTTTACCATCTCCGGCATCGACCTGCCCGATGAAGTACTGCGCAAGGTGTATGCCGCCAATGCCTGTCGGATCATCCCCCATTTGCGCTGAGAGGGGCAACTTGCCCGCGTCAGGCGGCTCATCTCGGTAATCGGCAGCGTTTCCGCCTGGTAGCAAAAGGAGGTTGCATTATGTTAAAACTCATCTGGTTCGCTATAATGTTGACACTCGTACTGTTCCCCGCTGCGGCAAAAGCAGAAACACACACGGTGTTGGCCTCATTTGAGCAAGGGAGCGATATACTGGATTGGCTTCAGCGCGACGGCGCTCAAGCGGAGCGAGTGGCCGGAGAAACCACCCACGGCGATTATTATCTGCACTTTAAGTATCGGGCGCAGCCTCTAGGTTGGCCGGCGCTCGTTCTTCAGGCTCCGGCGTTAAAAGTCACGGACTGGTCGCACTATGATGTGATGAGCGTCGACCTGTACAACCCGGAGCGCGCATCACTCACCCTCATCCTTCGCCTGGACGACGATATGGGTAACCGCTACAACCGCCAAGTGCAGTTACCGCCGCAAGCGTGGACGCGATGGAATATCCCGATTGCGGAGATAAACCTGGATGCCGGACGGATTGTTGCCGCGCACTTTCACTTCGACCGCCCCCGCGTCGCCGGCGCCGTCTACCTGGACAACTGGCGTTTGGTAAAAGGCGAGGTAGCCGCGCTGAAGGCGCCTGGTTCGGGCATTGCCGCGGCGGAAGCCATCGACATCACCTCGCTGGAACCTCACTACCGCGTCGTTGTAGCCGATACCATGACCAAGATCCGCATCGACGCGCCTTATACCGGATCCATGCGCACGGAAGCACATATCAACGCGGCAGGCGGTGAGGCGGAAGGTTTCCAATTAGTACTCATCCCGCATGGCCTCGATCTTCGCGAGGTACGGATTACGGCTACGCCCCTAAAGCAGGTGGCCGGCAGTGCCGTGATCCCTGCGGAAAACTTTACGTTTAACCAAGTCGGTTATGTAAAAACAGATTGGCCGTTCTACAGCGTGGAGCGTGCCGGCTGGTGGCCCGATCCCCTGCTGAATCCCGAAAACTTCGATGTAAAAAGCGGCGATGTGCAGCCTGTGTGGGTCACTGTACGGGTACCCGAGCATACGCCGCCGGGTGTTTACCAAGCCGTAGTGACGGTCACCAGCACTAACACCGAACCGACCGAGATTCCCGTCACCCTGCGCGTGTGGAACTTCACATTGCCGCGCGAAGGCAGCTTACCTCTGGCCTTCACCTATTTTGAGGACATCGCGGAACAAATTCACGGGATAGAAGCATGGTACAAGCAAGGTCTAAAACACAAGTACTATGATCTCATCCTGGAACACCGCATAGGGCCGGACAATATCTACAGGCGCACACCTCCCTTTACGGCTGATGTAACCTACTGGAATGAACGTGGGCTGACAGCCTTCAACATCACCCAGGTGGGTTCTAAAGCGTATTACACGCCGCAAGAGATACAGGATATATTGGCGACGATCGAACGCTCCCTTGCGTTGTATAAGGATGCGCAGGTCGATCATAAAGCCTATGTCTATGGTTTTGACGAGATCGGCCCGGAAATTTACCCCGGTCTACGTCAGATGTTCGGCGCCGTGGGAGAACGCTTCCCTGGGCTCAAACGCCTGGTAGCGGCACGTATTGCGCCGGAGGTTTACGGTTACGTAGACGCTTGGGCAAACACCATTGAAACCTACAACCCCGCATTGGCGGAGCAACGGCGCGCCGCCGGCGAAGAGGTATGGTTGTATCTGAGTATGTCGGGCCGCCATCCATATCCGAACTGGTTTATCGAGTATCCGGCGATTGAGGCTCGTCTTGTCTGGTGGTTGGGCTATTTGTACGACATCGACGGCTTTCTATACTACGCCATTAACCACTACGACTACCGCAACGGGCAGCTACCGACGCCGATCGACGTCAATGCGGGCCCCTACGTCCAATGGGATCCGGCCAGCTATGTTTCTACCGGCGGCGCCAAGTTCAACGGCGACGGCTTGCTGATCTATGCGGGCGACAATGGCCCGCTGGCGTCAATACGCTTGGCGAACATTCGCGACGGCTTGGAAGACTACGAGTACTTGCGCCTCTTAGAAAAGCTGTTGGTAGAGAGGGGTAAGGCAACCGACGTCACAGAGGCGACCAAGCAGGTTAAGGCGCTGTTTCCGGCCGTAGTCAGCGGCTTGGCCTCCTATACGCAGGATCCGCAAGAGCTGCAAGATACCCGCATCCAAATTGCTGAGATGATTGAAAGCTTGTTGTAGTGCTAACCGACGGGGCGGGCGCCTGAGTAAAGGCCCCCCAATTGGTACGTATCGTTGATAGAAACAAGGCCGCCGGTCCGACTGGTCTTTGTCCGTCTATGGAGGGGGCTTAAGCGCGACCGCTAGAAAATGGTCCTTTTCCCCTGTCATGTTAACGGCGCTCACGTCATTGGTTATATAGATGTAAACAGGCGGGGGTCGTTAGAGTGTACAGGCAGCTTCGATACAATCTGACTGTGCTTTTCTTATTGCTCCTGGTAGTTGTCGGCGGCTATCAGGTGCGCTTGGCTTATATCGCGCAACGGACATACCATAGACAAACCGGCGCCCCGACCTTCCCGCTGCTTCCGCCTACGCAGGCGAGTCGCGTAAGCGAAGACCAACTCCTTTGGAATAACCACCCTGCCTTTCAGGCAGCGGTACAAGCGCACCACACTCCGGTGTTGTTGGCCGCATTCCGCATCGTTCTGAGCGATCCCATCGCCAACGAATCAGCCAATGCCGGATTAGCTATGGAAAGGCTCAGAGGCACCGTCGTCGCGCCCGGCGCTTCCTTCTCCATCAACCAGGCGCTTGGCCCTTATACGGCGGAAAACGGTTATCTTCCCGGCCCCAGTTTTGCCGCCGGCGAGTTGGTAATAACAGAGGGCGGCGGCGTGTGTCAGATTGCCACATTGCTCTATAACCTGTGCGTACTGAGCAATTTGCCGATCATATACCGCCAACCACACACCATGCTCGTGCCTTACGTACCTCCGGGGCGCGATGCCGCAGTATCGTATACGGCGGGTTTGGACTTCCGCTTTCGCAACAATACTGCAGCCCCGCTCCTCATTTGGGGACAACGAGACGGCGAGGCGCTGACGATGGCCTTCTATGGACGCACTGCGCCGCCACAAGTCGTTTGGCGGCATCAGACGCTCTCCTATGAACCGCAGACGACCGACGTGCGGTACAATGCTCAGTTGCCGGCTGGAGAAGAACGCGTCGTTACCGAGGGAAGTCCCGGTTATGTCATTCGCAATTGGGCCGAAGTGACCTATGACGATCAACGGGTGGAAATCCGTCAGTTAGGGGTAAGCAGCTACCGCATGCGTCCCCGCATAGTTGAACGTGCGGCGCCTTAATCCCGCATACGATACAACCAGTAGCTGGTATGGAGTTCCCAGCCCAGGTCCCAAGGCACGTGATAACGATCCGCCGTATGGCTGTTCACCAAAGGGACACCGCGGCTATCCAGCGCGGTAACCACAGAAAAGTGTACCACATCGCCACCTTCCGCATAACCAATCACATCGCCGGGTTGCAAAGCGCCGATCGCTCCCCGGGGATACTGCGCGGTCGCTTTCGTTACCTCGTCGTATCCGCCGCGTGCGATCCGCGTGGCCTTGCCGGAGTTCGCCAGGTAGTGTGCGAAGCTGTCCGTACTTACCCACGCTGCGCCGGCCGATCCCGCACTTCCTTTCCCCTTCCCCTGGTAACGCCAGCTACCGCTCATAGCTAGGCCGCCTGCTTCCGGATCACCTAAAACCTGAGACACAAAGTTGGTGCAGTCTCCCCCTAATCCGGCGTAACTACGGTACTGGGGATTATAACGCCCGTTGTTGCCGCAACCTAGCGCCAGCCCGCAGTAGGTATCGGCATAACGCACTGCGGCGGCACGATTATATCTGCCTGATGTACTTGCCGCGACCGGCTGTTCGGGATGAGCAGTTGCAGTTGTTGTCTGAAGCAGGCGCAGTGCGGGGGCCATGGCGTTGCGTACATTTAAGCTGGACAATTGCTGCGCCGCCATAGCCGCGGGCGTCTGTATGGACATCTCCCCATCCAGGGGATCTAAGAACCAGTGTACGCGCACTAACCACCGACCGTCTTTTTGCGTCAAATCGATGACATGGCGAGCGCCTATGCCGAACGTATTGACCGCACGGGGCTGGTCGTCCAAGTAGACGTAATCGTAACCGGTGCTCTCGTTGACCTGTAGCCGGACGCCTGTTGAACGCGGGCTCGTACCGACCACCCGATAGAGCAAGGCATAATGCGTTAATACCAGACTGCGCTGATTTGCCCAAGCAGCCACGTAGTTCACGCGTTTGACGTGGTGTTCCAACGCCCAGCGACCGCTGTTTGTCGCGGTATCGAAGTAGGCGGCCAGTTGCTCGGTTTCACCTGTCAGCACCGCCCGGGCCATCGTATGCATATAATCCGCCAGAAAAGCCGTGAAATCGGGTGGCGCGTCTTCATCAACCTCAGGTTGCGTTTGGCCGGATGCGCTAAGGATCGCTTCGTCCAATCCCGCTACGGCATGGCGCCACAGCAGCGCAGCTCCGCCCACCATCACGCATAACACACCCAGCCATAGCATCAGCCGCTTCAACCGCCATACCACAACAATCATGCCGCTCCGCCTCTCCGTGAGTTTTTACCGGAGAACCAAACTATGGCATTGTTATGTTTGGCTCGACCGATTGATACGCATCCGGCGTCATGCGTACGGACTTCGCATTGACACAGTAATTTCATGAACCTGCCATAGAATAGACGCACCTGTTTTATAGAATGTAATTGGTGAATAACCCTAACCACCATCCGGGTTATACACAGCGCCGGCCGAACGGCAAGGCGACTGCCCCTTTGTTTCCTTCCCCCCATTTCTAACAGATGAGTCGTTTCCCCCAAACGGCTCATTTGTTATTTTACCGGCGCGTTATGGCCGCGAGATTCTCCTTAAAGCGGTACGCGATGCTGTTTGTAGGCTAATAGGCAGATTACTTGTGCTTTTCTATGTTAGCCTTTATAATTATCGTATTCCTACCTGCAACAGGTTGGGAATACGGTCCTGGTATAATACTGGAGGTCATATCTTCATCATGGACGACTCGTTAAACGAAGTGATTTTAATCGGGCTCCTGATTATGCTTAACGCTTTGTTCGCATCCTCCGAAATCGCACTTATCTCCGTTCGCAAACATCGTATGGAAGAGCTGGCCAAACAAGGCTCCAAAGCCGCTGAAGCGGTTCTAAGAATCACCAATGAACCCGATCGCTTATTGGCAACCATCCAGATCGGCATTACCATGGCTAATATGTTGGCCAGCGCCACCGCGGCGGTCGGTCTTACCAAGGGACTCGCCCAGTGGCTCGCCGGAATTCCCATACCGGTCATAGCTAAATCCGCGTCGGGTATCGCCGTGTTGTTTGTTACATTGATCATTTCGTACCTCACGCTGGTAATCGGTGAGTTGGTGCCGAAAAGGCTGGCGCTGCAGTTTACAGAAATAATCTCCCTCCGTGTCGCTCGTTTTCTCACCCTCCTATCCAAACTGGCTGCGCCCTTTGTCAGCTTACTTACGCTTTCTACCCGCACCGTGATGTGGATGCTGGGCGTACGCGAAGAAGCTGATCGCGACAAGGTTTCTGAACAAGAGATTCTGCATATGGTGACCTCGCACGATGCCATTCCCATCGAGGAAAAAGCGTTTATCCGCAATGTATTTGAGCTCGGCGATACGGTGGCTAAGGATGTGATGATTCCCCGTCACAAAATGCAGGCTTTGCCTGTCACGGCTACGGCCGGTGAGGCCGTCATGTTTCTCAACCAACACGAGTTGTTGCGTTTGCCGGTTTATGAAGCGTCTTTGGACAATCTGGTCGGCCAAGTGACGATTCATGCCGCGGCCGGACTAACTGTCACCGGGCATGGGGACGAACCCATTTCCACTATCGTTCAACCTATTTCCGCGGTGCCGGAAACGAAGCGCTTAAGCGAGCTATTGGCGGAAATGCAGGAGAATAACGAACGCATCACCGCGGTGGCTGATGAGTACGGCGCGACAGTCGGCCTCATCACTTTGGACGACTTGATTAAAGAGGTAGTCGCCGGCGGCGATAAACCTGAGGAATTGGCCACCATTCTCACCACCGGCGAACTGCTGGTACCCGGCGGCCTGAGCATTCGTGACGGTAATAAGGTCTTTTCCTTGGGTATTCCCGAAAGTGAGGATTACGCGACGTTGGCGGGATTCATCCTGTCCACGCTGGATCGTGTGCCCGGCGTAAACGATACCGTGCAACACGGTGACTTGATTTTTAAGGTGGAGAGTATCGCAGGGCACCGTATAGAACGGGTGCGCATCCAATCGGTACAGGCGACCGAAACCAACAAGCCGGCGGACGACGATGGCCGCTGACGGCGGGCTACCAGACGGTAGCGCCACCTTCCACGGGCAGCACCACGCCGGTCACGAACGAGGCTTCCGGCGCCGCTAAATAGGCTGCGGCAGCCGCGATATCTTCCGGCGTGCCTGCGCGCCCTAAAGGATGCCGCTCGACAATCTCCCGCCATACGGCCGGGTCGTTGGTTAAATCTTGGGTCATGGGCGTCATCACCCACCCCGGAGCGATGGCGTTCACCCGGATACGACGAGGAGCGTAGCTGATGGCCATAGCTTTGGTTAAAGCGATGACGCCGCCTTTTGAAGCGCAGTAGGCATGCGTGTCGTGCGGTGGCTTCGGGCCGATTAGAGCGTCGTCGGATGCCAGGTGAATGATGCTGCCTCCTGCCGGATTAAACAGAGGTATGAAATATTTGCACGTCAGGTAAACGCCGGTAAGATTGGTGTTTATCACCTGGTACCAGGCATCCTCCGGACAAACGTCCACAGGACCGTCTCCCAAAGGTCTGCCGCTGATACCCGCGCTATTGACCAACACGTCGATGCGCCGCAGGCGATCACCTACTTGCCGCGCCGCTGCTTCCAACTGTTCCGCCTGGGTGATATCCACCTCCAGGCAAAGTGGTTCCATGCCGTACATTCCTGCCGCCGTGAGGCTTCTCATGCGGCCGACATCGATGTCCAACACGGCCAACTTAGCACCTTCAGCGACAAGGCGCGCAGCGATGGCGCAGCCGATACCTCCGGCCCCACCCGCCACAACGGCCACTTGATCCTTTAACCTTTGTCCTACCCTATCGGATTGCATCCCACTCACTCCAGATTTTGGTTCAAACTTCTCGCCTGCGGGTACGATCCCAAGACGCGCACTAAGGAACACTCCTTTTGCAGTTCGGCCAGGGCGGCTTGAACCGGGGCCTCATCGACATGTCCATCTAAATCTGCGAAAAAGAGGTAGTCGCCCAACTCGCGTCTTGCCGGCCGGGACTCCAACTTCGTCAGGTTGATATTGCGTATGGCGAACTCCCGGAGCGCCCGATATAGATTGCCCGGCCTGTCAACCTTGAATCCGAAGACGATCGAGGTTTTATCGTCACCGCTTGCCGGAACGGGCTGCTTAGCGACCACTAAGAAGCGCGTGGCGTTCTTATCGCTGTCCTGCATATCCGCTTGTAGAATGCGCAGGCCGTAAATCTCCCTTGCCAACTGCGTGCCTAGGGCGGCCATGCGTGCATTGCGGCTTTCCTTTACCTGTTGCACGGCTGCTGCGGTGCTGTGGCTCATGTGTAACCGAGCATGAGGTAAAAGTTGCTGCAAATGACGCCGACACTGCGCCAAGGCCTGCGGGTGCGATACGACGTCGGTGATGCTTTCCAGCGCGGCTTGATCCCAACCCAACAGGTGGTGTCTGATAGGTACCACCACTTCTCCGATGATGCGCACATCCACCTCGTGTACCAGGTAATCCAAGGTTAAGACGACGGTGCCTTCTGAGGAATTCTCTACGGGTACCACGCCGCAATCTACTTGCCGATCATCTACCGCCAGCAACACATCGCCTACGGTTGTAAACGGCGCCATATGGTATGCGCTATAATTAGCCGCAGCGTACTTACGGGCAGCCACCTCGGTAAACGTGCCTGCAGGGCCGAGAAATGCAATATGAACAGCCAAACGGCTCCTCCTTATACTTTGCTCCGCCGCCATAACCAGTCCGGATCGGCGTGTTTGCGCTCCAGCTCTTGCGCACGT
>DUQB01000035.1 GCA_012838035.1 Bacillota bacterium | reverse complement strand
ATGGCCAACGGCCATCAGCTGGGATCCGAACGCGACATCACGCTAAACATCGCTTAACCTGTCGACAAGACGTCCAATCTGTTCATCGCGCTCCTGGCTCGACCAATGAACAATACCGCTTTTCGTCACCCCGGCGCCCTTAGCCTTGCAAGCCGCCGTGATGATGCGCACAGCGCGATTACCACCCAACCACGCCCATTTCAGGTGCTGAGTGACAAAACAGTAAACCTCTTTACCGGCAAGGCTGGAAATGTTCTCCAGGTAGACTTTCATGGCCGGCGCCAAAGTAAAAGCGTGCACCGGGGAAGCGAAGATGACGACATCATACGCACCGACATCCGGAGCGGATTTGAGGTCGCTTGCCGTTGTGGGAGGGTTCTTTTCCGATACGCTTTCTACCCTGGCGATGTTTACCGTGTGCCCTTTGGCCGTTAAACTCTCCGCCAACCGCTTCGCCACAGACAACGTGTTGCCCGTTTGTGAATAGACGATGATGCCGATTCGCATCTAGCTGCGCCTCCCTCAACCTTCGCTTCTATGGGTGACGACAAAAACCTTCCCGGCGACTACTGTCCAGACCTTATTTCCACCGGCCCCCGCCACGCCGACATTCCACCGGTTACGTTATGCACTCTGGTATAACCGTGCTGCTTAAGCAGACGCACAGCCTGTTGCGAGCGATTGCCGCTGCGACAGATGACGGCGATCACTTCATCCGGCTTGAGCTGATCAAGATACTCGGTCAGCCGACCTAAAGGCATCAGTTCAGCGCCGAGTATATGGCCTGCCATATACTCATCCGGTTCCCGAACATCGATTAGACGGAATGCATCGCCGGCAGCCAACTTATCGGCCAGCTGTTGTGCGGTCCAGTCGACTTCCTCGGAAACTGCCGTGGTTTTTGCACAGGCGATAAGGACGAAGCTCGTGACGATCAATAATCCGACCAGAAGCAACGCCTTATGTCCGAGCCAAGGGCTCTGAGTGAGATTGCTTACGCTGCCTATGGCTTCTAAAGGCTCCTCCGACGCCTGTCGATCAGCTTGGCCTGATAAACGGTAAGCTGCGGCAGGCTTGTCCTTCTTTGGCACGTACACCTTCTACCACCCAGCCTTTTCTCACTGCAAGTATCACAGATGTCGCCTACAGGATTATCACGTCGTCCCACGCAAACGCCTTCTACCTGTTCAATGCTCGCAAGAACACTATACGACGCACCTAGCGATATTCTGAACATCCTTCACATATACGCCCCTGCACCTTGTACTTCCTCCAACCAGACTCATGCAGTGCGGCATGGCCGGGTCAAGCGCCGTGCTCCTACGCCTCAATGATCATACCGTCATAACCCACCAGGATGCCGGTGCCGGCCAGGAGCTCTTCCAGCTCGTGGTGGAGCAAGCCGCCGTTATGCGAGAAGTGATTCACCACAAATTGCGTGTTTGCATGGGCGGTACCCTCAGCCAGCATTCGATTCTTAATTTCGATCGCCTCGCCTACGCTGCCGTGTCCCCACCAAGTTCCCGCATTGCCGTTGGTGCAGTCGATGATGACGATATCAAACACATGTCCGGCATGCGCCGCCCAGCTTTCCTCGGGATGCCAACCGGAATCCATGCCGTAGAAGAGTGTCTTCTCATTGCGTCGAATGATGTAGTTGAACGGCGGTTAGTTAGGATCATGGGCCGCTTTAAGGGGCATGACATAAGTACCGTCCGCCAGAGTGACCGGCTGGAACGCTTCCAGAATGTGTAGGCTGCTTTCGGCATTTTCCCAGCGGCTTGTGCCGGGAAGGATGCGCTCTATCGTTTTCTCGCCGCTCCAGACGTGGATGGGCCCGAAGCCGTGCGCAAACGGCGGCACGGTGAAGCCCAAATCCTTGACATACTCCCACGACTAAAGACGTGAGATTCTTGGGTTCAAGCAGAGGCTGCGGTCTGAGACCGTCTTACGCCTCCTCGCCCGGAGTTGATGCCCCGACTCCTTATGTTGCAGGCTGCATTGTGGTCACGATCCATGACCGAACCGCAGCCTGAGCATTCGAATAGGCGTTCAGACAAAGGCATCGGCTGGCGGTGCCCGCATTGCGAGCAGGTTTGACTGGTCGGCTCGAAGCGACCGACTTTGATGATGCGTTTACCCCGCATGTGTGCCAAAGACTCCAAAACGGAGAGGAACTCAGCAAATCCCAGGTCGCT
>DUQB01000034.1 GCA_012838035.1 Bacillota bacterium | reverse complement strand
CTCTATGTGATAACTAAAAAATCCGGTGAGATCACCGGCATCGTCAAT
Source organism: Bacillota bacterium (assembly GCA_012838035.1). Taxonomy (GTDB): domain Bacteria; phylum Bacillota; class Limnochordia; order DTU080; family DTU080; genus DUQB01. The sequence goes on along the minus strand of DUQB01000034.1, from coordinate 9,240 downwards.
AATACACTTGCACAAGTATGGAATGGCACAATGCCGACAAGGGTAGCTTTAGAAAGCATCCATGACCAGGTTACGGCGCTTTTAAAGGATTAGAACACATGAATCCGTACAGCTGGTCATCTTGGGTAGTGGGGCCGTCTAGTTTATAGACGGCCCCGTCGGTTAAGATTGAGCAACCAACTACAACCATTGTTTTGCCGCCAGAAGTCCTTGCGGCACCTACAAAGGTCACGATAGCGGCGGAAGTTGAAATTTAAACCGTATGTTGAGGTGCCGACCCATACTCGGAAGCAATACTGTTAAGAAAAGGAGTGAAGACTAGCGGCAGGTTGGGCGCTCCGGAATCTACAAGCAACGGGGACGTCCTGCGCCAGCTCGTCCGGAGTTGCGACCGCTATGATTCGGCGCGCCATGGCTTGTGCCGAATCTCACCTCTATCGGCTATGCCTCATCACCGGCACGCTGGAACATCTCTTCCGCCAGAGGTCGCAAAATACCGAAATCCTCCGCGTCATCCGCATCAATTATCATGCGCCATACGCCGGCCTCCGTACGTGATCCCCGGACGAAGACAAACGCTTGGCGTCCGGGAGCGGAGAGCAGGATACGCCAAGCGCCGCTCTCATCTCCCGTGCGCACGTCCACCTGCTGCATACCTTCAAAGTTCTGGAATGCATAGGTTGTGAACCTGGCTTGCAACTGCGGCCAGATCACGCTGACGAATTTTCCTTCCAGCCGTCGTTTGAATTCCGCTTGCGGCATCGGAGGCGCCTCAAGCTTCAACATCACATTAGAATTTAAGGGAATGGAGTCGATTAATGCGGCCAACACATTCTTGGCCTCCATAATGTGACGCGCATCCTTACCCATCAAGGTGCGGCGTACTTCCGCCCACTCGGCGAGCAACTCAGGCGACGATTCCACCAAAGCGGCCGATAAGGCCACCTGCAGACCGTCTCGGCAGGTGGCGCTCGCAAAAATGGTGCCGCCGTTTGCGCCTTCTACGCCTACCGGTACATCGTAGCCGGCCTGTCGTAGAGCGTGCATTTTGGACACCACGTTGATTTCGCCGGTTTCCACCTGAAAAACATCCGCGCCGAAAGCTGCGGCCACACGATGCGTCGCGAGAGAGGTCGCGTCGGAAGCCACAATGGCTAGCTTGCCGCGTTCTATACCTTGTTTGACTTCCCATCTGCGACGTGAGAGTACAATAGCCACATTGAACGTCGCCACACGTTGCGGTGGTATAATAACTGATTCGTCGCGACCGGGTAATACCAAGTTCCCCCGATCGGCGTCGTAATCAAAAGCTACGCCGAAGTGACAATGATACCGCACGGCGGCACGACTCACTCGCAACAACATATGCCGGCCACTGGCCGGATCTATTCCGTCGTAGTCAATGCCGTGTTCGGGAAAGCCCTGTTCAGCATTGATTTCAACAGCTTTAACGCCGAAGTGCTCCAGAACGCGGGCGCCGATGCCGCAACTTGCGCCGCCGTTGGGGTCTACCAGTACAGGACCCAACGTGAGCGGTTGCAAGCAGTGTGGAGTTAGCCCCCAGTCCTTGCCCATGCTGTCCAAGTAGGCTCGTTCGGCCTGCATCCGAGCGGCATCGCTGTCGATGCGATTCTGCGCCGCACGCACAGCAGTCGCATCGGCCATTTCCAGATGCTTGTGCCACTGTCGCCCATCGCTTTGCGCCAACTGGTGCACCGCCGCGATCACCTTGCTCATGGCGGCCGCAGATAACAATGCTCCCGGCGGCGCCGCGTCCGGACCGTCGTCATCCACCCCGCTGAGAAACTTAAAACCGTTATCCTCAATTGGGTTGTGGCTGGCCGTAATCATTACTCCACCTTGCGCTTTTAGCGCACGCACGGCCGATTCCGCCAGCGGCGTCGTCATAATCCCTAAGTTAACCAACGAAAGCTCATAGTCGCGGCTGATCGCCCCGGCCACAAAACCGTGCTGTAGTGCCTCGGCGATGGCCTCGCCGGTGGGGCGCGGGTCGCGGCTAATGAGCAGAGTGACCTGCTTCCGGCGCGTTAAACCTGCTGCGTAACAATACCCATAGGCTTTCGCCAGCACCTCAAGCTCCGGCGCAATGTCTCGGCCAAGCCCAAAGCTGGAGCGCACTCCTGAAAACGACTGCACCAAGCGGCTCTCTTGCAGCGCCTGCCGTAAAAGGTTAATCAACTCCACATAAAGCCCCCCACACAAAAGCATATGTCCGGATGATTTCCAATCCGGTTTCTACTTTTTCAAACTGTTGCTTGAAGACTGGCGCACGATCAACTTGGGTCTGAATACGATATCTTTCACTTCTTCATTATTGATTAAAGCAACAAGCAGGCGCATAGCCTGTTCGCCCACCTCGCGCTTGGAGTGACGAATGGTACTGATGGACACTTCGCCTTGTCTGCTGATGGGGTTATCGCCAAAACCAATTACCGCAACGTCGTCGGGCACGCATAATCCCTGATGCCGTGCCGCATAGATGACGCCGGCGGCAACATCGTCCGAGGCGGCAAGAATGGCGGTAATGCCGGGATCTTGCTGGTAAAGCTCATGAAATGCCGTGATGCCGTTTTGCCAGAGAACCATGTCGGTGTATACCAGTGCGCTGAGGTTTTCTTGTCCGGCTTCGCGCAGAGCTCGGTGATAACCTGCAAATCTTTGCTTCCAATGTATACCGGGGTGCAAAATGGCGCCGATTCGCCGGTGTCCCATATCTAACAAATGCTTGGCCGCTAAATAGCCGCCTAGTTCCTGATCTATCGTAACGCTGGGCAGATTTGCAATACCCGACCTATTGAGGATCTCGACAACCTTTTTTTGCGACAGTGCCTGCACCAGGTTGGGTTCATGATGCGGTTGAGGCATCCATACCACGCCGTCCACATGCAGCGAATTTAATACGCGGAAGATCTCCAACTCATAGGAGGAATCTTCCTGTGTAATATACAGCAAGCAGGCATAATCATACTGCGCGGCGACCAACTGCAGCCCTTGAACAACCTCAGGCATATAAGAGAAAGCCAAACTGGGGATAACCAGACCGTATTGATACGTTCTCTTTTGGCGTAAAGCTCGCGCCGGAACGCTGGAGCGGTAGCCTACTTCCTCCACGATGCGCAATACCCGCTGCCTGGTGGCTTCACTAACCTTGTTGCGATACGTGTTGTTGAGCACGCGAGATACCGTAGTTGTAGATACGCCTGCCAGTTCGGCAACTTTCTTTAGTGTAAGCATTGCGTCACCTCTGTTAATACAAGACCCGGATCATCACCCTGATTGTGCCTTGAGGTCGTAATACAACCCTTATCGGCCTTTCCTTACTTGAAGATAAACGGCGCAACTCCTGCCGGCATCCGCATTAAACCGCAGATAATTTTCCCTGTCGTACACGGCAGGACGTGCCATGACGAGAGAGAAAGAAGTGGACAATGATTGCAACTCAGGAGGTCATGCCCCATGGTTAGCCACAAACCGTTGTTCCCTTCGCCGCAACAGATTGCCTACGGCGACGAGCTGACGCAGTTGGCATGCGCAGGGAAGGTGCGTTGTTACATAGCAGTGACGCCGGATGCTTCCGCCGATGAGACGGCTGCGGCACAGTTGATCAAAGATCGCATCGGCGCAGCCTGCGGCAGTTGGCCGGAAATACGCGCCTGTAGATGGAGCGCCCCGACGGAGCTAGTCCCGTTCCCCATTCCTGAAGCGGACGGCTTGCTCCCCATTATGGTAGGAGAAGCGGCTCGGCCGTGGCTGGATACCCTGCCTGCGCCCCAACCTCATACCCAACTAAACGACCTGGCTCGGGCTAAGATTGCGGCTGAAAGCTACAGCCTGCAGGTAACGCCGCAATATATCGCTTTACGCGGCATTGGCGGCGCGGGTACCCGTTATGCGGCGCAAACGTTGGCGCAGTTGATTACGGTGGCGGCCAACGATGTCTCCGTTCCCACAGTGGTCGTCCAGGACTGGCCTGACATGGCTTGGCGAGGACTCTACGTGGAATCCAAGTGGGGCCCGGATCGCATGACCAAGCAAGACTGGTTCGATCTCATCGACCACATGGCCGCCATGAAGCTCAACCTGTTGGGCGTAGGTATCTACGGCACCTGGGAAATCCAATATGATCAGCAGATTACCGAGTTTCTCATGACGCCGCTGCCTAATCGACCTGATTTACATACCCAAAAGACAATTCAGTACTACTCTGCCAAGAAATCCGGCTGGCAAACCTTAACCTATCTGCCTACCATGTTTGAAGCCGACTTCTTCGGCGAGGTCGTGGCGTATGGACGCCGGCGGCACGTCACCGTGCGCCCGCACTTCAACTGTCTAGGTCACAACACGCTTATCCCTCGCCTTTATCCGCATATAGCCGCCAAAAACGCCCAAGGCTGGGGCTCCGGATACTCCTTATGCCTCACCAACCCCGACACCTTGCCCTTTATGAGCGAAATACTCTGCGGTATAGCTCGTAAGTACCTGTTGCCCAACGATGTCGACCACTTCCACCTGGGTATGGATGAGGTATGGGATCAAAAAGGGATTTATGCGCACCATCCGCAGCAGAAGGTGTCGCCCTGGTGTGAATGCGCGGATTGCCGCCGCCAAGAGAAAGCGGAACTGATCACCAACTACATTATCCAATTGGCATTGGCGCTGAAGGCTTGCGGTGTAAAACATATCACCATATGGCACGATCAGCTCAATAAAATGGGCGTCCTCACCGAGGTCTTCGTCACGCGCCTCAAATCACTAGGTTTAGAGAACAACCTCATCCTCAATTGGTGGAGCTACAGCCCACAACTCTCCTTCCAAAACATTCGACCCGAACTAGGCCTACGCAACTTTGTGACGCCGATGACCGGCTACTATTTCTGGTCTCCACTTCGCAGCTACTACCAGAACATTTTCGCAATGAGCCGGGTAGGCGCAGCCCAGGCGGCTGAAGGTATGGAAGCTTATTGCACACATGATGCGGCTTTTACCGGCTATCAGCTACTATTGGCCGATTGCGCCTGGAACGCGGCGGCCACCGATGACTTGGAAACCTGGTATAAAAAGCTGGCCCAATATATTTTCGGCAATGCGAGCGCACAAGGCGAACCGGCTTTGCAGGCTTTCCTCACCTTGACGCACACGGGCAAAGCGCAGCAGCTGCTATCCATGCTCGACCACTATCGCTACACCTACACCGATGTTGCTCAAAGCTATCCGCGGGCGTATCCGGAAGAAGCGCTGACATGGCTGACGACAGCGTCCAGTGCGCGTGAGAACCTGAACGAAGTGCTGAAACAGGCGACAGAAGTATACAACGCCTTGCTGCCCTGGCGCGACGCGGCCGTGCCGCAAGCCGAGCTGCTTTCACAGTGGCTGGTGGAAGTAGCCAGAGCCAAAGGCCTTTTCCACATTTTCACCTGTATACTGGAGGCAGAAGAGTACTTGCAAGACCTGCAACAAGCACAGGCTGAAGGCAGCGTAATCAAAGCGCAAACCGCCAAACGCAAAGCATCAGAGAGCCTGAACGCGGCGCTGCAGACACACGACTCGGTCACTCTGCAACTCGAACGCGTAAAGGCGCCGTATCTACTGCCTCAGCTACTGCGCGACTGGAGCGCGATCCGGCCTTATATCGTGAGCCGGTTGGCTGCGGCGCATAGTTAGAAAGGTTATGTTAAGGCGCACCTAAGGGCTGCAATGAAGATAAGGCAGAAGCAAGCTGCATGGAGGGATTTATGTGAAAGCCGGTTTTGGTGAAAGCATCATAACGCCGCCTCTTGGATTAGAGCTCTCCGGTTATTTTAATGAGCGGATCGCTGACGGCGTACTCGATGATCTGCGTTCTCGTGCCCTGGTGGTATCTGATGATGAAAGTACCGTGGCGATTGTCATTGCCGACGTGTTATGCATTCCCTACGCCGATGTTCTGGCGGTACGCGAGGAAGTGGCCAAGCGCACCGGCATTCCCGGCGAGCATGTACTGGTAGCCGCTACGCATACACATACCGGACCAGTGACAAACCTTCAGTATGGGCGAACACTGGATAAGGCCTACATGCAGATGTGGCATCGTCAGACGGCCAGTGCAGTGGAAACGGCATATCTCAACATGCAAGACGCTCGGCTGAGCGTAGGCAGAGGCGCATTGCCGCACGTGGCGTTCAATCGCCGTTTTCGCATGAAAAACGGCAAGGTGCACACGAACCCGGGTATCATGAACCCGGAGATCGATACGGTTGCCGGTCCTGTTGATCCGACAGTGACGATAGCCCGTTTCGACGACCTCCACGGTCAGCCCATAGGCGTGCTGACGCACTTTGGCTGTCATCCGGACACCACTGGCGGAAACAAGTACTCTGCCGACTGGTTCGGCGTAGCCGCCAAGTATATTCAGCTGGTGTTGGGCGAAATGCTTGAAGCATCGGCGCAGCCTCCGGGCGTCGTAGTATTGTGCGGCCCTGCCGGCAACATCAATCACATCAACGTGCATGATCCTCAACGCAAACGACGCTGGCCCAGGCCCACCTTAGAAATTGGCGTCGGCCTCGCCATGGAGACGATCCGGGTATTCACCAATCTGGGCCATCCGGTGGATGACGCGGACGTCGAAGTGGATGCCGCCCGGAAGATGGTCTCGTTAGAATGCATGTCGCCTACCGAGTTTATTGAACTCAGCCGCCAAGCCTTGGCCGATCCCAAAACCGGCAGCATGGAACGTCGCCGGGCGGAATCTAATCTTGCCGCTTATGATCCGCAAGCACCCTATGACGAAAGCATCGCCGCCGAAGTCCAGTGCTTGCGAATTGGGCCTTTGCTGGTGGCCGGCGCTCCCGGAGAATGCTTCTGTGAGTTCGGCATCGCCTTCAAAGAGGCTTTACCTAACATGACAGCGATCACTGTGAACCTGGCTAACGGTGCTTTGGGGTACATTCCCACAGAGTCCGCATATAGGGAAGGCGGCTATGAGCCAAGAACGACGCGCTTGGTACTCGGCAGCGGCGAAGCGATTCTTGACGCCCAAATTGAACTGGCTAAGGCGTTATGTGGTGATTGGAGTTAAGCTCCCTACAGGAGAGTACGGGTGAAAGCCGTGATTATTCCGGCTTGTTGCAGCCATTTCGCGGCAGGGAAACGATTGAGGATAGTGAACCCTTAAATTGAGATCTACCAGAGGTTTAGCGCTCTAACAACAGGTAACCGCCGCTACGTTATGTCTCTCTGACGACGATGCGATACACGGACAATTGCACAGATATGCGTTTTACCTCGAGTAGATCGCCAAGCGTTATAACAACGAGGGGGTTTATGCATGAAGGTTTGGCAACTGAAGAATGGACTGATTGCTCTTCTATGTCTGCTTATGGTAACTGGGTCGGTTGCGGCGAAAACCAACATCACGATGTGGCTATCCGGACAGCCGGTCGCAGTAAACGACTGGGCCCTTAAGTTTCAGAACGAGTTCAACCGTTTAAACCCGGACATCAATTTGTCCATAGAGTTGTATGCCGGCGTTGCAGCAACCAGAGATAAGCTTACCGTAGCGATTATCGGCGGCGTTGCGCCTGATATCGTATACGATTCCAACAACCTAATGCCTCAATGGATGAACAACGGCGTGGCCTTACCGTTGGATCGGTATCTCACCGATTGGAACGGGACATCCGACCTGTTGCCCGACATGCTCGGTTCGTTGAGATTCAGAGGTCAAACTTGGGGTATACCGTTCAGCGTTTGGCCGATCGGCGATCTGTATAATCTGGATGTTTATGCAGCAGGCGGCGTTTCGTTGCCCAATACGTGGGACGAGTTGCTGACCGCTACCAAGCGACTGACTCAGAGAAATCCGGACGGCACGTTGAAAGTGTTCGGTTATTATGCACCATTAGCTCCGTTGAACGTCTACGTAGACTTCGAGATGATGATGCAGCAGCTAGGTACCGCCATGATCGATGACGATGCGCTGACGGCCAATCTGCAGACTGATGAGGCACGGCGAGTGCTCACCATGATGCGGGACCTGGTGCAAGCAGGGCAGGATCCCAGAGCGCGCTACTCCGGCGACATTGCTCCCCTGTTAAACGACCAACATGCCATGTTCCGCAGCTATGGCGGTTTCTCATTCGCCACCATGCCGGAAACAAGTAAGCAACTGGCATTCCGACGCTATGTCGGACCTACTGCGGATAAATCCGCCATAATGGGTAACGGCGGCATTCTGTACATCACGTCGGTGAGTCCGCATCCCGACGAAGCTTGGCGCGTCATCGAAGCATTCATGGAACCGGAGAATCTCAAAGGGTACTATTTGGCGAATACATCCGTGTTACCCATCCGGCGTTCGATGTTTAACGACCGTGACATCTTGGCTAGACCATGGGCGCAAGAGCAGATGGCTACCCTGTCACCGCCCATTCTCCCCTACGGTTCTCGCCACGTTTATAACATCGACTTCCGTATTGAAGCGGCGAACTTCTTCCTGAGCGCGATGCGCGGGGACATCTCCATTGAAGAGGCGCTGCTGCAGGCGCAGCAAGTGACGGATGCCATAGTTGCCGACAGGAAAGCGGCGGAACAGCGTTAGCGGCGGCGGAATCGAACGAGAACAACCCATATCCTTAAGCCTTTACTTAAGAGAGATGACCCGGCCGGGGTCATCTCTCTTTGGTTTGACGGGTCTTGTCCAGGCACTACCATTACCCAACGCCTTCGGCAAGGCAAACCAAATGGGAGAAACGCCATTGATACTGGACGCAAAGTATAACTCCAACCCTAATGTAATTAGCATGCTGAGGTCAAGTCCTAAATCCGGTGTAAAATGTTCCTCCAGATGGTGAACTAACATTATGCCACTTTTATTTACTTATCCGCCTGTTCTTGTTGAACAGCAATTTTTTGCTGTGCCTTCCACGACCAATACTCATCCATGTTGAAATACCGGTGAGTAGTGGTCCACTGTTCATCCTGCTCCATCAAAACCGCCCCGAGTAACCGTAAAGCCGATGCTGCGTTAGGAAATATGCGAATCACCCGTTCACGGCGTCGGATCTCTTCGTTAAGGCGTTCGACCGTGTTGGTGCTGCGTAGTCGAAGGCGGCAATGTTCAGGAATAGCCATGACTGCCATGGCGTCCTCAAAACCGCTCTCTAAGCACTCCATGGCCTTTGGCGCTTTCGCTGCAAAGTCGGTTACGATCTCGCTCAACAGCTTTCTTGCTGTGGGCAT
>DUQB01000004.1 GCA_012838035.1 Bacillota bacterium | reverse complement strand
GGCGTGCGCCTTAACATGCTGGAGTTTTCCAACCACTTGGGGAATGAATGGGCCGGATTTGCATATCGTCCGTTTGCCAAAAGGGAACGTAACCAACAACTGGTTCTGAGCGACGCGGAAAGCTAAAGAGCCGGACTAAACGCAGACGTGATGATTAGAGCGTTGTAACTTGACAGGAGATAATTAGGTGATGGGCTTAAGCCCACCTCGGGTGATCGAGATCAGGACACTGGGAGTGAATGTATAGATGATTGATCTAGGAGCAATAGGTGTCGGGGCAGTATTGGCGATTGCAGCGATGGGTTCAGCTTTTGGCGCAGGTGCGGCGGGGATGACGGCTATTGGGGCGTGGAAACGCTGTTTTCAAGAGAATAAGCCTGCGCCTTTCCTGCTGGTAGCCTTTGTAGGTGCGCCGTTGACCCAGACGATTTACGGGTTTATCCTCATGAACGCCTTTAGCGCCGCAGTAGGCCGTGTAGACAATATGCTCCTGCTCAGCGCAGGCGTACTAGGCGGTCTGGCGATGGGTTTATCTGCATGGTTGCAAGGAAAAGCCGGCGCTGTGGCGTCCGATGCTTTGGCAGATACCGGCAAAGGTTTTGTCAACTACACCTTGGTTCTGGGTTTGATTGAAACGGTGGCGCTTTTCGTGATGGTGTTCCTCCTCGGGTTGGTGTCTTAAAGCAGGAGCATAACCCATATCATATGAATGAAGAAAGCCCTGCCGGGCAGCATAACAAGCGCTCGGCAGGGCTTTGGTTTATTCTGGTTGATGCAGTTGTGTGCGACTACTAGAAAGCAGGTACTACAGCGCCTTTGTAGGTGGTCTCGATGAACTGGCGTACCTCCGGTGCCTGCAGCGCGTTGATGAGCGCTTTAATTGCCGGATTATCTTTGCTTTCCGGTCGCACTACCAGAACGTTGGCATAGGGCGATTCGCCGCCTTCAATTATCAATGCGTCGCGGCTGGGAACCAAATTCGCTTCCAAAGCGTAGTTGGTGTTGATGATCGCCAAATCCACATCGGGAAGCACGCGGGGGAGCTGCGCCGCTTCCAACTCGCTGATCCGTAGTCTTTTCGGGTTGTCGACAATGTCGAATACGGTCGCCTTGAGACCTACGCCTGCTCTCAGCTTGAGCAAGCCGGCCTTTTCCAGCAGCAACAGAGCGCGTCCGCCGTTGGTGGGATCGTTGGGGATAGCTACGACCGCATTGTTCTTCAGCTCGGCTAAGCTTTTTACCCTTCTGGAGTATGCACCCATGGGCTCAATGTGGACTTTCGCCACCCAAATGAGATTGAGTCTGCGGTCAGCGGTAAAGGTTTCCAAATAAGGGATATGCTGGAAGAAGTTCGCATCCAGATCTTTGTCCGCCAAAGCCAGGTTGGGGAGTACGTAATCTGTGAACTCGACGACCTGTAGAGTGATGCCCTGTTTCGCTAAAGTGGGCTTGACGAAATTGAGAATTTCCGCATGCGGTACCGGAGTAGCTCCGACTTTTAGTACGGTAGCTGCTAATGCGCTGTAACTGAAAAGTACAGGTAGGACCAGAGCCAGCACGAGCGCGAATGACCAAGCGATACCGACGGGACGGGTGTTAGGATGACGGATTGTCATTTTGTTGCCTCCTCTAATAGTTAATAATACATGCGCTTTTCTATCGGCTACGGTGATCTAAGCGGCGGGCCACCCATTCACCAATTAGCTGCATAGCTTGAACCAGGATGATCAGGACCAGTACCGTCATGACCATTACATTGGTTTGAAAACGCTGATAGCCGAAGCGGATGGCTAGGTCGCCTAACCCGCCCCCGCCAATGGCGCCGGCCATGGCCGAGTAGCCTACCAAATTGACGGCCGTAACCGCAGCGCCTAGAAAGAGCGAAGGCAAAGCTTCAGGCAGCAATGCCCGCATAATGGTTTGCCAGGACGAAGCCCCCATGGCCAAAGCGGCGTCAATTACGCCGTGATCAACCTCTTTTAGGGATGATTGCACCATGCGCGCCACAAACGGAACGGCTGCTACGGTAAGAGGTACGATGGCGGCCGTAGTGCCTATGGAGGTGCCCACTATAGCGCGGGTGAAGGGGATAATCGCGACCATTAAAATAATGAACGGTAGTGAGCGCCCGATATTCACCACTGCGGAGAGTATGCGGTTGATAACCTTGTTCGGCCACAAATGGTCGGGTTCAGTGACCACTAAAATGACGCCTAGGGGCAAACCGAACACATAGGCCAACACTAGCGAAACACCGACCATATATAGCGTTTCGAGCAAGCCTTGGAGCAACAGTTGAGTAAGCATCGGCGTAAATAGGCTTTGGATAAATTCAGTCATTTTGCTCACTCTCCTTTGCTTGCTCAATTGCTGTAACATCAAGCTCTATGACGTGTACTTCGCGCCGTTCCAGGTACTTCAGAGCCTCTTTAACAGCCTCAGGTTCGCCTGCCAAGTCTACCACCAACGTGCCCCACGGTTGGCCTTGCATGCGATCGATGCGACCATACAAGATGTTGGGCGTAACGGCGATCGAGCGAATGAGTTCAGCGATGATCGGCGCTGATGCTGAAGCGCCGGCAAAACTGAGCTTAACGAGTTTGTGGTGATCGCTGTTTGTTAAGTCCGGTATTACGGTGGCCGGCGTCGATTCGAACTGACTGCGCAACAAGCGCCGTGCCGCACTGCTTTGCGGTCGACTGAACACATCCGCGGTAGCTCCGGCCTCAACAACGGAGCCGTCGTTCATAACCGCTACTTGGTCGCAGATTTCTCTGATGACGTTCATCTCATGCGTAATCATCACGACGGTGACTCCGGTGCGCCTGTTAATGTCTCGGATCAGCTGTAAAACCTGTATGGTGGTTTCCGGATCAAGTGCGGATGTAGCCTCATCCGAGAGCAATACGTCAGGTTCGTTGGCAAGAGCCCTGGCGATGCCTACGCGCTGCTTTTGTCCACCGGACAGCTGTGCCGGATAAGCTTTGGCACGTCCATTTAGACCTACCAGTTCAATGAGTTCTTCCACCCTAGCCTTGATTTTTGCTTTGGGTACGCCGGCTATCTCTAAAGGAAAGGCGATGTTCCCGTAGACATTGCGCGAGTTAAGCAGGTTGAAGTGTTGAAAGATCATGCCGATGCGGCGTCGGGCGACCATGAGCTCATGCCCGGATAGGCGCGTCATCTCACGTCCGGCTACCGCAATGGATCCCGAGTCGGGACGTTCCAGCATGTTGATACAACGAATAAGCGTGCTTTTACCGGCGCCTGACAGGCCGATAACGCCGTAAATGGCACCTTGGGGTACGCTCAGGCTCACGTTGCGCAGCGCGCTGACGCTGTCTTTTCCCGTGCCGAAAGTCTTGTTTACGTCGGTTAAGCGTACAATGGGTCGGCTAGATGTCGTACTTGCGGTATTTGTGTTCAATGAGAACCTCCTTCATCGTTACTGGCGGCACTCGAATGGACAAAAGAAAACCTCTCCGAAAGGGAGAGGCTATTGTTTAGATTAGGCTCCCTCTCATCTTTCAGAACAGAAGGTTCTGCAGGAATTGGCACCTAGTTGCCTCGGGAAAGCAACTGGTTGCCGGGCTTCATCGGGCCTGTCCCTCCGCCGCTCTTGATAAGAGTGCGTATGCAATTGTTACTTGAGACACAGTTTATCGCATGCGGATGGCATCGTCAAGAGCTTACCGCGGAAACAAATCGACAGCCCTCTGCGTTCTACCTGGAGTGCGTTGGCGTCTGGTCAGTCGGTACTAGGATCTGAATGATGAGGTAGGTAGTTCTTAACCAATTACCGGAAAGCACCGACTTCAGATAACTTGGAGGCAATACCCGGCTCAAGATGTAGGATTATTATGGTGCGCGCAGAAAATTAGATATATGAAGGGGGCGGCACGTCCTCTGCTGTTGAGCTGCGCAAGAAAGGAGGACATCATTGTTGTCCAAAGAAACCAGGTTGATGGTTTGCAGTATACTGTTGCCGTTATGCATCCTGGCTCTCGTTGATGTAACGCTGGCCGAGGCTGTCAAGATCACCTTTATGTTCCGCGGCGGAGAACTACAAGCCAAAACGGTTGAGATGTGGAAGGCTGAGTTTGAAGCAGAGAATCCGGATATTATTGTGGAATGGCAGGTTGCAGCTGGCGATTGGATGACTAAACTGCCGGTCATGGTCGCTACTGGCGTAGGTCCCGACGTATTTGAGTCGTGGGGAGTAAATGGTCGTAACTGGGGACTGACCGGCGTATCATTAGATGTTGCGCCTTATGTAGCCAGAGATTTCACCCCTGAAGACATTGCGGATTTCTACCCACCGGCCTGGCGTGCCGCCGAATTTACCTCGGGACCCGGAAAAGGTGTACGCTATGGCCTGCCAAGTAACGGCAACGTCTTTATGATGTATTACAATAAAGATATGTTGGCTGAAGCGGCTGTTCCGGATCTACCAATATTGGACCGACAAGGCGATTGGACGTGGGAGAGTCTCATCCTCTATGGGAAGAAACTGACCCGCCGGGATGCTGATGGCCGAGTAATCCGTTGGATGTTGGATTCCGATGACTTATATGCGCCCACCAATCGGGGTGCCGGCTGGTTGTTTGCAGCGGGTGGACACTACTTCAACCCAAACGATCCGATGGAGTTTATCGGGAATAAACCCGCAGCAGTGACGGCTCTCTCATTCATGCAAGATCTAATCTGGAGGCACGAACTGATGTCTCCGCTGCCCACCCGAGGGCAGGCACGCTGGAACCTAGGCAACTCAGTGATTTGCATGTGGCAGGGCTCCGCTAATCTTGGCACTTTCGAGGCAACAGTGAATGCCTTCGAGTGGGATTTGGGTCCCAAACCAATGGGGCCGGAAGGACGCGGCTACGTTATTTCCCCCGATATGTTCGCCATCAATGCTCAGTCGCAGCATAAAGAGGAAGCTTGGCGGTTTTTGAAGTACCTGACATCGAAAGCAGGTCAAGAGGTGTATACCAAAGTGATGGGACGCAGTCCTACGCGGCGCTCGGCGTACCCTCTCTATGAGGCTCTTTATCCTAATCGCAGCACGATTTATACAACCATCGGGATGATGGAAGGAACACCGATACCCGAGGCTTTTATGTCCATGGAAATCAATAGTCTGATCGTCTCTACCATTAGGAATGAGATTGCTACAAACAAGAAGCATCCTCAACAAGCGATGGATGAGATAGCTGACGCCATCAAGGCCATGCTGACAGAGTCTGACCAGCTATAGCATCTGCTATGTGTGAGGTATCGGCAGATCCTCCGGTTTTCCATTTGCTCGGCAATAGAGACCAACATGAGTCGATACCCTCTTAGTCAAGGTGAGTCGGACTACTACGCGAGAGCGGGGATTACCACGGCTTAACATGGCACAATCCACACAGGTGGAGAGCATATACATTTATAAACAGCAGAATGTGAGGCGCATACGGTGCTAGCTTACACTTTTCATAGACAACTACCTTTAGATGCATCATGGGACGTCATCATAGTCGGCGGGGGACCTGCCGGATGCACTGCGGCCGTAGCGGCAGCCCGAGAAGGCGCAAAAACGCTCTTGCTTGAGGCAACTGAGTGCTTAGGCGGCATGAGCACGTCCGGCTTAGTGCCCACATGGTGTCCTTTTTCAGACGGCGAACGCTTCTTATACCAAGGCTTAGCCAAGCAGGTGTTTGACAGGCTTAAGGCGCAGATGCCGCATGTTCCCGCGGCAGTGGCCAACTGGGTGCCGATAGATGCCGAAGCGTTGAAGCGTCTGTACGATACCATGGTCAGCGAAGCAGGCGCCAAAGTCCTGTTTCACACCCTCCTGTGCGGCGCTGATGTTGATGATCAAGGTAATGTCACCGCCGTCATCGCGGCCAATAAGGGGGGGTTAACGGCATATCGTGCCCAAGTATACGTGGATTGCACAGGTGACGCCGATCTGGTCGCCTATGCCGGAGCCCCATTTCATAAAGGTGACGAGCTTTCGGGAGAACTGCAGCCCGGTTCACACTGCTTTGTGCTCACCAATGTGGATGATTACGGCTACCTTAACGGACCATGGTTGAATCGAAAGAACAACCTGAGCCCAATCCACAAAATCGTTGCTTCGGCCGATTACCCACTCATCGAAGACGCGCATATGTGTAGTAAACAGGTTGGTCCGGGAGCAGTGGGCTTTAACGCCGGGCATGTTTACGGCGTGGACGGCACTGATCCGGAGAGCGTTTCTCGGGCGTTGATGCAAGGGCGGCAGATAGCCGCACAGCTCACTGCCGGATTACGCCAGTTTCATCCAACTGCGTTCGGCAACGCCTTTTTGGCTAAAACCGGCTCGTTAATGGGTATTAGGGAATCACGCCGGATCATCGGCGACTACACGCTTACGGTGGATGACTATGCACGGCGCAGAAGCTTTCCTGATGAGATCTGTCGAAATAACTACGGCATTGATATTCACGGCGCTGAACATCTAGTAGAGAAGTATGCCGATCTACGCTATCGGAAGGGAGAATCACACGGCATCCCTTATCGCTGTCTGGTACCCAAAGACTTGCGTAACGTATTGGTGGCAGGTCGTAGTATCTCCAGCGACCGCATTGTCAATGGCAGTGTGCGCGTCATGCCTGTGTGTTTAGCCATGGGAGAGGCAGCCGGATTAGCCGCGGCATTAGCCGCACAGGCAGCTGCAGGCGATGTGCATCAGGTAGATACGCACAAATTGCGCGAACGACTGAGACAAGAAGGAGCCTATTTACCCTGATGAGGAGCGGGGGGCATGATAGGCGTGGGAACCGTCTCGCTTAGCCAAATATTAAAGGCGGTGCAACCGCACCGCCTGTTCCTAGATGTCATCCGGTTTATTCCCAGTTCAAGAGCGCTTTGACTACAAGGTCCATCTCCGCGGCGCCGGCTGGTACCGAGACCGTACCGGTACGCATCTTGGTAAAGATCGTATTTAGCGCATTCTCGACCTGAAGTGCGGCCGGAACCATGCGTGTTGTGGGATACTGAGAATACTCGAGCGCTTCTAGGAACACCTGATGATCCACATTAGGCGCTATGGTTTTCTGCATTTGGATATAGGCGGCACCCAGTCTACGCATGGCTGGGATGCGTCCCAATGCGGTTGACCAGATTCTGGCCGATTCCACTTGAGTAGTGATGAACTTGACGAACTGCCAAGCGGCTTCTTTCTCTTGTGATGATTTTGCCATGTATAATCCGTTGGGGTAGAGGATGGTGCGCCGCTGGGCGCCTAGTGGTAGCGGCGCTACGTCCCACCTGGCCTGAACCACGTTGGTATAGTTGGGAATTGCCGCGTTAAGGTTGACCACCATGGCGGCAGTGTGTGCAGGGAATGAGCCGCCCATCACATTGTGTACCAAATAGGCGTCCGTTATATTCTGCAGAGCCTGAATCGTATTCGGCGCTTGCGCAAGAGTCTTGCGTGCCGGAATATCAAGCCAGTCGCTGTTCCACCACCAAGGCCACATTGATATTGGGCTCAGCGTATGAATACCGTACACGCGCGGAGAAGCATTGGGCGCAGATGTCAACTTTTTTGCGTGTTGGATAAGATCGTCCCAGGTCCAAGCGGCGGCAGCCCAACTGTGCGTTGGATATGACAAGCCGGTCGCATCGAACATATCCATGTTATAAAACATGGCATAAGTGGATATGTCGGTAGGTAAGGCGATGAGCTTGTCATCGTATTGCAGAGCGGATAGAATCGGCGGATAGTATTCGTCCATGTTGATGCCGTCGCGCTGAACATATGGTGTAAAGTCGGCAAACGGATCTGCCTCTACCAAGTTGATGTACTCGCTGCCTAAACGCATTACGTCAGGCATGGTATCTGTGACCGCCATGACCTGTAACTTGGTAACAACCTCGCTTGAAAGCACCGTGATAATTTCCACATTAATGTTGTTCTCCTGCTCGAATCGCTCGATGAGCGGCATGAGCATCTCCATTGTTTCCACGCTGAGATAATGCATAAAAGTTATGGTGGGCCTTAGTTGTTGGGCGGAGCTAATACTACAGACGAAAAGGCTGATTAACAAGATGTACAACAATATGTTGCGGCACTTCACGTTTTCATCCCCCTTAATATCCTTCAATGGCCTAACCTCAATTTAGGTAACCCGACACGCTTCCAGACATGCGCCTTGCTTCTGCACGGATGATATACTTAGCAGCGCCGGTTCTCGCTTAGGCGCGGTGTGGAAAGGAATCCATACGTTATTTTCCTCCACCTTTACACGTTCCTGCTTTTGCGCGCCCATATTTTGCAGCATGGCGAGGGCGTCGCTCCAGCTACCTTCATGCACTGTAGCATCGGAGGCAACTGTAGGGAGATTCCCGGCCCGGCTAATACTGAGCCAAACCGGGACCCCCGGAGAACACATGCTTAACTCAAGCTTCATCTACCGGAGACTGCTGAGATAAAGGCTTTGTTCTCCCGCATGCACACTGATACTTAATCGTTTTTCGGTCAACTCTCCTTCAGCCGGAATGAGCAGCTGAACATCACCGGCTGCGGCGGCTGTCAACTCAGCCACCCAGCCCGCATCTGTCTTGTACACTGTCGCGCTGACTTCAACGGGACTGCTGATGAGGTCTTTGCCGGCAAAGAGGAGTTGTCGTCCGGCCAGCATAGAGTAACCTTGGATTCGACCATTGTCTTGGATACTGACCAATGCTTGCATGGCGTCGGTGTTGATGCCGTCTCCGTAGAGTTTACGGTTGAGCGCAGGCTCTTTTTGCGTACTGAAGGTCAACCAGTGATAGTCCGTCCGCTCAGCAACTTGCACTGTGAAGTTGATGTGCGTGTCTTGAAGCGCAATATCATATGGCATGAGGGGTGCATCGCCCGCCCGAGCGGGGTCGAGCAAGGTCACCACATTGACGCGGCGGTTGTCCGTTTTCGGCAGCAAGGTGATGAACGGACCGTAAGTTTCGGCACCGGGAGCAGTATCGTATGTCGCCCTCATCTGCTGCGGCCAAATGGGTTGGATGTGCAGTTGCCATATGTTGTCTTGGATCGTCAGCCGATTGACTACATCGCTGAAGCCGCTCTCCAGGCGCCGATCGTCGACCGTTACGCTGCCGCCGTTGTGGAACTGTAAGCCCACTTGTTGGTCGGCACGCTGTATCATCATTTCATCCAGCAGGATAAAGTAATCGGGCTTTACATAGTAAATGTGGCGCAGCCATCCCTGCAGCGGCGTACCTCCATAGGCCTTTGCAGCATCGCCGGCGACGTAGTCCAACTGTGCGGAGAAAAACGTGCCGGCCAGTTTGCCACCACCTTTAATTACCTGCGTGAAGCCGTCGACCGTAGCGGTATTATGGCCCAACGACCCATGCGAGAACTCGTATAGAGGACCGGGGGCGGCGCTTTTATATCCCGGATCCTGCAACAGCCAAGCGCCCCCTACATTGAGCACGAAGTGGTTGGCGTCCAGGTGACTGTGTCCCATTTGCGACCCGCTGGAGATGAAAGCTAACATTGTGTCTCTGGCCGACCATCCGCTGCGCAATGCCGCCCAGCCGATAGTGGGAAACGCAGCGGACGTCGGTAAATCGGCGGGGATCTGCGGCCTCAGTGTTGAGGGCGCAAACAAGGTACCCAGCGTACCTTTGCTGTCGTAAACGAGCCAGTTCGCCGTCTCATCATTATTGATGCGACCTAGTGATTGCAGGGCGCTTATTAAATAAGTATTGCTGAGCGAGGCATCCGCGAAGTTGACAAATCCGCTTTTAGCAGGTCCATAGAAGTAGAGGGCGAACTTGGGCAGCACATCCTTTAAGTAGGGATGATCAAAGAAGGAGCGATCGCCGGTTATCCGCTCCAGCGCGTCCATGAAGTACATCATGTGCCCCATGGAGACGCTTAAGTAGTTCATTCCCTCGTTTTTATCGCTCACAACGCGTTGATCCAGATACCACATGCATCTTTCATAGGCTTTTTGGATGTATTTATCCATGTCCGGCTCGTCGCCGTATAACGCCAATGCCCCGTAACCCATGGCGGCGATGCGAATGATATATTTGTTGTGATCAATGAGGGTGTTATCGGCGTAGTTATACAAAGGTTTCAGCGCTTTGTCCATGATGGCGGTCCGTACTTCGGCGCGTTCCTCCGGGGTCATGTAATCATAGAGCATGTCATAAGCTTCAGCTACCCCTTCGAGAATATAAGTGGTGTTGAAGGCTTCGGTACCCCATTCTTCCGTGTCGTTGTCACGTCCATGCCAGGCCTGCCATTCGCTCATAGCCAATAAGCTGCGTTTGGCTGTCGCCGCGTACTTTTCGTCTCCGGTGACGACGTAGGCTTCGATCAGATTACGCAGATGGGTACGAATGGCCATGGTGAGTTGCTGCCAGGGCAGGTTCTCTCCCTTGGGCATCTGCGGCGGCAGAGGAAAGCTCATACCGCCTGCCGAGTAGGAAGTCGCCGCAACTTGCCGATCACCCGTCGACTTAATAGTGGATAGCAATAAGTTGTACTGTAGCGCGGGCATCTCCTGCAGACGAGCGTGCAAGGCGGCAATATCCTCTGCCGAGTATTGCAGCCGGGGGTGACCCGTGTTCTTCACTGTAAACTGAAAATCTGTCGCCGATGTGGTGAAACCGGCATAGGGATTGGCCTTCGGTACCAGAGTGACGGGGGTTTGCGTGCGGAGATTGGTGGTCTCCACGAACTCCGTGATTTTAATATCGTCGTAGAAGGCTATACCGACATTCTTAATGTGCCCCCATACTACGGCTATAGCATAAGTCGCGCCTTCCGGAGCCACATCCACCACACGCAATAATGTCCAATCCCTGGCGCTGTTTTTCCCGTCGCTTTTGCCGCTGAGCTGCATGCCTGCGGCGTTGTAAAACTGCAGATGGAACTGCACGGCCCCCGACTGGGTTTTCGCCCAAGCGGTAGCGACATACTCTTGTCCGGGGGTTACGGGCACTCGCTTACTGTTGGCTCCTACAGCGGCGGAATTGGACGCATCTTCTACACGTAGGCTGTACTTACCACTATGGGCGTCTTCGTCAGATACCCTGACCGTCGTGGTGTTTCCGGAGCGTATAGTCCAGCCCTCCGGCAGTCCGCCCAGGTTGTCGAACTCTTCATAAAGCAAGACGAGCTCCGAAACGTCTTGTGCCCCTCTCGCAGGTAGTCCGAATAAAGCGAGGAGCAAAGCGCATGGGAAAACAATCATCACTAATACGAAAACTCTTCCGTACACAATGCGTCACCTGCCTATCAGGTCGTTTTAACTAATTGGTTCTTGTTTCCAAGGGCGGTATCCTTTAGCAATATAGTTGTTGTGTAGCGTATTTTTACTCTCGCCGTTTGGGAAAGAGCAGGTCAACGGCGTTAACAAGAATGCTTTCCCTCCTGTGCAAACGATGGAAACCTATTGTACTGGACAATTCCACACATTCGCTGCAGGATTCTGCCGTCTGAGTGGGAAGAGGAATATATAGATACCAATGATGCGATGATTTCATCGTATATTCATCTGGAGGTGCAGTTGGCTCTGAGTACGTCAAGTGTATCTCAGTATGCAGTGCGTAGGGCTACTACCGTCACCGTGTTAGCCCTGGCTTGGCCTGCAATCGTCGATCAGTTTCTCAGCATGGCGGTAAATATGGTAGACACCGCAATGGTTGGGCGCCTGGGCGCCGCGGCGTTGGCCGCCGTTGGTCTGGGTGCTCAAATTATGATGACGGCTACAGCTATCTTTACGTCAATAAGTACCGGTACCACCGCATTGATTGCGCGTCACATCGGCGCGGGTCAACCGCAGGAAGCGCATCAAGTGGCGCGTCAGTCCATTGTAGCCGGTCTTGGGCTGTCCGTTCTTTGCAGTATTTGCTTTGTCGTCTTTGCGCATCAAATTGTGCATGTGATGTTCGGTAATGCCGAAGTAGACGTGTTGGCCGATGCAGCTGGTTATGTCCGTATCATAGGTGCTGCGGTTGTGCCTCAATTCATCCTGGTCATCTGTAACAGCATTCTCCGCGGCGCCGGCGATACCCGTACGCCGATGAAAGTGATGGCAGTCTCCAACGTCTTCAATGTAATCGGCAACTACCTGCTTATCTTCGGCGTCGGTCCTTTTCCGCGCTTAGGCGTGTTTGGCGCCGCCCTCTCCACAGCTTTGTCACATGTTGTGGGAGGAGTCATCCAAGTGTATATCATTTTCCGCGGTAGGCGTCTTATCCAGCTCAATTGGCGAGATGATTGGGCACCGCATTTCGCTACCATTAAACGCATTCTCACCATCGGTATTCCGGCGGGATTAGAACAGGGTTTTATGCGCGTAGGCCAGTTGCTGTTCACCATGATCTTGTCCGGGCTCGGGACAATAGCGTTTGCCGCCCATCGCATCGCCTTGCAAGCGGAGTCGCTCTCTTTCATGCCGGGCTTCGGCTTTGCTCTATCGGCAACCACCCTGGTCGGGCAGGCGTTGGGCGCCGGTGATGCCAAGGCTGCCGAGCGTAACGGTATGGAAGCCACGCGTCTGGCCGCCATAGGTATGAGCGCCATGGGTGTGCTTTTCTTTTTGTTTCCCAAACCTTTGGTAAGCGTCTTTACCACAGACCAAAGCGTTATTGAGCAAAGTGCCGTGGTACTGCGCATCGTAGCGCTGTCTCAGCCGTTCTTAGCTTTACACATGGTTCTGGCTGGATCCTTGCGCGGCGCGGGAGATACACGTACTGTCATGGCCGTAACGGCAATCGGCGTTTGCGCCATCCGTGTGTCGCTCGCCTACCTCCTTGTGCGATTAGGTTTCGGGCTGGTCGGGGCTTGGATTGCCATGTCGGTCGACCTAGTCACCCGCGGCCTTTTGTTGTTCATCAGATTCCGCAGCGGGCGTTGGAAGCACGTCCATGTGTAGTGCTTTGCCGCAGGTATGAGAGGTTACGCTTCGATGCGAGTCATTGTTCCCGCGCGCAGCAGGGCGGAACGCCTGGTGCGTCAGGAGAAATGCGCTATACAACTTGTTTGTCCCAGGTTTAGGAGGCAGTTTCCGTTTGACCGAACTATCTGCAACTATCCGCTCCTCTTGCTCCCATCCTGCAACGGAGTTGGATATGGCGCTCCAACAGTACTTTGGTTTAAATGCATTTCGCCCTTTCCAACGAGAGATCATCGAATGCGTAATGGCCGGTGAATCTGCGTTGGCGGTTCTGCCTACAGGGGGCGGCAAGTCGCTCTGTTTTCAATTGCCTGCCATGCTCTTACCTGGCGTTACGCTGGTCATTTCTCCGCTCATTTCGTTGATGAAGGATCAAGTCGATGCGCTGGTCGCCAAGGACATATCCGCCGTGGCGATAAACAGTCATGACACTGCCGCCGAGATGTATCGTAAACTGAGCGATATGGTAGCCGGACAGGTACGGTTGGCTTATGTCGCGCCGGAAAGACTAAAGAGCGCCGGCTTCATTAAAGTGTGTCGTCAGGTAGATATAAGTCTTCTGGCTGTAGATGAAGCCCACTGCGTTTCGCAGTGGGGGCACGATTTTCGCCCCGATTACGGGTTTATCAAAGACTTCCATAGGGCAGTCGGAAAGCCGCCCCTGTTGGCGCTGACCGCTACCGCCGCCAAACACGTCCGGCAAGATATCATTAGGCAATTAGGGATAGAAGATGCCAAGCATTTCTATGCTGCGGTGGATCGGCCTAATTTGTGGTTGGGACTGGAGCATTGTCGGACGCTGGTCGAGAAACAAGGCAAAATCGTGGCGTTGGCGAGACGCTCTTCCGGGAGTACGATTGTATATGTGTCTAGTCGCAACGATGCCGATCAGTTAGCCGCCGTTTTAGAAGACGCGCTGGGCGAACCTGTGGCTGCCTACCACGCCGGACTAAGCGCTGCCGAACGGACTGCGGTGCAGAACCGCTTTATGGCCGATATGGTGCGGGTAGTAACGGCAACGAACGCATTTGGCATGGGTATTGATAAAGCCGATATTCGAGCGGTGATTCACGCCGGCGTACCCGAGTCAATGGAGGCTTATTTTCAGGAGATCGGTCGTGCCGGTAGAGACGGTGAGCCTGCTGAATGCACGATGGTCGTGGTACCGGGGCGAGATGTAAAGTTACGTGAATTCTTGTTGGAAAAAGACTGCCTTACGCATGCTCAGGCGCAAACCTTTTTGCGCAAAGTCGCCGCCTTGGCGGATCGCGGCGAAGGTGTCGTCGCTTTTAGCGAAAACGATGCCGCTATGGGAACCCTCATCTTATCTTACCTGCAGGCCCTAGGGCAGCTGGAGCTGGTGCATCGGACTACCACAGGCATGCAGGTTACCGCCGTTCTGCCCATGACCCCTACTGTAGGCGCTGCGGTTTGGGCTCAGGTGCAACGCCAAATGCAGGCAAAACACGAGCGATTTCAGGCGATGCGTAATTTCGTCTATCTCAAGTCGTGCCGCCGTGCCTATTTGTTGCGCTACTTTGGTGAGAACGCGGTGAAGCGAAATACAGAGTGTTGCAGCGTGTGTCAACCTCGAGCGGCGCAGGCTTTTGCCGTTACCAAAGCTAAGGTCGTTGCTAAGCGAAAGGCTCCTCCTAGCGACGCGGAGAGTCAGGCGCATCCCGAGGTGCTGCAGAAACTGAAGGAGTGGCGGCGGAAGCAGGCTGAAGCAAAAAAAGTGCCCGCATACGTAGTGTTTGGTGATCGAGAGCTGACGGGTATAGCCTGCTCTTTGCCGCGTACCTTGGATCAGTTGGCTGCCTGCTACGGAGTGGGACCTACCAAGCTGGAACTGTATGGGGCGGATATTCTAGGTATTATTACAAGCGTTGCGGGAGAGGCGCAGGATATTCGGAAAGATGCCGCCGTCCTTTTTGCTGCCGGAAGGAGCATAAGTGAAGCGATGACGGAGCTCAATTGCGCAGAGAGCGCCGTATGGGAAGCTTTTCTCGCTTGGGTTGTTCAGACTAGCGATGAGATTTGGAAAAAGCAGGTTCGTCGCCTGTTGGATCCAAAGGCATATCTAGCCATCCGAAAAGAGCTGCGCCGCAGGCGACGCGAGCCCTTTGCCAACGTATTAATCCAGCTACAGCAACGTTTTGGGTATAAAGAGATCACCTTAACCAGGGCTGTGATGGATAAGGTCGGAGAAAAATAGGCTGAAAAGGGCGCCTCAAAAAACGAGGCACCCTTTGTGCATTCAGTACGGTCGCTACATGCGCTACCTTGCCGGTTGGATTACGGCGCGGTATAGAATACGCCGATGCCGTTGGGAATGGGACGTTGAGCATCCGTGGGAGCGATGTTCTTTACAACTATTTCTCCGCCTACGCCCGGTTCACGGATTACCAATGTTGATGAACCACCTCCGTCAAGGTTGGCGCCGGTATATGCCCCGACGGAGAGGAGCATCTTGGCGATCTCCGCATAGGTCATGGTGCCTTTATTGCGGTCAAGCGCAATGAGATATACTGTTTTACCGTCTTGGCTGATGCCGATGGCGCTACGGATGGCGTAGGTGGTCGCATTCAGACCGGGGACGGCCTTACCATCGCGGATCAACGGTTGACAACCCACTGCGAAGTCGAAGGGGACATTCAGCGATGAAAGCATTTGATACTCCACCGTTACGGGATCACCGATCTTGAGGGCTCGCAGTTGGTCGGCGCCGGCTTCTCTGCCTACAAGGACGAAGGTATCCTCGGGAATGGCGCCTGCCCCGGGTTCTTCGGCGACCGCCGCCACTTTACCATCTTTTACGATGACCTCGTAAGTATTTGTGGAACAGGGGTTCTCTCGTTTGGAGTCGTCACCACAGATGGAGCGCTTCCGAGACACGCTGCCCCAGTCGGAGTTGAAGAGCGCGATACCGCCTTGCGCTATTCCATACTGGTTCAAACCGCGCAGCGTATAGTTGCCTTGCGGCGTAGATATCGTACCTACAAGCGTGAGACGACCGATGCGAACAACGCCGTCAATGCCTACGCCCACTACATCCGTTACCGCCGCGCCGCTCGGTAGGCTCGGACCAAAACGATGAACGGTAGGTACGGCGGCTTTTAACACTTTGCCCGCCAGAATCATTGGCCCTACGGGAGCATTGGTGGGAGTAATGCCTGGTTGCGTAGCGCTAATGTTAAAAAAGTCCGCATTAACACCAGCTATAGCTCCTTGATCAGCGACCATTGTCGAAAGAGGCAGCGCCCTACCGACTACGCCGGGATAGAGTAGGTTCAACGATACGCCTGGTTGTGTCAGGTCCACTGTAACCATATGAGCTACGGCTACACCGGCGCCTGTTGGTACGTCGAACGAACTGTAGGTTACACCCGGGGCCAGCTCAAGAGGGGCACTGTCGGCTAAAGCATAGGCACCGCTCAACAATCCCATCAGCAACACCAAGAAAATGACCCTTACCGTCTGTCTCAGGCTTTTGGCCATCTTAACACCTCCAAATAAAGATATACATTACGTTAGTTGGCAAAAGGCAAAATCCTTTTTCTCAGAAATGAGTTTTTTATCATGCCGTCGCAAGTGCGCTTGGAAACTGCGGGAAAGCTTCTCCCGGCATTGATTCGGCATCTGGCGCGTCAATAACGGTAGGTTGAAGATTGGCTGCGTTTGGTACAAAGGCATGCGGTGCTGAAAGGCGGCCAAATAATCCCATGCATCAGGGATTGAAAAAGGTATAAAAAATGCATTGTCTAGATTGACGCGACGGCTTGCTGTCGATTAGGATAGAAGATGGTTAGTTACCTAACTAATTCGCGTCGGCGCTATCGGGAGGCTGTATATGACTAGGGAGCATTCCCTCGGATACCATTTGGGTCGAGCGCTTCGTTCGCATAAGAAACGCAGTCATCGGCTGATGAGCGATTTGGGTCTTCATCCTGGTCAGACTCCCATTATGTTTGCCCTATGGCGCCAAGACGGCCAAGTGCAAAAAGACCTGGCAAACTCGCTACACCTGACCCCGCCTACGCTCACCGTCACGCTGCAGCGTTTAGAGAAGGCCGGCCTGATCGTACGGAAGAAAGACAGTGCCGATCAGCGTATTTCGCGTGTTTATCTCACTGAGCCGGGCTGGCGGTTAAAAGAGCAAGTTATGCAGTGTATTCGTGAAACCGATGCGGTCAGTTTTCGCGGGTTCACTCCAGAGGAAGAGGAATTGCTGTTAGCGTTTCTAGACCGAGTTACGGACAATCTGAGTGAAGAAGAGTAGCGTTGGGAGAAAGGTGTGATAGTCTATGGTGAAACTAAGCTCCTACCTGCGGCCATACTGGAAGGCAGCCCTCGCGGCTCCGCTGTTTATGTTGATTGAAGTAATGGCCGATCTTATAGGACCGCAATTTTATGCCAGGATTATCGATCAAGGCTTAAGCAGCGGTGATATGGTTTACGGTATTCGTGTCGGCGTTCTTTGGTTCGCCTGCATTTTGGTAGGAGTAATAGGCGGTATAGCCTGCACCTACTTTTCGAGTATGGCCAGTATAGGGTTTGGTACCGACCTTAGGCGAGATCTGTTCGCTAAAGTGCAGCAGTTTTCGTTTACCAACTTAAACGAGTTTACCACTGCATCGCTCATTACACGCCTGACCAATGACGTTACGCAGGTGCAGCACATCGTGATGATGTTGCTGCGACAGCTGGTGCGGTCACCACTGCTGTCTATCGGCGGCCTGGTCATGGCGATATCGCTAAATGCAAACCTGTCATTGGTCCTGCTTTTCGCGCTGCCGTTACTCCTAATCGTATTGATGGGGATCATGAGTAAGGCGTTTCCCTTGTTTACTAAGGTGCAGACGCGTCTTGACGGCGTGAACGGCGTTATGCAGGAGAATCTCACCGGCGTGCGTGTCATCAAGGCGTTTGTCCGTGCCGATTACGAGATACGGAAGTTTGCCAAGGCTAATGACGCTCTCCGTGATATCGGGATGAAGGCCGGACGCTTGATCGGCTTCATGCGACCGACAATGCTTATCATCATGAATGGTACCGTAATAGCAGTATTATGGTTTGGCGGGCGCTATGTCAATAGTGGAACCATGCAGGTCGGTCAAGTCATGGCGTTTATCACATATATCACCCAGATTCTCCATGCGCTGATGATGGTCGCCATGTTCCTGATGAATATCTCTCGTGCCAAGGCTTCGGCGGATCGGATCAAAGAAGTGCTCAATACGGAGG
This sequence comes from Bacillota bacterium, assembly GCA_012838035.1. Lineage (GTDB taxonomy): Bacteria > Bacillota > Limnochordia > DTU080 > DTU080 > DUQB01. The sequence goes on along the minus strand of DUQB01000004.1, from coordinate 10,011 downwards.
TAGATATTGAGACCAAACCGGGCGCTTCCGTTGAACCCGTGCGTGAAGGCCGCCTTACATTTGAGAATGTTTCCTTCAGGTACAAAGGGGCCGGCGGGCCGCCTGTGTTGAAGAATATCAGTTTCACCGTCGAGCCGGGTGAGACCATTGCGATCTTAGGATCGACCGGCGTGGGTAAGACTACGTTGGTTAGTCTCATTCCCCGTTTTTACGATGTGACAGAAGGACGCATTACGCTTGATGGACGCGATATTCGCGACATGGATCTTAAGGAGTTGCGTTCGAGCATAGGCATGGTGTTGCAGCAATCAATCCTGTTCACGGGTACCATACGCGAGAACCTGGCTTGGGGAGATCCGGAGGCTGATGATGAGGAGATTATTGCCGCCACTACGGCAGCTCAGGCGCATCAGTTCATCAGCTCCTTCCCCGATGGCTACGATACCATGGTCGGACAACGCGGCGTGAATCTGTCCGGTGGGCAGAAGCAACGCTTAGCCATTGCCCGGGCACTGTTGCGTAAGCCGAAGGTACTCATTATGGATGACAGTACCAGCGCCATCGACTTAGGTACGGAAGCCCGCTTGCAAGCAGCATTGCGTAAGTTGATGCAAGAAACGACGACGTTTGTGATAGCGCAACGCATCAGCTCAGTGATGGACGCCGACCGCATCATCGTATTGGAGGACGGCCAGATAGTAGGCATGGGTAAACATGCGGAACTGATGGAAACATGCCCCGTATACCAAGACATCTACCGCTCGCAACTCGGGAAGGAGGCTGTGTAGAAATGTCGGAACAGCAGCAGTCTAACCAGCCCAAGTATGGATCAGGCACCTATCAACAGCCAGTGCGTATGGGGTTTCGCGGTCCTCGGCGCGGACCCGGCGGAGGAAGATTTGCGGGTCTGTTCGCTACGCCCGAGAAGCCCAAAAACGTGAAGGGTACCTTATTGCGGCTATGGCGGTATCTAAAGAAGCAGAAGTATGCCTTGGCGGTCGCGTTTCTACTGATTCTCATCAGTTCTACGGTCAGCCTGCTGGGCCCGCTTCTGATAGGTAGGGGCATTGACGCACTTTCGTTAGGTGCGGGCGCAGTCGATTTTGAGCGATTGAGCACCATACTCTTGCTGATGGCGACAGTCTATTTGGTGAGTGCGTGCGCGACTTGGCTGCAGAATTACGTTATTGTCGGTGTGTCGCAGCGTACGGTGCACACTCTGCGTACGGACCTTTTCGAAAAACTACAGCGGTTGCCTGTGCGTTTCTTCGATAGCCGAACGCACGGCGAAATCATGAGCCGTCTGGCTAATGACGTGGAAACGGTGAGCCATACCCTTACACAGAGCACGACGCAGGTGTTTAACAGCATTATCACGGTGGTTGGATCAATAACCGCCATGCTGACGCTTAGCCCGGTCCTCACATTAGTCAGTATAGTGACCGTGCCGCTGGGATTCCTGATTACCAGGAAAATCGTGCGTTTTACCCGTTCGCACTTCTCAGCCCAGCAGCGGGAACTCGGTAATATTAACGGGTTCATTGAGGAAATCATCACCGGACAACGTGTGGTAAAGGCCTTTTGTAGGGAAGAGGCAGTTCTGCAGGATTTCGATGACATTAACCAGAGCTTAAAAAATGCCAGTATCAAAGCGCAGGTTTTCTCTGGAATCATCGGACCATTGATGAACGTGGTGAACAACCTGTCGTTCGTGCTGGTGGTGTCGATTGGCGGGCTGCTTGCCAGTCGAGGCCTCATTACCGTCGGCGTCATCGCCAGTATGGTCAACTATTCAAGACAATTGGCTCGCCCGATCAATGAGGTGGCCAATCAGGTTAACATGATGCAATCGGCGGTTTCCGGCGCTGAACGAGCGTTTGAGATCCTTGATGCGGAAGAGGAAGAAGCTGATGCGCCTGACGCCATACATTTGACGGATGTCAAAGGCGCAGTCTCCTTCGACCGGGTTTCCTTCGGTTATGTCGAGGACGTACCGGTATTGGAGCGTGTTGATATCAGGGCTGAACCTGGGCAAACAATCGCATTGGTCGGTCCCACTGGTGCGGGCAAAACCACGATAGTCAACCTAATAATGCGCTTCTATGATGTCAACGAGGGCGCCATCACCATTGACGGCAAGGACATCAGGCAATTGGCCAAGGACAATTTACGCAGCTCATTGGGCATCGTTCTGCAAGACACCTATTTGTTTTCCGGTACTGTAAGGGAGAATATTCGCTATGGGCGACTAGATGCTACGGATGAGGAAGTGGAAGCCGCGGCAAAGATGGCGAATGCAGATGGATTCATCTGTAGGCTGCCCAACGGTTACGATACCGAACTTGCTTCCGAAGGTGGCAACTTAAGTCAGGGACAGCGTCAGCTGTTGACAATCGCTCGTGCTATTTTGGCTAATCCTTCCATATTAATTTTGGATGAAGCGACCAGTAGCGTGGACACTCGTACCGAGATGCATATTCAAGAAGCAATGTTATCTCTCATGAAGGGTAGAACCTGTTTTGTCATAGCGCACAGGTTATCGACGATCCAAGGCGCTGACGAAATACTGGTAATCAATCATGGTAGGATTATTGAGCGAGGTACTCACGAGGAGTTGCTGGCGAAAAAAGGCTTCTACCATGAGCTTTACACCAGTCAGTTTCGTAGGCAGCTTGGCTTAGGCAATGTCGGCATGGAAGCGGTGGCGGCAGGGTAGGGAGAACGCTTCGCTAGTATGTGTTCATTCGGAATCCCCATAGGGTGGGTAAGGCAAACAGAGCTTGCCCTGACCTATGGGGATTATTTTGTGCATGGCTACTCGAATTCACTATTCTGTGGTGGCAACCTACCGTGTTCGGTTGAGGTGCGGAGCAAGCAGGTGCATCGGCTATGGGTGTGTACAATGCCTGAGGTGTCCAACCTGATCTAATTGGACCCGCTCAAAGGCCACTTATCAAGAATCGGACACTAAGTTTGTACCACAGGGCGTGTATCCAGTGCAGCCTCTAGCTGGGATTAGCTTGTACAAATATACCTATCACCTAAACTAGTGCTTCTGCCAGCTTGCTAGTTTCTTTGTCGGAGTAGCAGGAGTTAGAAATTTCCGCGCGAATTGTGCATCAAATGCACAACGAGGTGGACGCGGTGAATAGGCTCTACAACATGGATCACAACACACATGACATCCTTCGCAAGATAGCCAAACGTGGACGGGACGGCGTTGCGCGAACTCGAGCTCAGGTACTATCGCAAGTAGCCCGCGGACAACAATTGCAGCAAGCGGCCGATTATGCCAAGGTCTCAGTTCAATATGCTCGTGAAATAGTACGTGAGTATAATTCCCGGGGATTGGCGTCTCTTCCTCCCCGACACGGCGGAGGAGCTCCGGCGATTCTGTCCAGGGACGAGCATGAAGCGCTCGCGATATTCGTTCGCAAAAGCCCTAAAGAGCTTGGTTTACCATGGACCACGTGGTCGGTCGACAAGATCCGGGAAGCAGCCGTTCAACATCAAGTCATTCCACCGGTTTGCAGAGAGACGGTGCGCCAAGCGCTCCGGCAGAACGGAATTAGTTATCAGCGGAATCGAACCTGGAAGCACTCAAACGATCCGCAGTTTGACGAGAAGTGGACAAGGATTCGAGAGTTGTACGCTAAAGCGCCGAAACGGAGCGCCGTCATCTGTTTCGATGAGTTTGGTCCGTTGGAGTGTCGGCCCTACCTTGGACGCACCTGGGCGGAGCAGACAAAGGTGCCGCGGTTGCCGGCGACTTATCATCGGCCGCACGGCGTACGTCACTTATTGGCGTTTTACGATGTACATAACGATGTAATGCACGGCTTTTTCTACGACCGCAAGCGCGGCGAAGAGTTCCTGGACTTCCTTAAAAAGCTGCGTGCGATGTATCCGCATTGGATGTATCTATACATCATATTGGACAACTTCTCGCCGCATCTTCGTCGGGATATTGAATCATGGGTGGAAAGAAACAGGATCCATTTGGTATATACGGCGACCAACGCATCATGGATGAATCGGATCGAGGCTGAGTTTACCCCATTGCGCAAGTTTGCGTTGGAGGGCACGTTTCCGGAAACCCATGAAGTGTTGGAACGACAAATCTTTGACTACCTCACGTGGCGCAACAGCCATAAACGGGAGGAGAAGCTCAAGAAGCTGCGCTCTCGTTATGCAGGCAGGTTGTTAAGGCCAGAAGGACGAAGTAAAGCTCACTCGAGAACGGGAGTGAGCGTACGTGCATGCTGAGCTTGACCGAAACGTCGGCCCGAAACTACAGCGTTTAGTGCGACAAGGCGGTAATGAGAGTACGGCCGTCCGAGCCGAGTTGCTGCTGCGATCCGGTCTGGGCTGCGACGTTGAACAATTGGCCGCCGATTACGACATGGATGCGAATGAAATCCGTGCTCTCATTGTGGACTTCAACATACGTCGGATGCGAGCGCTCTCCAGAAAGCGGTCGGTCACTTTCACCCAAACCATGACAGATGAAGATCGAGCCGTCATCGATGAGTTGATCAGACTCACACCGGAGGCCTTTGGTTTCCCGGATATGCGTTGGTTGGCTGACGAGCTTATTTCATTTGTCAAGGAACACGGACTTGTACAGGGCATTGATAGGGAATATATCACTGCCAGGTTGAGGGAGCATCGTCACCGGAATTCTTTTAGATTTAAGTAGACTGACAACGAACTTTGCAACCTGGCAGGAGCACTAACCTATAATATAATTGCCCCGCTTGATCGATGCACCGTAGGATTTCTTCAGCTAGAGGTTGTGGCATTGCTGTCGCTCCCATACATCAACGGTCATGCGGTGAATTAGAAACCATGTTCTAACTATTTCCACCAAAACGCTTTGATTCCTTTTGTTTTTCAGTAAAAATCGGCACCTTTCCCCATCCGATAGGCATATGTTTCATCCATCCAAATATACCCAGGCACCCCCCAATTGAACCATTCTGTACCTACCAAAGTTACTTACAGTGTAGAGCACCTGCTACATACCTGCGTCATCACAGGGAGGGACCATCACTGGAGTCACGGCTTCGTTTTGATAGCATCATCCGTAACAACCAGCATTGGCTCTTGCGTTATATAAAGGATTGTCGGGAGCCGGGAGACTGCAGAGGATCTGCTGCAGGAAACCTTTCTCCGTGCTTACAGAACGTACGACGGCTACGACGAGGTCGGTAAGGAGAAGCAGTGGCTCTGTACTATCACACGCAACGTCTGCTTGAGTTATTTGGGAAGAGCGGCAGCTCTCCCGGAAGTGAGCCTGTTTTCGGGAGACGGTGACCTGAACCTGTTGGATCTAACGTAGCACGCCACCCTGGCACCGGAAGAACAAGCTGTGGAGAACGAGAGCATCCGGGAGATTCTGACATGCATCAGGCAGCTCCCTGAGACTCTGCGCACTATGGTCTACTTTCGGTATGTGGAGGATCTGACTGTACAGCAGATTTCGCTGCTCACCAACCTCCGGATGTCTACCTCTATCTTTCACACGTCAAATCTGCTTCTCAGCGAACAACCACCTAAGGCAGCATCAACGCCAGGAAGTCATTATCAGAGAAGTAGGCCCAGTCCCCAGGCGACTGCCGTACGATCACTGCTTCTAGAGAAGGAATGATGTACATGGGGTTGGTTCCAGCACCCATGCAGGCGAATATATTATTGTAACCGCCGTGGTAAATAAAGCCACCCGGTGCGTTCTCCGGAGCCTTTCTGGCTACCTGTCCCGCAGAAGGCTCACCGCCCGGCAAATTGAGCCATAGAAACACGCCGTGACCCGCATTCACACCCTGGGGCACAAACAGCGTCTCAATGAGTTCTTCAGCTACAATTTGCTCGTTGTTCCACAGACCTTTTTGCAAAAGTAACTGTCCGTACTTCACCCAGTTTCGCGGTGTGATGCAGCAGCCGTTGGGTATATGCGGATTACCGGCTGCATCGAGAGCCCAGCGCTCGTACTCCAAACCAATTGGTTTGAAGATCCTCTCCTCCAAATACTCTAGAGGATCCTGATACACCATCCTGAACAAGCTTCCGCTGAAGGAATACGCCAAAGGCATAGTAATGACTGGGACCGTAGACAAAGTGGGATCCCGGTTTATACATAAGCCTCAGGTTGTTCACCACGTAGCGGTAGATGTTTATCGCCAGCGGATTCTCACCTTGAATGAACGCCAGATCCTGAGAAAGCCCTGACGTAAGTGAGACCAGATGGCTTAATGTGATTTGATTCTTCCCTGGATGAACAGAGCTGTTTCTCCATTCGGTTATGGTATCGGCAATAACCTCATCGTAACCTGCAATAAGACCATCCTCCATAGCCACCGCCGTCAGCGCCGCCCAGAAACCCTTCGTTGCGCTGTGGATATGCGTCGCTGTGTTTTCGTCTGCGCCATTATGATAATCCTCAAAAATTATCTTTCCGTGCTGCATCACCAAAACCGCACTACCGCCGCGTTCTGCGGAATAACGGGCAGCTTGCTGCATCCCTTCCGACGTGAAGGTGCGCACAGCATTCACCTGGGCTGTTCCGGCAAACGCCTGGCAGCCGACGATGGCGAACATGAAGCCCAGCACCAACAGATATGCCACTGCTTTCATCATGACCATCTCCCGCAACTTCCCAATTACCCGTCCGGTTCCTTATACGTTGGAGAATGAAGAAGACCTGTTGTTACGGTAGGGTTTGAAACGCAACTGCCTGCCGGAGATTCCATGGTCCATGCACTCCAGCATGTGTCGATTCTGCACTACTTCCACTGCGCACCACGAAATTCACCTCAGTAGCGTTTGCACGGAATCGAGCGCTAAAAAAGCTGCCCTACACTTACCTTTGGGACAGCCTTTTTAATGGTATTCGCACCATAACTCGAGCTCCGCTTACCAATCGTGTTGATCGATTAACTCAATAGCATCTACCAGAACAATCCCCGCATGCTCGTAGACGTCTTAGCTAGCTTGTTGTATGGAAATCGCTATGGCGAGGTCGTGCATTGGTAGCCCCCCAACGATCGTGATCCGCATCGCCTCACACACAACAAAGAAACCATCTATCTCCCGCTATTGGTATTTAACTTCACCGTTAAATCGGAGGCATGGATAAACCTCTCATCACGCAACATTTCCATCCACTGCTGCAGTATATAGCTGTTGTCCTGGATGCGGGAGTTGCCCCAACCGTTAGCCGCATACTTGGTGTTACGGTAATCTTGACTCATGTAGTTGAATCCTTTGATTTCCGGATGCTCCTGCAAAAAGGCGAAGAACGGCGCAAACCACAACTCCCAATCAGCTTTACCATCCTGAAAACCGGGATCCTGACGATCCGGCGTAATGTGTGCATCTACAGCTGCCGACTCAGAAAGGAAAACCGGTTTGCCGTGCCGGCGCGCCATCTCCAGGAACCGCAACGTGCGCTGATAAAGCGAGCTTGCCATTCTCAAACGGTTACTCCCGCCGCCGGCCCTATCGCCCGCTTGATCCCCATCGTCTCTCACAAAATGACTGTGCTGGAACAAGTCGATGCCGAACCAATCCACATATTCGTCACCCGGATACCACAACGGTTGCCCGTCAGCGCCGATGGCATCAAAATCATCCGCAGCGTTGGGTTCGTAGCACCAAATGGCAGCGAAGTTGTCCGCGCCTTCTTCTCTAAGCAGATCCACGAACTTGCGAAACGCCATGGGGTATAGCCCCGCATGGTAGTTGTTCCACTTGCCGTTGAACTCAAAACCGATGCGGACGAACACCGGATCGCCGTACTCCTTGATCACTCTGCCCAGTTCCCGGATTAGCCCGTCATATCGGGTAGTCTGAGCAATCACGTCATCCACGCTCTGCCCATCCCCTATAGCCATCGCAAACGACAAATGGGGAATGCGGCCGGCATCACGCACCCTTTCCAAGAACAGGCGCGTGGTCTGGATCAGCGACTGAGGCCGAGTACCAGGCACGGCCGAGTGCATCCCTTCCACCGCCGGGTACAAAGCCGGATCGCCTAAACCAGCGATATAAGCATCCACATCGACCATGCTGGGTGACGTACCATGATACACATACCCATCCGGCGGTTCGAGTAGAGCCCGCCCCTCCGCCGCAGTTACCACCACTCCTGCTATAAAGAAGATGCTGCAGACCAAGCATAGGCCGATCCATGCCGTTTTCCCACTGCGAATCCTCACAGCCGTCCTCCCCTCTACCGTAAACCTCTCTCTTTGGCCACACGCATCGCCGGTACCGGATCATTGCATGTAACCATAGCCGCCCCACTCTCAATGCAAAAGAGCACCTTCTCCTCGGTATCGGGACAGTAGGCGCCCGGGATGATGTTCCGCCGCTTCCAGGACTCCATATGCTCCTTGGTCACATCTCTCATGGGCACGCCCACAGAAAACAGCTTGGCGATGGAATCCGGCTGCACATTCTTCATGTGGCGTTCGCTGTAGCCCAAATTCGGCCAGCCGTAACGATCATGAATGTGATCGGTGACCCGCGCATTAAAGGAGGTGAATATGCAGCGATCGATGACCCCGTATTCCTTGGTCAGCGCAATGGCCGCATCCGCGCAAGCGATATCATCAGGCTCTGTCTTGATCTCCACCATCAGCAACAGGTCTTTATACGGCTCCGCCAGCGTAAGGAACTCCGCAAAGGTGGGAATCTTCAACCCAGTAAAAATCACATCTTTCCAGCCGCCGGCATCCAACTCTTTGAGTTCGGCGCAGGTCCTTTCCCGCAGCAAACCTGTTCCATTCGTAGTGCGGTCGAGGGTGTTGTCATGCATCACCATCAGCACCTCGTCGGCCGACAGATGCAAATCCAGCTCCAGCATGTCCACGCCCAGGTCAATCGCTTCCTTAAAAGCCAGCAACGTGTTTTCCGGATAGCGAGAGCTGTAACCCCGGTGTCCGGAGATTAAGAATCGGCTCTGCATGACATCGACTATCTGCATGGGTTGATCATCCTCTTTTCCACTTCTGATAGATACAGGCCACCGCGGCGTCCTAAGTGCCGCGCCATAGCTTGCATTCAATATCGCAGGCGTTTTCGGTCCATCCAACCAAAGTTCCTTCACAAAACCTACCTACCCCGCCCACACCTCTGACCATATTCGTCCGGCATGCGCCAATCCCCGCTAATGGACACGGTTTTACCCAAGTTTAGCAATCCGGTCGGGACAGATACCCATGCAACAAAGCACCAAACGCCTCCATGCCGTGCAGTGCCCTTTTTGCTCGCGATAAGGCCTAACAGCAGTACTTCGTAAAAGGGAATCACCATCCGATGTAGGATAAAGAACTTATACCGGTCGGAGAGACGGAGATTCGCTCCAACATAAGATCAGTTGCGCCTAAAGCGGCTCCTTTAGCCGCTGTTCATATTGCGGCGTATCAGCTTCATGCCGCCGCCGAACAGCCTGCGGCAACCGGTGAATACATGCAAATTTACAGGAGGTCCGCCCATGTCCGCATCGGGTTCCGCCATATCACGCCAAGCGCAGAATATCGCGCCTACCGCTCTACCGAACGTGCTGTCCATGCATACGCGCGGGTTTAAACTGGAAGGTTCCTGGCCCACCTTGTTTTGGGGCCCCGAGGTACTCCCGGAAATCCAACGCAAGGTCAACCAACTACCCTGGGCCCGCAGCCTGCTAAACTCTCTACTGACTGAAGCCGCCGTCGTCTGCCGCCAGGAGCCCGAACTACCGATCCGGCCTATAGGTTGGCGTCACGCCTACTACTCGCCCGAAACCGGCGAGCACCTGGCGTTCAACCCGCAAAAGAGAGTACACATCGACCCTTGGAACCAAGCCATGTGGCAGGGAGAAAAGTTTGAGAATGCCTGGACGCTGCTGGTCCATGAACGTACATACCGCCTGATGCGACATCTGGCCTGCCTGTACCGTCTGACGGACAACGAAACCTATGGTCGCTGGGCTGTCGCAGGTCTTAGGCAGGCTGTAGCCATGTTCCGACG